>CAMCSM010000017.1 GCA_945877805.1 Methylacidiphilum caldifontis | reverse complement strand
TCGCTCTTCTTAGAAATGCTGTGCTCGTCCTTCTGCAAGAGAAACAGTTCCCCACGTTCCCTCATGCCATCGAGTTCTATCGATCTCATCCAGGCCAATCCCTCAAACTCATCAACAAAGTCTTATGAACTCAAAACAAAAAGCCCTGGATATTCAGCAGGGCTAATTCATGAAAAGCTAAAAACATATCATTATCAATGACTCATACTTAAAAATTATCTCTTAGTCCCTCACTCTTGAAATCTTTCGTAAAACGGTCAACATTTTGTGATTTTCGTGAGGGACTGCGAGTTTCGGCAAAGCCCGAAACATAAAAACCAAAATTTCTGTTTTCTGAACTCAGTCACGAAATACTTCGCATCGGCATTCATAGAAGAAAAGGGATAAAGACAATTTTCACGCGAAGCCGCAAAGCTTCCCAAGTTTCTCCCCGTAGGAATTTGGAAAAGAGAAAATCAAAAAAAATAATTTGTATTTCGGGAGGAGCCTTGGGCAACTTTGCGGCTTTGTGTGAAAATGTTTTAAATTGTATTTTCAATCTCGTAGGGATTGATATTTTCTGAATATGCAAAGATCCATTCTTTTTTTTCTCTTACTCTGTGGAGTCTCCTTTTCTGAGGAAAAAACGAGAACCGCACGGGAAATTGGAACGGCAAAACCGTTTCATCTTCCGTTAACTCCCTCTCCTGCCCCCGCAGAATTAAAGAAAAACATCGACGATTTCTTTGCTGGTTTAGCGGAAGGAAATGCGGTGAAGGCCTATGAGGGACTCGTTAAGGCACAGCCTCTTTCCGAGAAGGAGGAGGAGATGAAGTTCATGTCGAATATGACGCAGCAGGCGTTGACTCTTTATGGGAAATCGACAGGGAGTGAGCTTGTCGACACGAAGAGTATCGGGTCACGAATTCTCTCGATTACCTATTTAACCTTCCATCAGCGAGCTCCGTTACGTTGGAAAGTGATCTGTTACAAGCCTCAGACCTCATGGATTTTGATTGATGTCGTCTTTGATGACGGCTTCAAAGATTGGATCGAGTAATTTTATTTCATCGCTCGCAGAATCGCGATGAAATAAAATGAGTCGCTTCGCGAGGAGCGCTACGGGATAGAAAGAGAGAAAATACCGTTTTAATAGGGAAAGCTGGAAAATAGGAAAAAGAACTCCGAATTTTTGGTTTTAAATTCCTTTTTTCCTGATTTCCCTATTCGATGGTTTTTAAGTTCCCTTCACTCCCGTGCCATTCCCCATTCCATGGGGACAGTTGCTTCGCGTAAGAAAATTCAGAAAATTGTCTTTAAAACATCCTGTGAATCCTATCCATCCCTGTTAAATCTGCCTTTCCTTGGCGTATTTGGCGCCCCTTAGCGGTTAAACCTCTCTTTCTCTGCCTCGCCTTGCCCCGATTTTTATGTCGGGGGGGCTGGAGCTAATTTTGATCAATCGCAGCAAAAAAAGCTTGGGAGTCACTGAGGTCGTGAAAGAGATAGGTCGGCTGGTGGGATTTCAGGTCCTCGACGGAGAAGGCTCCCGTCGCTACGGCGATTGTTTTTGCCCCGATCACTCGTCCGCATTCGATATCATGAGGGGTATCCCCAATGATAAAGACATTCTGAGGGGAAAAAGTGAAGGCATATTTCTCTGAGGCCCGTTGGACAGCATAAGGACCAAGATCATTGCGGTTCATGCTGTCGTCCGCAAAGGCTCCAAATTCAAAATAATCCCAGACATCGTAGTGACCAAGTTTAAGTTCTGCCCCACGAATCATATTTCCGGTGAGTAGCCCTTGTGCAAGATCGGAGCGATTTTTAATCGTTTCGAGAATTTCCTGTATTCCCGGATGAGTTCCTCCCTCTCCGAGAGGAAGTTCCTCCTTAAGGGTTCTCAGGTAGTGCTCGAGAAAATCGTGGAGTGCTTTTTCATCGTGAGGGAGGTGAAAGTATTCCAACATCATGAGAGCGATTCTGCGATCTGTTCTCCCTCGATAATCGAACGGGTCAAGAGTGGTCTCTATTTTAAAAATCTCTTTAAAAACACGAATTAAGGCGCGCTCCCCAGCGGCGCCATTACAGATGAGAGTTCCGTCGATATCCCAGAGTAAAAGTTTCATGACTCGAAACAGTAGTGGAGAGGGTTCGAAGGGCGATCAAAAATTCATTTTTTCTCTTCGTCACTATGTTCCTCTTGGTTTTGTGCGACCTCCACGACAAAGTCGTTGTGGGTCATCTTTTTCGTTCCCAACGGAAAAGACTGAGGCGTAAAGGCGTACCCTCCGTGATTTCTTTTCTTGCTCCAGACAAATTCAGGGATAATTTAGAAAAGGTGGCACCCACTGTTTTTAAATCTGGATCCTATCGGTATTTCTTCTTTTCACGAGAAGAGGAGCGAATGCATATCCATGTTATTTCATCAGACGGGGAAGCTAAGTTTTGGGTTGAACCGATTGTTTCGTATGCGAATTCAACAGGTTTGAGTGATCGCGAGTTGGTTAAAATTGAAAAAGAGATAAAAGGGAGGTTGAATGAAATTAAAAAAGCGTGGAAAAAGCACTTCTTCTCCCATTGAGATTACCCATTGCTCTTCACATGGCATCTGGATGTTTGTTGGGGATCGTGAGTTTTTTTTGGACTTCGAAACATTTCCTTGGTTTGAGACAGCATCGTTAAAGGACTTAATGAATGTGAAACTTCTTCATCACCGTTTCCTACATTGGGAAAAACTGGATCTGGATCTTGAATTGGAGAGCTTGGATCATCCTGAGAGGTATCCCTTGGTCTCTAAAGCTTGTTGAGTTTTTTAATTTGTCTACTTTTAGATATCTTTTAGGTAGGTGCAGGCATTGTAAACGCATGGGCACAGCATGTGCCGTCGGCGAATGACCGCTAAAATCAAAGCAGGTGTGCGATGATAAATACGGTCAAGATCGTGATCGGTTTCCTTGCCACCATCCTTGTTTCGATAGCGCCAACACTTGCCGAAGGTGCGAAAGTCTCAGCAATCAGCGTTAATCCGTGTCCATCGGTGGTTCAAAATGCCTTTGAATTGTCTTGATCAGTAAAATGATTTTTTAGGGAGCGCTCATTTGATTTTGAACTTGTTGAATCTGATCTCGAAGCGATGCCGCAAGTTCATATTTCTCAGTGCGTACCGCCTCTTGGAGATTGGTTTGAAGTTCTAAAATCCGGGTCTGATAAATCTTCGACTTTTGCAGCTTTGCCGGGATTTTTCCCTTATGCACGGTGTCTTTGTGCATATCTTTGAGGACCAATTGGAGTCCCTCATGAAAAGTATCATAGCAGGTAGGGCAGCCTAATCGGCCTGTTTTCTTGAAATCCTGCTGGCTAAATCCACAGTCGGGACATTGAAGATCTTCGGGACTTCCGGCTTTCATGTTTTCTGTCGCCCCAATTCCTAAGAGCATGTCCGCAAGGGAAAATCCCGTTGGATCGTTTACTCCCTTTTCTTTGGCGCACTTGTCGCAAAGATCAATTTTTTGCATTTTTCCAGCAACGATCTGGGTAAGATGGACATTTGACAGGGAGTCACAAAGTTGGCATTTCATTGGGTCTTTTTCCTCTTTTAAACAAAGATCGGAACTCCGTTGGTTTGGGTGAGATGACGGAACTTTTCCAAGAGTTGAAGAGTGACCGGGCCTGGAGTTTGCGATCCGATGATCCGTCCATCGACTTCGCGGACGGGAACGAGTTCAGCTCCTGTTCCGGTAAGGAAAATCTCATCAGCCACAAAGAGATCGTAACGAGTCAATTGGGTTTCAATCACCGGTTTTCCAATCTCTTCGCAGAGCGTGATAATCGCCTTGCGAGTGATCCCTGCGAGGGCTCCTGCATAAACGGTGGGGGTGAAGATCTGTCCTTTTTTGACGATGAAGATATTGTCGCCGGTACACTCGGCGACATATCCCTCGGCATTCAGCATGATGGTCTCTTGAGCTCCGGCGAGATTTCCTTCGATTTTCGCCATGATATTATTGAGATAATTCAGGGACTTAATCGAGGGACTTAGTGCTGCGGGGGAGATCCGTTGCGTCGCCCCTGTATTGACCTTGAGCCCTTCTCGGTAATATTTTTCAGGGTAAAGTTGGATCGTCGCTGCGATACAAAAGATCGTTGCTTTCGGGCATTTATCCGGGTTCATTCCCAGATCACCAATCCCGCGGGTGACAACGAGTCGGATATACCCATTTTCGATTTTGCTGCGACGACAGGTTTCAAGAACGACCTCTTTTATCTCCTCCTTGTTCAAGGGGATCTGGAGCATAATCGCTTTTGCGGAGTCGTAGAGACGATCCAAATGTTCCATTAAAAAGAAGACTTTACCGTTGTAGGCACGAATGCCTTCAAAGATGCCGTCGCCATAGAGGAGTCCGTGGTCGAAAACCGAGATTTTCGCCTCCTCTTTTTTGTAAAATGTGCCGTCAATGTAGATTTCCATAAGAAAGAGAGGGGTACACTGGTCGAGTGCAAGAAAAAATCCAGTGTTTTCTTTTAGAGAGTTGGGGGAGAAGTTGAAAGTTTTATGAAAAATCATTTTACGTAAGCTATTTGGACGCTATAACCACAATTTTAATGACGTCATGGACAAGAAAAGATTTGGTTTCTTTGAGAGAGCTTTCCTCTGCGGAGATTTATTTAATCCTCGATACCGCGAGGGCTTTTAAAGAGGTTTTAAATCGACCGATCAAAAAAGTCCCTTCACTACGAGGGAAAACGGTCGTGAATCTTTTTGTCGAGCCGAGTACACGGACTCGAATCTCCTTTGAGCTTGCAGCCAAGCGTTTGAGTGCCGATGTGGTTTCGATGGAGAGTGAATCGAGCTCCTTTAAAAAAGGAGAGACCCTTAAAGACACCGCCCTGAACTTGCAGGCGATGAACGTTGATTATATCATTCTTCGGCATTCGGCAGCGGGGGCGGCTCAATTTCTATCGGAACGTTTAAAGGCAAGTATTATCAATGCGGGTGATGGAGCCCATGAACATCCCACTCAAGGGTTACTCGATCTTTTTACGATCCGGGAGCGAAAAGGAAACATTCAAGGGCTAAAGGTCATTATTTGTGGGGATATTCTTTTTAGTCGTGTGGCGCGATCTAATATCTGGGCGTTGACGAAATCGGGGGCCGAGGTGACGCTCGTCGGGCCGAAGACCCTTGTTCCCGAGGACTTTCGCGGGTTAGGGGTGAAGATCGAGTACGACCTCGACAAAGTTCTTCCTGCGGCCGATGTCGTGATGCTTTTACGGATTCAACATGAGCGACAACGACAGGTGATGTTTCCTTCCGTCGGCGAATATATCTCATTGTTTGGCTTGACGAAGAATCGATTTCAAAAATGTAAATCGGATGTTCTTATTATGCACCCCGGTCCGATCAATCGCGGAGTGGAGGTCGATAGCGAGCTCGCGGATGGTTTAAACTCCGTTATTTTGGAGCAAGTGACCAATGGCATTGCGATTCGAATGGCAGTTCTTTATTTACTAGGAGGAGGCAAAGGCCCTCAGGAGTTAGTTTCATGATTCAAAATACCAAACCTCGTGATGAGCACCCGCCCTTTTGTTTGCAAGGAGGACGAATTATCGACCCCGCCAATGGTCGCGATGAAGAGGGGGACCTCTATGTTTTAGGCGGAAAAATTGTTGATCCAACTCAACTTTCTCCTTCTCCCCAATGGAAGAGGATCTCTGTTGCGGGAAAGATCGTGGCCCCCGGATTGATCGATATTCATGTGCATCTTCGTGAGCCGGGTCAGTCGGCAAAGGAGACTATTGCCTCCGGAACAAAGGCAGCGGCAGCGGGTGGATTTACTTCGATCGTGGCGATGCCGAATACCAATCCACCCGTGGATGGACCGAATACGATTGCTTGGCTTCTCGATCGGATTGAGAAAACCGCTCTTGTGAACGTTTTTGTCACCGGCTGTATCTCCCAAAAAATGCAAGGAGAGCTTCTGGCACCGATCGGCTCGATGAAAAAGGCGGGGATCGTTGCGATCACCGATGATGGTCATTGCATTCAGAATAATGAGCTGATGCGCCGTGCCCTTGAGTACGCCTCGATGCTCGATCTTCCGTTATTTGATCATTGCCAAGACTACTCCCTGACCTCAGGAGGGGTGATGAACGAGGGGTATTGGAGTACGGTTTTAGGATTAAAGGGATGGCCTGCACTCGCTGAGGAGATTATTGTCGGTCGAAATATTCTTTTAGCAGAAATGACACAGGCAAAAGTGCACTGCCAACATCTTTCAAGTATTGGATCGATTCGTTTACTTCGCGAGGCAAAAGAGCGTGGGGTTTCGATTTATGGGGAAGTCACTCCTCACCATCTTTTTTTGACCGATGACAGCATTCAAGGTTACAACACGAATTTTAAGATGAATCCTCCCGTTCGAACCAAGCGGGATCAGGAGGCCCTTAAGCAAGGGATTGCGGATGGAACGATCGAGATTCTTGCGAGCGATCACGCCCCACATTGTACCTATGAGAAAGAGGTTGAGTTTGATCATGCCCCCTTTGGCGTTTTAGGACTTGAGACCGAGCTGGCGATTTATATTAAAACGTTGATCGATGAACAAGTGATTGACTGGAAACGAATGATTGCGATGTTGACCGTCAATCCTGCTAAACTTCTAAAACTAGAGAAAGGAACCCTTTCCTTTGGAGTGGATGCAGATATTACCGTCATTGATCCAGGGTTGGAGTGGGTGATTCGAGCGGAGGAGAGTCTCTCTCTTTCAAAGAACACCTGTTTTGATCAAGTGTCAGTGAAAGGAAGAGCGGTCAAAACTTTTGTAAATGGAAATTTGATTTGGAGTATTTGAGGAGACTATGAAGAAAGCGATATTGGCATTGGAAGATGGAACTCTATTTCATGGAATCTCTTTTGGATCTGAGAAAGAGAGTCTTGGAGAGGTTTGCTTTAATACCTCAATGACGGGATATCAGGAGATTTTGACCGATCCCTCCTATCGGGGGCAGATCATCACCATGACCTATCCTCATATTGGAAATTATGGAGTGAATGATCTGGATGTGGAGTCAGATCGCGTTCAAGTTTCCGGCTTTGTGGTTCGGGAGCTTTCCCCAAGAAAGAGCAGTTGGAGAGCGGTGGAGTCCCTTGATGACTACCTGAAACGGTATGAGGTTCCTGGGATCTCGGGAATTGATACCCGTGCGTTAACCAAGCATCTTCGTACGCATGGGGCGATGCGAGGGGTGATTACGACGGAAAAGATTTCTGATCTCGCCGCCGTTGATAAGGCAAAATCCTTTAGTTATGTGGGTCGTGATTTTGTTCAAGAGGTGACCTGTAAGCAGTCGTATCTTTGGGATCCGGAGGGTCAACTGAGCAGAAAATGGTCTTTAGTTCAAGGCACGCGACCGCTGAATGCCCCTGTCCCCACGGGAGAGGACTATCGAGTGCCTTTGCCTCCGGTGAAGTATAAAATCACCGCCTATGACTTCGGAATTAAGTACAATATTTTACGTCGACTTCGTCAGCATGGATTCCAAGTCAAGGTAGTCCCTGCAAAGACTCCCGCCGCGGAGGTTTTAAAGGATAATCCGGATGCGGTTTTTTTATCGAACGGCCCTGGAGATCCAGAGGCATTGACCTACGCCCATGACATTGTCAAAGATCTTTTAGGAAAAAAACCGATCTTTGGGATCTGTTTGGGGCATCAAATTACGAGCTGCGCTCTAGGCGGGAGGACCTTCAAGTTAAAATTTGGACATCGAGGTGGAAACCAGCCGGTGAAAGATCTCGTGACGGGCCGGGTCAATATTACCTCTCAAAACCACGGTTTTTCAGTTGATCCTGATTCACTTCCCTCCAAAGAGGTTAAAGTCACCCAGATCAATTTGAACGATCAGACTTGTGAAGGGATTACCCACCTGAAATACCCTCTTTTTACCGTTCAATATCATCCAGAGGCTTCTCCAGGACCCCATGATACGACTTATTTTTTTGAACAGTTTGGTAAAATGATTGAAACTGGGAAGCCATTACTCTAGTATTTATTTATGCCACGCCTCATCGTTCAGTCTGAAGAGCAAGCCGGTCAAATTTTTAATTTGAATGGGGAGAGCTCTCGAGTCGGTCGAATCAATGAGAATGAGATCGTGATTCAACATAAAAGTATCTCAAGTCATCACGCGGAGTTTATTCTCGATGGAAACGACTATTTAATTAAGGATCTTGATTCTACTAATGGAACCCGTGTGAATGGAGAGCGGGTAAAATCGGTAAAGCTAAGAAAGGGAGATTTTGTCCGGGTTGGAAATATCGAGATGATCTACGAGTCTGAGTTTGCCCCCGATGTGAAGCCATTGCCGGATAGTAATCCCGCCATTAATTTGAGCGGCAGTGGTTTTAAGGGATTGCCCGCTCACTTCAAAAATGCCTCGCTTATTCCGAAGATATTACCGGGATCAGAAGGTCTATCGATCGGACTAATTTGCGGTTGGCTACTTTTTATCAGTGCCTTTTTTTATTATATTTATAAATTGTTTTTATCTTAAATAAATTAAGGCATTTTTCAGATAAAGGGCGCGAGAGTTATTTCGACTATAAATTTTGTTGCTTTTTAATAGTTTTTACTTAAAGTCATTGAATAATGAATTTCACCTCTTTTTATTTGGTTCTATTAATTAGCTTTGGAGCTCTTTTCCATTTACAAGCTCAATCGAACGTTGCTGCTGGGACAGAATATCGTGCTCAAGAGACTCAAGGAGTTTCTGCTGCCAAGGATACTAAAGCGCAAACGAAGCGTCCGATTACCGTGACGGCCCAATTGCGGGAGGAGTATGATGATAATATTTTTACGACGAAGAAAAATAAAAAATCACAATTTAAGACCTTGATTGAGCCCTCCTTAATTTACAATCTTCCTTTAGAAAACACCCTTCTTTCTGCTCGATACACCTATGGGCTCACTTATTTTCCTGATCGTGGCAAGGAAGATTTCGATCATCGCCACGAGTGGATTGGTCGTATTGATCATTCCTTTTCATCACGCTTCAATGTCGATGTTAGAGATCGTCTTCGTTATACTCAAGAGCCGGATGTGATTGGGGGGGATGCTCGTGCAAGACGGACGGACAGCACTTTTTTAAGTAATGTCGGATCGATTCAAGGAAATGCTCAATGGACTCCTAAATTTGGCTCTGCGACTATTTTTACGAATGACTGGTTAAGCTATGATGATGTCGCTTTAGATCGCGAAATTGGTCGTATGGTTAACTCGTTGAGTCATGATTTTCGTTATCTCTTGACTCCGACAATTACGCTTGTTGCAGGGGGGAATGCCTCTGATAATGATTACTTTTTTGCAAAAAGGGATTCGACGACTATTGGTGGAACTGTCGGAGCTGATTACTCCTTAAGTCCTCAAATCACTGTCGGAGGGCGAGTGGGTCCTTCGTTTACCGATTTAGATCAAGGAGGAAGTTACTTTAATCCTTATGGAACAGTTTTCGGAAATTGGACGGTTGGAGCGCGGACGAATATTGAGGCAAGCTATACGCATTCAGTTACAGAGACCGATAATGGAGCTTACTATATGCAAGAATCCGATGTTTTTTCATTAACCGGTCGCTATCAATTTACTCCCCAGTTTTACGGTCGTTTAGGAGGTCGTTTAACGCTCGGTTCCTTCGATTCTGATTTGGGAGTTGGATCGGGAACGACAACAATTTCCGAGGATGTTTTGGGAATGGATGGAGCGCTCGGCTACAAGATCTCTCAGTATATCGATTTTGAAGCGGGGTACAGCTATAGTATTGTTACTTCTGATCTGGTCAGTCGTGAGTTTGATCGTAATCAGCTTTATCTCAGTATTCGCGGTACTTACTAACATAAATCGGTCAAAGACCGAAACCAATGATTTCTCTTCAATGAAAACATTCTCCTCCCCATTTCAATCGCATTGAATTCCGATTTATAAATTTTAAAAATACAGTTTATATTGATTCAGTTGGATCTTTATTGAAGTTCTGCTTGATTAAACTTATGAAAAGTCAGGCCTCAAATGAAGAGAATCGATAAGTCATGAGTGAAGAGCGAATTCCGAAAGTGACTTGGGGAGAGTTTCAATCCCAACTTCCTGATCAGACTCTTTTTGACGGGAAGGCGTGGCGATCCTCCCCAACGCCACTTCAACTTTCAGAGAAACATCTTCAGCTGCTCGATCAATTAGGGCCTCTTTTAGCGGCTTTTGTTCGTTGTTGTAATTTACTTTATCGGCATAGCGTAGAGGGGAGGCGGCCTCCATGGATTGCACGGTGGATGGATTTTGGGAAACCACAGGAGCTGATTGAGATCTCTCGATCTGCGGTTTTTAAAAATGAGATCCCTCGAGTCCTTCGTCCCGACTTAGTGTTAACCGAGGAGGGATTTGCTCTTTGTGAAATCGATTCGATCCCCGGAGGGATTGGGTTGACGGCATGGTTACAGGAGAGTTATGCGAAATTTGGCTTCTCGATTTTTGGAGGAGATTTTGGAATGCGGGTTGGATTTCAGTCGATATTTCCTGAAGGGGAGATTTTAATTTCAGAGGAGGCTTCCGATTATCGTCCTGAATTCGAGTGGTTATGCGGCAAGGAGCGAGTAAAAAAAGCGGAGCAGGGTATGGGGAGATCGCCGCAAGTCTACCGTTTTTTTGAAGCTTTTGATTGGAATAAAATTCAAGGTTTGAAGCAATCTTTGCAGGAAGGGGTTTCGATGACCCCTCCCTTAAAACCGTATCTTGAGGAGAAATTATGGTTGGCGCTCTTAGGGATGAGACCGCTTCGCGATTTTTGGAGAAGGGAACTGGGGGAGAAGGGATTTGGAATTTTACAAAGTGTGATCCCGGAGTCTTGGGTCATGGAGTCGACCCCCTTACCTCCCCATGCGGTTCTTCCTGGACTGGGGATCCAAGATTGGAATGAATTAAAAGCAATGAGTCAAAAAGAGCGAGAACTTGTGATTAAAGTTTCCGGATTTTCCCCTTTAGCCTGGGGATCGAGAGGGGTCTGGATCGGATCAGACCTCTCAACCGAGGAGTGGGGGGTCGTAGTCGATGAGGCGTTGCGTTCCTTTGAGAGTGCTCCTCGGCTCCTTCAACGATTTGTAAAAGGGGCCGCTTTTTCCTTTCCCTATTGGGATGAAAAAGGGCAGGTCATTGAAATGAAAGGTCGGGCTCGAATTTCCCCATATTATTTTGTTTCGGATGATCAGGTGGTGATGGGGGGGGCTTTAGCGACGATTTGTCCATTGGATAAAAAGCGGATTCATGGAATGAAAGAGGCGATCTTAGTTCCTGTTGCAGGAAAGTAACCGACAAAGCTTGGCTCTTTTCTTGCTTCGCCTAGAGAAGGTGCCTAAAAAGAGAGACTCAATAACCAAAGGGAATTAAATGTCATCGACTTCAGAATTTCAAACGACTTTAGATAACTCCGTATCAGCGCTGAAGGAGTCAATTTTACAAAATCTGACTTATCGTTTAGCACGATTTCCGAATCGAGCGACAAAGCGTGATTGGATGTTGGCCGTGAGTTATACGGCAAGGGATCGCATTTTAGAGCGTCTCCAAGCGACTCAATCAACCCATCAGAAGAACAAGGTTCGTCGAGTTTACTATCTTTCGTTGGAGTTTTTAATGGGGCGAATGCTTTCAAACGGGCTCTATAATCTTGGCATTTTTGATAATTTAACAAAAGCGGTGGAGGAACTGGGATTAAATCTTGAGGAGCTCCGCAATGAAGAGAACGATATGGGTCTTGGGAACGGAGGCTTAGGTCGTTTGGCCGCCTGTTTTTTAGATTCCTTAGCCACCTTAGATTACCCAGCGATCGGCTATGGAATTTACTATGAGTATGGGCTTTTTCGACAAGAATTTGTCAATGGATATCAAATTGAACATCCTGATAATTGGTTGAAATTTGGAAATCCGTGGGAGATTGTTCGTCCAGAATATATCCAGACGATCGAAATGTATGGCGAAGTGGAGTACATTTTTGATGATCTCGGAAACTATCGCCCGAAATGGGTGAATTCAAAGAAAGTGATGGGAGTTCCGTATGATATTCCGGTGCCGGGCTATGATACAGGAACCGTGATTTTACTTCGACTTTGGAGATCCCGTGCTTTTGAGGAGTTTAATTTAGAGACCTTTAATCAAGGGGGATATGTTGAGGCGGTACGTGAGAAATCGATTGGAGAATCGATCTCTAAAGTTTTATATCCAAATGATAAGACTGAAAACGGAAAAGAGCTTCGATTAGTTCAGCAGTACTTCTTTGTCTCTTGCTCCTTGAGAGATATTATCCGTCGATTTAAAGCGGAGAATCCTGGAGGTTGGGAGCTTTTCTCCTCGAAAGTAGCCGTTCAACTCAATGACACTCACCCTGCGATTGCGATTGCGGAGCTCAGTCGCATTTTATACGACGAAGAGAATTTGAGTTGGGAGAAAACATGGGAGATCGTGACGCAGACCTTTGCCTATACGAATCATACCTTGATGCCAGAGGCACTTGAAAAATGGAGTGTCGATTTATTTGGCCGTGTGCTTCCTCGTCATCTTCAAATTATTTTTGAAATCAATAAGCACCATATGGAGCAAATTGAGAGGCATTGGCCTGGAGATAATGAAAAGAAAAGAATTCTTTCGATTATCGAAGAGGGTCACCCGAAGATGGTGCGAATGGCGCATCTGGCTGTCGTTGGAAGTTATTCGGTGAATGGAGTTGCGGCAATTCATACCGAGCTCTTAAAAAAGACCCTCTTTCCGGAGTTCTTTGAATTAAATCCGACGAAGTTTAATAATAAAACCAACGGAATTACTCCCCGAAGATGGCTCCAGGCCTGTAACCCCCTCTTGTCGAATTTAATTTCCTCAAAGATTGGCAAGAGTTGGCCTAAAAATATCGATGAGTTGAAAAAACTGGAGGCTTTTGCCGAGGATGCTGAATTCCAAAAAGAGTTCATGAGAATCAAGTTTGAAAACAAAAAGAGATTGAGTGCTATTATCGAAAAAGATTGTGGCGTGACGGTTGACCCCAGCGCTCTTTTTGATGTTCAGATTAAGCGATTGCACGAGTACAAACGTCAGCAGCTCAATTTACTTCATATCTTGACCTTATATCGACGGATTATTCAAAATCCGAATCTCGATATTCAGCCGCGTGTTTTTATTTTTGCGGCAAAGGCAGCTCCCGGATATGACATGGCCAAGACCATTATTAAGGCGATTAATGCTGTCGGCGAAAAGATCAACAACGATCCAAGGGTCGAAAATCGGATCAAGGTAGTTTTTCTGCCAAACTATCGTGTTTCCCTTGCGCAAAGAATTATTCCGGCCGCGGATTTGTCCGAACAAATCTCGACAGCAGGAACGGAGGCCTCTGGGACAGGGAATATGAAGTTGGCTTTGAATGGAGCCCTGACGATTGGAACCTTAGATGGGGCAAATATTGAGATTAAAGAGGAGGTAGGAGATGAGAATATCTTTATCTTTGGTCATACCGTTGATGAGGTGGAAGAGATTCGTAAAAAAGGGTATAATTCCTTTGATTACTATCATGCCAATGAGGAATTGAAGGCCGTCGTCGATTGGATTGGATCGAACTATTTTACTCCTGATGAACATTCCGGGATCCTTGCTCCTTTAAGATGGAGTCTTTTGGAGGGAGGGGATCGGTACTTGGTTTTAGCCGATTACGCTCAATATATTGAATGTCAGGAAAAGGTCGGAGTTGCCTATCGCAATCATGCGGCTTGGGCGAAAATGGCGATCTTGAACACGGCACGTGTCGGTAAGTTTTCGAGTGATCGAACAATCCACGAGTACGCTCGAAACACCTGGAAACTTTCCCAAGTCCCGATCTGATCGGGAGTTACAGGACTTAAGAAGAAGAATTTATAAGCTTCCCTCTGGGGGGCTTATAAATTTATTGTAATTTTATTTGACGACAGCAGGCGATTTCGCCAGTGTCACAAACTTTCATCAAAAAAAGAGGAATTTATGGCAAAAACCGTTTCATTAAAAGGATCAGTGCGTCCCCAAGTCGGCACCAAGGCTGCTAAAGCATCCCGTGCTCTAGGACTAATCCCTGGCATCATGTATGGCAAAAAGGGAACCCGCGCTGTTCAGTTCGCAATTAAAGATATTAGTCCTGTTCTGCATTTATCAACAGAAGGTAATTTGTTGATCGACTTAGAATTAGATGACGCTGGAAAATCAGGTCAGCACTTAGCGTTGATTCAAGAAATTCAAGTCGATCCGATTAAGGATTATGTAATCCATGTCGATCTTCATGAGGTTGCTAAGGACGAGAAGCTTCATGCGGAAGTTCGAGTTGTAGAATTTGGAGAGCCGATCGGACTTAAACAAGGGGGATTGCTTGAGCTTTTCATGCGTCATCTTCGTGTTGAGTGTCTGCCTCAGGATCTTCCAGAAATCATTCGTATCGACGTTTCTCACCTTGAGGTCGGACAATCCGTTCACGTCAGTGAAGTTGTTTTGCCAAAGGGTGTTACCGTTTTAAATCCAAAAGATCTTCCTGTCGTTTCCGTTATTGCTCCTAAGGTTGAAGAAGTGGTCGCCCCTGGGGCAGCCGTCGCAAAGCAGCCTGAAGCAATTAAGGAAAAGAAAGCTGACGACGCTAAAGCCGATCCTAAGGCTAAGGTCGAATCAAAAGCGAAGAAATAACGATTTGTGCCTTTTCGATGTATTGTCGGATTGGGGAATCCCGGCTCGAAGTATGTTGAGACGAGGCACAATATTGGATTTCAAGTTTTAGATCGGTTGGCAGAGCGAGGAGGGTGGTCCTACCAGACTCTTGCTTGGGCCTCACTTCGGATGTGTAAGCATCAGGGAGTCTCCTACTTAAAACCGCAAAGCTTTATGAATCGAAGCGGAGAGCCGCTTCAACAATGGCTGAGCTACTTTCAAGTGCCGATTGAAGAGGTATTAGTGGTCGTGGATGATGTGGAGTTGGATCTGGGTCAGATTCGGATTCGAGCATCAGGGGGAAGTGGAGGACATAATGGGCTTCGGTCCATTGAAGAAGTGCTGGGAACTCAGCGCTATGTTCGGATCCGGTGTGGCGTTGGAAAATGCCCTCAAGATCGTCCGCTAGAAGATTATGTTCTTCAGAGCTTTACTCCTGATCAAAAAGAGGCAGTAAAGGGATTGATTGAACAAGCGGTGGAGGCGGTTGATTGCTGCCAATCCGAGGGATTGGAAAAAGCGATGAACCTCTTTAACCGAAAAAAGGAGTAATTATGAATTTTTATGAAGGACTTTATATCTTGGATATCCAAGGTAAAGAAGATGGACTAAAAGAGGCGTTGACCTCCGTCGAAAAAGAGATCATCTCTCACGGCGGAAAAGTTAAGGGATCTCAGAAGATGGATCGCAAGAAATTTGAACGCGTTGCGGGCGAATTGGATGCTGGTTTTTACACCAACATTCTTTTTCAATTGGACCCAGCTCAAATTGCTCCTCTTCAAAAGAAGCTGAAATTAAATCCTGTTGTTTATCGCCAGTTCTATTTACAAAAACAAGAGTTAGCAGAAGTCGCTGCTTAATTGTTTTTTAGAGATTGATCGACAAGGAGTACTATGCCGGACCTAAACAAAGTGATGTTGATGGGAAATCTCACGAGAGATCCAGAGGTGCGGCATACCCCAAAAGGAACTGCGGTCGGCGACCTTTCTTTGGCGATCAACCAATCGTATAAAGCTCAAGATGGACAACTTCGCGAAGAGGTTTGCTATGTTGACGTGGTCACATGGGGTCGCCAGGCAGAGACTTGTAAGGAGTATCTGACCAAGGGCTCTCCGGTTTTTGTTGAAGGTCGACTTCAGCTCGATCAATGGGAGACAAAAGAGGGAGAGAAACGAAGTCGCTTGCGAGTCCGTGCGGAACGCATTCAATTTCTCGGTCGAGCGAAGCAAGGCGCGGGGGGTGTCACCGGTGGCTCTCAAGATTCTTCGAGTGCGGGACGTTCCGCCTCTGTCCCTCATGAGGATCATTTTGATCAATCCCATGCAGTGGATGATATTCCCTTTTAATGAGATTAATTTAAGTCAGCAGTTTAACTAAAATAAGGAAAAGTATATGGTCGTAGAAATCATTCTAAATGAGAAAGTCGAAGGATTGGGAGTCGAAGCGGATATCGTGAAGGTTCGTCCTGGATATGCACGTAATTTTTTATTCCCTCGTGGCATGGCCGCACCTGCGACTTCAGCTTCGAAAAAGCAAGTTGAACTCTTAAATAAAAAACGGGCTCAACGTGAAGCTCAAGAGATGAACGATGCTCAAGAGCAAGCGAATAAGCTTTCGAAGGTAAAGCTTAACTTCACTCTTTTGGTTGGAGAGCGCGATAAAGCATTCGGATCGGTAACGGTTCAAGATATCGCGGATAAGCTTAAAGCCGCCGGTTTTGATATCGATAAGAAGAAAATTGAACTTCCTAAACCGATTAAAACGGCAGGTGAGCACGAATTGATTATTAAGATCCATTCTGAAGTCGTCGCAAAATTGAAATTGATTGTCGAAAGTGCCGCTCCTGAGAAATCAGAAGAAAGCACTGGAAAAGAGAAGAGAACCTACAAAGGAAAGGCGAAAGCCTCTTCCGATGAAAAGAGTTCTTCCGATGAAAAGAAAAGTAAAAAATAGAGTTTTTACTTTTATTTAAGATTTCATAAAGAGCCCCAAACTAAAGTTTGGGGCTTTTTGTTTTCGGGCTTGACCTCATCGATGATGATCGCCAGTGTTGGCAAAAATTCGACTACAGAAGTCATCTGCAAGTCGATCTAAATCAAACAGTAAAGGTGTGTTTTGAAACTTATTTCTAGAATAAGTCGGATCAATAGAATCGAAATTAAAAAAACAATTTTTGTTTTTTTAATTTTAATCATTTCTTTAGGAACAATTTTTGCTCAAGAAGCAACCGTTGGTCCTGCTCCTAAGGAAAAGAAATTAGTCGAGGCCCCCTCGGCGAATTCGAATGTTCAACAGGGTCCCGCCGTTAAGGATATTCAAATCGAATACGTTGGCCCTAAATCGGTCAATCGTAGTGTGATTCTCTCGAACATGCGAACCACAATCGGACAGCCTTATTCCCCCGCCGCGGTTGAAGAGGATATTCGTAATCTTTATGCGACCGGTTTTTTTACTAATTTACGGATTACCGACGAGCCATTGGGAGACGGAGTCAAGGTGGTTGTCATTGTTCAGCCTAAGCCGCTCGTCAAAGAGATTGTGGTCAATGGGCCTAAAAAGCTTGAGGAGAAACGGGTTCGTAAAGAGATCAAATCAAAGGTCGGAGATGCTCTCAGCGAGCAGCAAGTCTCTGAGGATTCAGATAAGATCAAAGAGCTTTATCGGAATAAAGGATTTAGTCGTGCTGAAATCACTTATAAGATTGATATCAATGAGGAGTTTGGTCGTGCGGTGATCACCTTTTCAATTAATGAATCCTCGAAGGGATTCGTCACCAAGATTAATTTTATTGGAAATAAAAATCTGACCACAGAAGAGCTTCAAAAAGTTCTTAAGACAAAGGAAAAGGATTGGCTCACTTGGTTCACGAAATCGGGAGTGATTAAAGAGGAACAATTTAAGGACGATAAACAAAAGCTCAAAGATTATTATCAAGGTAAGGGCTATATTGATATGGAGATCAAGGATGTTAAATATGACTATCCGAACGAGAATGAGATCCATTTGACAGTGACTCTATTTGAAGGAATTCAATATCATGTCGGCACCGTCGGATTTAAAGGAAATGTTCTTTTTAATACGGCTCAGATCAAGAGTCGTTTGAAAATGTTAGATGCTGGTGTTTATTCCCCTCAAGGCATGGAGGCCGATAAGAAAGCGATTCAAGATCTTTATGGCGAAAAGGGATATATCGATGCGAATATCAATCCTGAGCGTCAAGCGAATGTTGAAAGCGGTAAGATCGATCTCATTTATTCGGTCATCGAAGGCCCTCAGTCTTATGTCGATAAGATTGTCGTTCAAGGAAACAATAAGACGAAAGATAAGGTTTTGAGACGTGAGGTCGCCTTGGCTCCAGGGGACGTTTATGACAGCGTTCGTGGGGATGCGAGCAAGAAGCGTTTGGAAAATTTAGGATACTTTGAGAAAGTCGATATCAGCTCGCAAGACACCAATATTCCCAATCGTAAAAACATGGTGGTCACGGTTGAAGAGAAACGAACAGGATCGGTTACTTTTGGAGCTGGATTTAGTTCGGTAGAAAGTTTATTGGGATTTGTGGAGTTCCAACAAGGAAACTTCGATATCGCTAATTTCCCTTATTTCACGGGAGCCGGTCAAAAATTCCGAGCTCGTGTTCAGTACGGATTAAAACGTAAAGATTTATTACTCTCCTTCACGGAGCCTTGGTTTATGAATCAACGGCTTTCCTTAGGGTTTGATATCTTTGCGAGTCAAAAGGAGTATCTCAGTAGTCTGTATAATCAGCAAAACATTGGATCGGCAGTTCGTTTGGCGAAGCCATTGGATGCTTTCTGGACGGCTTCGATGAAGTATCAGGTCGAGAACATCAAGATTTATGACATGGATAGCAATGTTTCGACGGAGTTGGCCCGTGAAGCCGGAAGTCGTTCGAAGAGTGCGGTCACCTTTGCGTTGACCTATGATACACGAGACAACGTTTTCCTGACTCGAAAAGGAGAGCGTTTAGAGTTCTCTACGGAACTTGCCGGGGGTCCTCTTTATGGAGAGACCGACATTCATAAAGTCAGTGTCGATGCTCAAAAGTGGTTCCTGCTTCCTTGGGATATTATCTTCTCGGTGAATGCCTCTACGGGAGTTGTTGATCGCTATGGAGATTCCAAGTTTGTTCCGATCTTTGATCGTTTCTTTATTGGTGGATCTCGCTCAGTTCGTGGATTTGATTACCGTGACGTTGGCCCTCGTGATGACAAAAACGAGCCGAGCGGTGGTAAAACTTACGGATATATGAACTACGAAATGACCTTCCCGATTATTGATCGGGTGCGATTTGCAGTTTTTACCGATTTAGGGTTTGCCGATGCCTCCTATTTTGATTATGGAAGCCTCTGGAATGAGGTTCAGATCGGAAGTGGTGTGGGGCTCCGTTTGAATCTTCCGATTGGCCCGCTTCGACTTGATTTTGGTGTTCCTGTCAAGGCAACAAAAGAAAATGAATCTTCAGGCAAGTTTCACTTTGACGTCGGCTATCAATTCTAACAGTATCAAACAAACATAAATTTATGATCATGAAAAAACTAACTCTGGCATTATCGGGATTATTGGCAATTTCAACTTTCGCCGCTGCGGAATTAAAGATCGGCACTGTCGATCTATCGAAAGCCTTTACTGAATATTATAAAACAAAAGAGGCCGAAGAGACCTTGAACGAGCGTCGTGGCACCTTCCAAAAAGAACGCCAAGATATGATGACTGACTATCAAAAGATGGTCGATGATACTCAGAAGCTTAAATTGGCCGCAGAAGATAAAACACTTTCCGAGGCTGCTCGTACCGAGAAGATGAAGGCTTTCGAGACGAAGGTTCAAGATGTTCGTAATCAAGAAAATAAGATTCGTGGATTTGAACAACAACGTGGAAAGCAACTTGATGACCAATTTATGCGGATGCGTAAAGGGATTGTGGATGAGATCAACAAAGCGGTTCAAGACTTTTCAGCAAAAGAGAAGTTTAACTTGGTGATCGATAAATCAGCAGCGGGGGTGAGTCAAACTCCTGTGGTGCTTTACTCTCAAGATTTGAAAGATATCACGGACGAAGTGGTTAAGATTATTAATGCAAGCAAGCCTGCTGGTAGCGCTCCTTCGACGACAGCAACTCCTGCTCCTGCTAAAAAATAATACGTTTAGGTTTTAAATGACATCCCGGGAACTTGCGGAGCGCTTACAAGGGGCTCTCGAAGGTGATCCCGGGATTTCTATTTCTGGGGTCTCTGACCTCAAATCGGCGCAGTCCCACCAGATTTCGTTTTTAGGGAATGAGAAGTATTTACCTCAGGCTCGTACCACGAAAGCGGGGGTTCTTTTGATCTCTTCTGAAGTTACCGAGAGGTTTTCAGTTCCTGTGATTCGTGTCCCCTCTGCTTCCGATGCCTTTACTCAGGTCTGTGCTTTTTTTGCTCCGGCAGAGATTCGTTTTGAACCGGGAATTCACTCCACAGCGGTTCTTGGGGCGAACGTGGCGATTGGTGAGGGGGTTTCGATACAGCCGAACGTTGTGATTGAATCTGGAGTCAAAATTGGCGCAAGGACGGTCATTGGGGCGGGAAGTTACATTGGGCAGGAGAGCGTGGTTGGAGAGGATTGTTTGATTTATCCTCGGGTGGTTGTTCGGGAGCGTTCGGTTCTCGGGAATCGGGTTATTTTACAAAGCGGGGCGGTGATCGGTTCGGATGGATTTGGCTACTCATTACAAAAGGGACGTTTTGTGAAGATTCCACAAGTTGGATTTGTTCAACTCGATGATGATGTTGAGGTAGGGGCGAATGCGACGATCGATCGAGGACGTTTTGATCGGACTTGGATCCAAGAGGGAACGAAGATCGATAATTTAGTGATGATTGCGCATAATGTCGTTGTCGGCAAAAACTCTATTTTAGTCGCGCAATGTGGGATCTCCGGAAGTACGACTCTTGGAAATTATGTGACGATTGCCGGTCAAGCGGGGCTTGTCGGTCATATCCATATTGGGGATCAAGCGACCGTTGCCGCTCAATCGGGAATCAGTAAAGATGTTCCTGCAAAAATGGTGGTCGCGGGCCGGCATGCCGTTCCGTTGCGGGAGAGTTTAAAGGTTGAGGCGATGATTCGGAAGCTCCCGGAGTTTTGGGAACGATTGAAAGAGCTTGAGAAAAAAATCGGTTTTCCGGATCGAAGACCTTAGGATCAAAGGTATGAGTCGAATTGTTGATTGGGATCAGGTCTGTTCGGTGCGCGAGGAGTTTTTAAAAAGAAAGCAGCGCGTGGTGGTGACGAATGGTTGTTTTGATTTATTGCATGTCGGACATTTGAGATATTTAGCCGAGGCGAGAGAGTTTGGGGATGTGCTTTGGATTGGATTGAATAGTGATGCCTCGGTGAGCGAGCTTAAAGGTCCTACTCGTCCCGTGAATTCAGAGAGAGATCGAGCGGAGATTATTTCTGCTTTGCGGGTGGTCGATGCGGTGACGATTTTTCAAGGGGTACGGGCGACTGATTTTCTTAAGATCGTTCGGCCCGATGTCTATGTGAAGGGGGGGGATTATACGATAGATACCTTGGATCAGGGGGAGCGCGAGGCGTTATTGGAATGCGGCGCTGAGATTCAAATTGTTCAATTGGTTCCTGGGAAATCGACGACCTCTACTTTAGAGAGAATTCGCGGTTAAGAAGAATTGTTTTTTTAAAACACTCCTTTGTTAATTCCAGATTCGTCATGAGAAGTCGTTTCTCATGAATGAGATCGGTTTATGAGCCGGAGGTGGACGCTGATCGTTTTTTTCGATTGAATAGAGGTCCGTGAGTTCTTTATCAAAAAAAATTGCGATTATCGGAGGGGGACCTTCGGGGCTTTATACCGCTGAAATCCTTAGCCGGAATGGTTATTGCGTGGAGCTTTTCGATCAGAAATCCTCCGTCGGACGTAAGTTTTTAGTGGCCGGTCGAGGAGGGCTCAATATTACGCATTCCGAACCGGTGGAGTTATTTGCTCAAAGATATTTTTCGACTTCGACCGAGTCCATGGAGGAACGATGGAACTCGGCGCTACGGCTCTTTTCTCCTCTGGATCTTAAGAAATGGGTAGAAAGCTTTGGGATCGAGACCTATATCGGAAGTAGTCGACGGGTCTATCCTCAAGGGGATTCTGCTGCTAAATTACTCCTCGCTTGGGTGGAACGACTTAAAAAACAAGGGGTTATTTTTTCGCTCAAACATCGTTGGAAATCTTTTGAAAAAAAAGAAACGGGCTGGTCTTTATTAATGGATTCTGAGGCTGGAGAAAGAGAGCTTCTTTTTGAAGCGGTCGTTTTTGCGATGGGTGGGGGGAGTTGGCCGGAGACCGGCTCCGATGGGGTTTGGATTGATTCCTTTTTAAACAAGGGGATTGCGGTGACTCCTTTGGTCTCAGCGAATTGTGGTTGGGAAGTGGCTTGGGATTCTTGGTTTTTAGAGAAATTTGAAGGGAAGGCGATCAAAGGGGTTGAGGTTTGGTCTGATTCCTCTCCGGAGCGAAGGCGAGGGGATTTGATGGTCACGCGCTATGGATTAGAGGGGGGGCCGATCTATGCGCTGACGAGAACCTTGAGAGAGGAGAAGGAGCCTCGGATTTGGATCGATTTAAAGCCGGATCTTTCAAAGGAGGAGCTTCAGAAACGCTATCGAATTCAACGTGGTTTTTTAAAAGATATCGAAAAGAGTTGGAATTTAAATTCTTTGTCGAAGGGGTTGCTTTTGCGTTCAAATCCCGATCGCAATTTAGCTACTTTTTTAGATCTTGTGAAGGGGCTATCGATAAAACTCAAGGGGCCTCGTGCTCTTCAAGAGGCGATCTCCTCTGCGGGGGGAGTGAGAGGAGAGGGGCTCAATGAGGTGGGGATGATCTGTCAATATCCGGGGCTTTTTTGTGTGGGAGAGATGCTGGATTGGGAGGCACCTACGGGGGGGTATTTATTGCAGGGATGCTTTAGTGGAGCGACAGTGACGGCCGCAGGGGTCGATCGATATTTAACCCATTTCCCCTTCAAACAGGAAGGAACCTAAATCGATTAGTGAGAAAGCGATATGTTGGAGGAGCGTATTGAATTGGAAGGGTGGCGATTTGATCTCCAAGTGGAACGATGACGAACGATCCAGTCGAGCAACGCTTTTTCAAATCCGATATCGTGACCGAGTTTTTCGCTCTCAATCCATTTGTGTCTGAGAATCTCTTCGCGCTCAGCCAAAAACTCTTGGTAAAGAGCAGAATTCTTCAGTAATGTATCCCCTATCTTAGGACTTTCGTTCATGGCATTGATATTAATATCGAACAAGTTAAGTAATGCTCAAGTCGAATCAAGTAAAAATCGGTCCTTAAGTTACAAAATATCTATTAATTTACTAGAAATCGATAAAAAATCTTCTGAGCTTTTAAGTTTTGGATTTCTCAGGAGGATGGGGAGCCCATGATCACTCGCTTCTCGGGTCTCCATCTCTAGGGGGATTTCCCCTAAAAGCGGAATTTCGTTTTTTTCGGCTTCGCGTTTTCCGCCGCCCTCTCCAAAGATTGGATATTTTTTTCCGTTATCGGAGCAGAAGAAATAGCTCATGTTTTCGATGATCCCTAGGAGAGGAACATTTACTTTTTTAAACATCGTGATTGCTTTGCGGGCGTCGATGAGAGCGACCTCCTGTGGGGTCGTGACGACGATGGCCCCTGAGAGGGCGACGGTTTGAACAATCGTGAGTTGGATATCCCCAGTTCCTGGGGGGAGATCGAGGAGGAGAATGTCGAGTTCTCCCCATTCAACATTGCGTAGAAATTGTTGTGTGTAACGAGTGACCATGGGGCCGCGAAGAATCGCGGCGGAGTCTTCGTCGAGGAGGAACCCCATACTCATGAGTTTGATTCCATGACGTTCAATGGGGAGGATTTTTTGTTCCTCGTTTGCGTACGGGCGCTCATTGGATCCGAACATGAGGGCGACGCTGGGGCCGTAGATATCGCAATCACAGAGTCCGACTTTTTTCCCTAACTTCGCAAGACCGCAAGCGAGGTTGGCGGCGACCGTCGATTTTCCGACCCCTCCTTTTCCGGAGGCGATGGCGATAATATGTTGAATGCCGGGGATTTTATTTTGGGGAAGTCCACCGGCCTCCATGGCTGATTGAAGCGGAGCGGCGACGGCAATATCGAGATCGACACTGGTGACTTCAGGGAGTTTCTGAAGAATTGCCGTGACTTCTTGATGGATTTGTTTGGGGATATTTTGATCGGCAGTGGTGATCTCGATTCGAATATTGAGATCGCCTTCGGAGATTTCGATTTTTTTGACGAGTCCGAAAGAGATAATATCGCGGCTAAAGCCTGGGTATTTAATCTGTTTGAGAAGTTCGATGATTTGATTTTCCTGAAGTGCCATGGCGGAAAAGTAAGGCCGATTTTGAAATTCAAAAGAAAAAATAATGATTTTTATTGGAATCGATTCGATTTCCGTCTTGTTAAAGCCGATATCCCCGTGTGATATAAGGGTTGTATGGATAAATTTGTGGTACATGGGGGAAACCCACTTCGTGGGAGTTTAAGAATTAGTGGATCAAAGAATTCAGCCTTGCCGATTTTAGCGGCGACCTTGTTGACTCCTGAGCTGTGTATTATTCACAATGTTCCGAATCTGAGTGATATTCGTTATATGCTGCAGATTTTGCAGCATTTAGGGGCAGAGGTTACTTTTGAGAACGGGACCGTTCGCGTTTGTGCGGCAAATATCCATTCTGAAACTTCCTATGATCTTGTGCGAAAGATGAGAGCCTCCATTTGTGTGTTAGGGCCTTTACTCGCTCGATTAGGCCGGGCGACAATCTCTCTTCCTGGGGGATGCGTGATTGGGGATCGTCCCATTGATCTTCATCTCAAGGGGTTGGAAACGTTGGGGGCAGAGATTGAAGTGGAGAAGGGCAATGTCATTGCCTCGGCTCCCCAATTAATTGGAGCGGAGGTTTTTTTAGGGGGGAAGTTCGGATCGACGGTTTTAGGGACCGATAATATCATGATGGCGGCGACGCGAGCCAAAGGGATGACGATTATTGAGAGCGCTGCCTGTGAACCAGAGGTTCGGGATCTGGCGGAGTTTTTGATGAAGATGGGGGCAAAGATTCAAGGGCAAGGAACGCGGCGGATTGAAATTGAGGGAGTTGATTCATTGCGTGGCGTTGAACATCATGTGATTCCGGATCGGATTGAGGCGGGAACTTTTATGGTGGGGGCTTTAATTTCCGGGGGAGATCTTCGCTTGACTCATTTGGCTCCTGAACATTTAGGGGGCGTGACCAACGCATTGAAGCAGGCGGGGGCAGAGATTACGATTCAAGGGAATGAGATGCAGATTCGGGCGACAGGCCCATTGAAATCGATTGAAGTGATTACGGAGACCTATCCTGGCTTTCCGACCGATATGCAGGCGCAATTTTGTGCGTTGATGTGCGTTGTTCCGGGGATCAGTGTGATTGCTGAAAAAGTTTTTCCGAATCGTTTTATGCATTTAAGTGAGTTAAAACGAATGGGAGCGAAGATCGATCTTGAGGGAAGCACCGCGATCATTCATGGCGTCGATCATCTTGGGGGAGCCCCAGTGATGGCCTCTGATCTACGGGCCTCTGCGGCGCTAGTGCTTGCAGGATTGGTGGCGAAGGGAGTGACGACGGTGAATCGGGTTTACCACATCGATCGAGGGTATGAAAAAATTGATGAGAAGTTGCGTTCTGTGGGTGCGGTGATCGAAAGACAAAAGGAATAAATCGGTTAAAGAGTAAAAAAAAGGAAGAGCTCATGAATGAACGATTGTCTCCCCCAAGCTCAATGGCATTGGATTCCGATTTATGAATATTTTAAAGAGTGAGGAATAATGAGAATTGCTGTTTATCCAGGGACCTTTGATCCGATTACAAAAGGGCATCTTGATGTCTTAGAGCGAGCGCAACGCCTTTTTGATAAGGTGGTGATTGCGGTGGCGGTGAATACGGGGAAGGCACCGTTGTTTTCGGTCGAGGAGCGAGTTGAGTTAGCGAAGGAGTCGGTAAAGAGTTTAAAGAGTCCGTGTGAAGTGCTTTGCTTTGATGGATTGTTGGTTGATTTTGTTCAGTCCCAAGGAGCCTGTGCGATTATTCGTGGGCTTCGTGCGGTCTCTGATTTTGAATTTGAATTTCAGATGGCGCTGATGAATCGAAAACTTCGACAGGAGGTGGAGACGATTTTTTTAATGCCTCGAGAAAGTTATACCTATTTAAGTAGTTCGATTATTCGTGAGGTGGCGAAATTAGGGGGAGATATTTCGAATTTTGTGACTCCGCATGTGGAGAGCGTTTTGAAAGAGAAGTTTAAAAAGGGTTAATGGTATGGATTTTTCCTCTCATCGGCTTTGGCTTTCCTATGTTTCCTATCCGGTCACAACGGCGGTTTATTTCGAACGGGCTTTTCGAAAGCTGATGAAGGTAACGACGTTAGGGCCTAAGATTGATGAGTTTGTGATTGAGAGTTGGAATCTTCAAAACATGAAGGTTCCTGTGGTCGATCATGATCTTCCGTTGCCTTATGAATATGATCTGGAGTCTCTCTATCATCAAACTCCGGTGGAGCTTCGGCCGGATTGTTTCTTATGGATCGAGTCGGTCTATGGACATTTTCCGCAAAATATCGATAAACTTCCTTGTCCGCGAGTTTGTTATTTAATCGACTCTCATATTAATCTGACTTGGCACTTGGAGTGGGCAAAGCAGTTTGATTTAGTCTTTATTGCTCAGCGAGAGTATGTTCCTTCCTTTCAGTCGGCGGGGGTTCAGAATGTGCATTGGCTTCCGTTGGGCTGTGACCCGGAGATTCATGGTCAAAAAGGGATTGTAAAAGAGTATGAGGTCGGATTTGTGGGATCGATTGTGGAGGGTCATCCTCGGAGTGCCCTTTTAGAGAAAATAAAGGCCCAGTACGATTTACATGTTCGACGTTGTTTTTGGACGGAGATGGCGGAGGTTTTTTCTCGATCTAAAATTGTTTTTAATAACTGTGTTCGGCATGATTTGAATATGCGGGTTTTCGAGGCGATGGCCTCGGGCTCCTTTCTTTTAACGGATGATTCTGGGGTGGCCTCCGGTCAGGCGGAGTTATTCACTGCGGGAGAGGATCTGGGGGTCTACGATGCGGCGACGTTGGTGGATCAAGTTGGCTATTATTTAAAAAATGAAGAGGAGCGAGAGCGGATTGCTCAATCGGGTCGTGAAAAGGTTTTGCGTGCGCATACTTATGGGCATCGTGCCGAGGCTCTTTTGGAGGTCGTTTTTGGTCAAACCGTTTCGACTCCTGATGCGCGGCAATGGCGTGATCGTTCGTTGGGGTTGGCGGACTCTTATTTCTTAGGTGAAAATCCGTGGCGCGGGGCGATTCTCCCATCGCGTCCTCAACGGTCTTTTGTCATCCCGGTACTCGATAAATCTCCTGCAAGTCCTTTTAATATTGAAACGCTACTCAAAGATTTAGAGTCGGTTGACGGAAACGTGATTGTCGTTTTTAATTCAGAGAAAATGGCCGCCAGTTATGCGAAGCATCCGCGAGTGACCTTATCGGCCACCTTAAGTCAAAATATCGGGGTGGCGCGGGCATGGAATGTGGGGGTTCATCTCAGTGAAACGCCGACGGTTTTTGTGATCAATGCCGATCTTCATTTTCGCCCCAAATCGATTCCGATCATTGAGCGTACCTTGCAACGAATTGAGCGAGCGGCGGTTGCTGGTCCGCAAGGGTCATTTGTTAATTTCTTTGGGTGTACCGATTATCAGTATTTTGATCGTGGAATGTCGAGTCGGCCGTTACAGGTCGATGCGATTTCCGGTTTTTTCTTTGCGGTAAAGCGAGCTCATTTTGCGAGTGGGGATCTTCGGTTTGAGGATGATTATACTCCGTGCTATTTTGAGGAGTGGGATTTAGGACTTCAATGTCGGGAGAAGGGGTTAGAGTGTTGGATTGCTCCGACGACGGAATACGATCATGAGTGGAGCGGAACGATTAAAGCGAATAAGATCGTTCACTATTTTGATCATCAGGAATCGATTTTTGATATTCACGCTCGGAATACGAAGCGTTTTCATGCGAAATGGTTGGAACGGTCGAAGCAGTTAGCGAATCCGAGATTGTTGCTTTCTCGATATCCGGATTATCTCTTTTCGTTGGCTCAAGAGTCGGAGGGGCGGGGAGATCTTCAGGGGGCGGAGAGTTTTCGCCAAAAGGGGACTCGGCTAATAGAACATTTTGATCGGTGCTTCGGAAAAAAGTAACATTTTAAAGCGTGACAGAGGGGAAGATTCCTAGTGTTTTCTCTTCGTGATCCTCAATTTAACTATTCTTAAAGTGACAGGACTGCTTAGTGCCTTTGCGCTCTTTTATTTTTTTTCCATTCAAGAGACGCCGATCTACGATGAGACGGAGGGTCAGTATGCAGGGGCGGTTCGCTCGATGGGTTCCTATTTTGAGATTCCGACGAACAATGGGGTTCCTCGGCTGCAAAAGCCCCCGCTGACCTATTGGTTGATGAAATTTTCCTCGGCTTGGATCGAGAATCAGGAATATGCGATGCGAGTTCCTTTTATTATTGCGCTATTGGGGCTCCTGTTGACGACTTACGGGATCGCTGTGGAGGTCATGGATTCAGATCGAGGAGTTGCGGCGATGGTATTGTTAGGATTGAGTTTTGGGCTCTTTATTTTTGGGCGGATGGTGATGCCCGAGATTTGGCTTTCCCTTTTTATTGCTTTGAGTTTTTGGGCTGCGATCAAGGCTTTGAAGTCGAACTCTTTGTCTTGCTGTGAATGGTGGTGGACCGTGACTTGGGGAATGATGGGGCTGGGCTCCTTTGCCAAGGGATTTCATGGGCTCTTTTGGCCTCTTACTGTTTTTGCTCTTGCACGAGGAGTTGATCTTTTTCAACGGGAGCGTTGGCGAGGATTTTGGAAGGGGAGAAATTTGATTTTATTTTGTGCAATAACCGTTCCGTGGTATTGCGTTGTTGAGTCGAAATACCCTGGTTTTATTTGGGATAATCTTTGGAATGAGCAGATGGGGCATAGCCTTGATTTCCGTTATCCGCTGACTTACTCTCGGGTTTCCCTGATTCATTTTTTATTCCAACATCTCTTTCTTCTTTTTCCAGTTATCTTATTAATTCCCCATGCGCTCAAGAGTTTTGATCTGACCGAGGATCTTGTTGAGCAAAGAGAGTTGAGAAAACTACTTTTACTGCTTCCCGTGGTGGTTTTGGTGACGACACTTTTTTCTGCCCGACAAGATTATTATACGATGTCCTCTTGGTTTGCGGTCTCGATTTTGGGGGTCCTCGGAATTCACTCGAGGAGTCGATCCGGTTGGTTGGCCTTTCCATTTTGGTATTTTTTAGGTTTAGGTTTTTTTCTTCTTATTTTAGGGGGTATTTGGAAGGGGAGTAACCAAGCTGTTTTTCGCTCCGATGCCACCGATCATCTTTTTTCAATCTTTTTTCAACTTCCCATTGAGATTCGACCGCTCTTTTTTCTCGCTGGTGGAACCTTATTGGGAGGGGGTTTTGTGGGTCTTTTTCTGATGCGTAAAGGGGGTAAAACTTTTATTGTGCTGCCCTTTATGATTGCGATGTTTGGTCCATTATGGGGGGCCTCCCAAGGGGTAAAAATTCTTTCAGACTCCTTTTCATTGAAGAAAATGGCGAAGGTCGTTCCCTCGATCCCTCATTCCTCGGTTGTGGTGGATGGGTCGGCTCCGTTGGCCTCAAGTCTTTTTTATTATTTGGATGAGCGAATTGATTTTGTCAGAGCCAATGCTGAGGCAGAATTTGCGACTCGCCGTTATGGATTAGGGCGTGGGCACTATTGGGAGTTGAATGATTTAATTGCTCGTTGGAAATCGGAACAGAATCTGCTTTTGATTATTCATGAGAAAGATCGAGAGTTTTGGAAAGCTGCCATGGGCGAGAATTTCGTTGAAGTCGTGAAGGGAAGATCAGGCGGTCGAATTTTAATTAAGAACCATCCCTTATGATTTTCATGACTATCATTGAACTTTTCGATTGGACACGGGTATTTCTCCTCGACAATCTTTTAGCGCGATTATTTTTGATTATTGCGTTGGGCTATGCGTTGGGGGATATCCATTGGGGAGGGCGTTTTCGATTAGGAGTCTCTGCGGTATTATTTGTGGGGTTAGCATTTGGGGCGTGGGATTCACGGTTTGAGTTTCCTCCGATTATTTCTGGGTTAGGACTTGCGCTCTTTGTCTATTGTGTTGGTTTGGAGTCTGGTCCTGGTTTTTTCCAGAATTTTAAATCGAGCGGTTTAAAGTCAATTTTCGCATTAGTGGTCGGGCTGAGTGCCGCTTTTGCGGTCTGTTGGTCTTTTTCCTATTTTTTTAAATTTGATCGGATGATCTGGGCAGGAGTTTTTTGTGGGTCACTGACCTCCACTCCGGCCTTAGCGGCTGCGACCGAGACCCTCCGGGAGCTAGGGGAGGGAACGAAAACGCAACTGTTAGTGCAGGGATTTGGGATCGCCTATCCAATTTCGGTGGTCACGTTACTTGTTTTTTTGGAGCTTTTAATGCGATGGAGAAAAGGGAAATCGATATCCGGAAAACAGCCCAACTTTATTTATCCGGCGAAAACATTGCAAATCCTCAATCTTCCGAACGGATTTCCGGAATGGACGGCAGAAATCATGGAAAAAAACTATTCGATTAAGGTGACTCGATATCAGTCGATGAGTGGAAAGATGCTGCTGATGACGCAACCGGATTTGCCTTTGGATGTTGGCTCTTATTTTATTGCTGTGGGAACCCCGGCTCATATTGCGGCATTGGCGGATGCCGTTGGTAAAATCAGCGATATTGATCTCACCTCCGAGATGGAGGGATTTGAGGTTCATCGGTATCACGTTTCGAATTCGCAAGTGGTTGAGATTCCGATTCGTGAATTGAAACTAGAAGTTTATGGGGCGATTATTACTCGGTTGAGACGTGGAGATATCGATCTTGAGGTCACTCCCGAGACGAAACTTCAATTAGGGGATCGAATCCGTGTCATCTCCTTAAAGGAAACCGAAAAAGAGACTCGAAAGTTATTTGGAAATTCGATGAACAGCCTTTCTGAGAGTGGCTATGCGAGCTTCGGCTTGGGGATTGTTTTAGGGGTACTCGTGGGGATGATTCCGTTTTCTGTAATCGGAATCGAGGGAAGCTTTAAATTAGGGACGACGGGGGGCTGTTTGATGATGGGGCTGATGCTTGGTGCTTGGGGGCGATTTGGTAAAGTGATTTGGTTAATTCCTCAATCGAATAATATGGCGTTACGGCAGCTCGGGATTCTCTTTTTTTTAGCCAGTATTGGCGTTCAAGCGGGGGGAGGATTTATTGAAGTGGTGAAAACGAATGGAATTTCCTTTCTCCTTCCGGTCGTGACGATCACGATCGTTGCCCATTCGGTGCTTTGTTTTGTTTTAAGGCGATTTGGGTTCCGCTCGCCCGAGATGTGGGTCGGTTCCTGTTGCGGGCTTCATACGCAGCCTGCGGCGTTAGCTTTTGCCTCGCAAAAGATGGATCGAGGGCCGATCGCGGTTGCTTATGCGACTTTATTTCCGATGGCTCTATTAATTAAAGTGATCATGGCACAGTTTTTTGTAAGATTATTTGTTGGTCAAGGATAACGGGATCGATAGTGTCAGAAAACCATAACTGGAGAAATCATGAGTGAAATAAAATCAAAAATAAATCCTGATTTTTTGGGATTAGGCTTTAGCAAAGTAGATCGCGATTTATTTTTTCTTTTAGATTGTTTGGAAGAGGTTTTAACAGAGTGCGGGGAGAAGCATCTCGCTCGTTATCTTCCCTGGAAGTCGGAGTTAGATCCCTCATCCGTCACTCGCTTTCCAGAACGAGTGGGGCAGATTTACTCGATGGCTTTTCAATTGCTGAACATGGTGGAGGAAAATGCCTCTGCTCAGACACGCCGCTTACGGGAATCGACTTTGGGGTTATTTGAGGAGCCGGGGTTATGGGGCTATGAACTTCGTCGTTCTAAAGAAGGGAAAGTGACGGAGGAGCAAATTCTTTCGGTATTATCGAATGTAAGGGTTGAGACCGTTTTAACGGCGCATCCTACGGAGGCGAAACGTTCCTCAGTTCTCGAGCAGCACCGGGCGATTTATCAGCTCTTGGTGAAGCGAGAGAATTCGATGTGGACCCCTTTTGAGCAGGAGCAGATCAAAGAAGAGGTTAAATCGGCATTGGAGCGACTTTGGAGAACAGGGGAGATCTTGGTTCGTAAACCGGAGATTTCTGAAGAGCGCCGAAATGTGGTTCACTATTTAAAGAACGTTTTTCCCAAGGTATTACCGATGTTAGATCTTCGGCTGATCCAAGCTTGGGAAAAAGCTGGATATTCTGTCGACTGTTTTAAAGACTGGAAAAATCTGCCGATGATCCAATTTGGGACTTGGGTGGGTGGTGATCGAGATGGCCATCCGTTTGTGACCGCAGAGGTGACCCGAGAGACCTTTAAGGAACTTCGTTTAAATGCACTTTATGTGCTTCATCAACAGATGAATACGGTGATCGAACGCCTTAGTCTCTCGCATTTTGTTCAAAAGCCCTCTTTAGAGATGACGGCGGTTATTTCAAGAATGGCGGAGGAGATTGGAGAACGCGGGGGACGTTTGTTAGGGGTCTATCCTGAAGAGCCGTGGAGACAGTTTGCCCTTTTGATTCAATCAAAGCTTCCACTGGAGCGAGTCAGTGGAAATCGAATTGAGATTCTCGAACGGGAGGGTTCTTATTCTTATCCGGAACAAATGAGTAACGATCTTCGAGCTCTTTATCGCTCTTTGGTCGACGTAGGGGCAGAACGAGTGGCGGAATCGGATGTGCGTCCGGTTTTAAGGCTTTTAGAGGTCTTTGGCTTTCATTCCGCTCAGCTCGATATTCGACAAAACAGTCAATTTCATGATCTTGCCTTAAGTCAATTGATGGAGGCTTCGGGGCTGAATGGAAAAGCTTTTTTAACATGGCCTGAGGCGAAGCGAGTTAAGTTTCTGAATGAAGAGCTCAAATCTCCTCGTCCTTTCACCCATGGTGAGGGTTCGATTGGTAAAGAGGCGGATGCGGTCTTGAGTTGTTACCGAGTGCTCTTTGAACAAATTAAGTTGCATGGTCAGGAAGGAATCGGGGCCTTGATCGTGAGTATGACGCGACGACTTTCGGATCTGCTTGTGGTTTATGTCTTGGCTCGTGAGGCAGGATTAACGGAACATACGGAAGAGGGATTGCTCTGCAAATTGCCGGTAGTTCCGCTTTTTGAAACGGTTGATGATTTACGTGCGAGCGAAGAGATTGTGAAGCGCTACCTGGTTCATCCAGTGGTCTTGAGGAGTTTAAAGTCGCAGTTATTGAAGGACAATCAATCTTCAGGAAGAACACGTCCGCTGCCGAGTCAACAGATCATGATTGGCTATAGCGATAGCAATAAAGAAAGCGGTATTTTAGCGGCGCAATGGGAACTGCATCGGGCTCAGGAGTTGCTCACGCAAGCGGGACGAAAAGCGAAAGTAAACATTCGTTTCTTTCACGGACGTGGGGGGACGATTAGTCGTGGGGCCGGTCCAACGCATTGGTTTTTAGAGTCACTTCCTAAAAATTCGATTGAGGGAGATTTTCGGGTGACGGAACAAGGGGAGACGGTCGCTCAAAAATATGCAAATTTGATTACGGCGACTCATAACTTAGAGCTCCTCACCGCAGGGGCAACGGCGCAAACAGTCCGTCATCGATTTACCAAAGCAAGAAGCTATGGAATGGATAAGACCTTGAACCGACTCTGTTTGAAGAGTCGAAAGGCTTTTCGTGATCTGTTAGAGATGGATGGATTTATGACCTTTTATGGTCAAGCGACGCCGATTGATGCACTTGAGAACAGCAGTATTGGTTCACGTCCTTCACGGAGAACAGGGTCAAGAACCTTAGGGGATTTACGGGCTATTCCGTGGGTCTTTAGCTGGAACCAAGCCCGATTTTATGTTCCTGGCTGGTATGGAGTGGGATCGGCTCTCCAAGAGCTTCATGATCATCATCCCGAGGAATTTAATAATCTGGTCGGGAATGTTCGAAATTGGGCTTTTTTAAATTATCTTTTGACGAATGTTGAAACGAGTATTTATAGTGCTGATCTTGAGATTATGACTGCTTACTCCGAGCTTGTTAAAGAGGAAAAAGTACGTCGTATTTTTATGAAAACGATTACGGAAGAGTATCAAAGGACTCAAGTCATGTTAGAAAAAGTTTTCGGAAAAACTTTTGCCGCACGCCGCCCTCGAATGGCAAAGACTTTGAAATTAAGAGCGGATGCCTTAAGGCTTCTTCATTATCAGCAAATGAACCTGCTGGGTCGTTGGAGAGCTGCCTCTTTGGATCAAGATGAGGAGGCAACACGGCGGTTGCTCCCGCAGATCTTACTTTCGATTAATGCGATCGCCAGTGGTCTTGGGACGACCGGATAGAGTCTTTGATATCATGAATCCTGATCCTGAATATTCCTCTGATTTAAACGCCGTCACAAAGGTTGTTTTTGATCGTTTTTTGTCTGATTTTCCCTTAATCTTTCTCACCTGGGAGGGAATGATTCAGGAGATCAATCCGACGGCCTCTCTTCTTTTGGGCTACGACTCAAAAGAGTCGATCGGAGGGAATGTTCAAGATTATTTGCAGTTTTTAGGAGTTCCAATTAGAAATTACAATCAGGCTCTTATTTTTGAGGCTTTAGTGAATCGCAAAGATTCGAGCGTTTTCCCTGCGCAAATCAATGTCATTCCGTACGCAGAAAATTGTTCAATTTTTATTTTAATTGATCTTTCGATCCGAAATCGTTTGCGAGATCAGTTATTTAAAGAAAAACATTTGTTAAGCACTGTGATCAATGCAATTCAAGATCAGGTTTTTCTCTTGGATGAAAATAATCACTATCTTCTTAATAATAAGAGTCATTTGCAATTTTTAGGGGCGAGCAAGCAGGAAGAGGTAGCGGGAAAATCTTTGGGCTGTTTTTTTGAGCCGACAATTTCAAAAAACTTTATTGCCGATAACCAGCTTTTGATTAAGGGAGAGATTTCAGAACTGAATCGAACCGTGGAACTTCATCCCGGGCAATGGTTCGAAATCAAAAAGACTCCTTTTAAAGATCCTTTAACAAAAAATATTATTGGGGTCGTTGGGCTTGCTCAAGATGTGACTCAGAGAGTGAAATCGGAAGAGAAACTACGTCAGGTTCAACGTTTAGAATCAATCGGTGTTCTTGCTGGGGGAATTGCTCATGATTTTAATAACCTGCTGACGGTCGTGGTCGGTTTAGCGGATACCGGCTCGATGATTCTGGAAAATATCACAGCCAATCAGCCGCTCAAAGAGAATGAGATAAAAGAGATTAAAGAAACATTCACTGATATTCGACAAGCCGGTCAGCGAGCGGCGATCTTGACTCATAAACTTCTTGCGGTCGGACGAAAACAGCTGGTGGAGATGAGGTCGACCTTATTGAATGAAATTATCCAAGGAATGAGTTCAGTTCTTGTGGGGGCATTGAGAACGAGTGACTTTCCGTTGGCTTCCATTCAACTCGATTGCCAATTAGCGAATCCGTTGGCCCCTATTTTTGTCGATCGATCTCAACTTGAGCAGGTTCTTTTGAATTTAGTCGTCAATGCACGGGATGCACTTTTAAAGGAGATTAAAGATCAAGAGCGGCCCGATTTTTTACCTCGATTAGTCATTAAGACTTATTGTGATCTCACACTTCAAGAGGTGATCCTTGAGGTCTCCGATAACGGCTGTGGGATGAGCGAGGAGACTAAGGCGAAAGTTTTTGATCCCTTTTTTACGACGAAAGAAATTGGTCGCGGCACTGGCTTGGGGCTCGCCTCCGTTTACGGGATTTTACAGCAATCCAAAGCAACTGTTCAAATTCATTCCGTGGTCCATCAAGGAACGACTTTTAAAATTGCTTTTCCGATTTGGACGGAGATTGCCGAGGAACAGCCTAAAGAGGTCTCCACTGAACAATATTTAGAAAAAAGGCACAAGATTTTATACGCTGAAGATGATGTGGTGATTCGCACCTTGGTAAAAAGAAATTTAGAGATCAAGGGGTACCAAGTGATCGTTGCAGAAGATGGAGAGATTGCGTGGAGTAAGTACCAGAAATCACCGCACGAATACTCGCTCATTTTAACAGATTTAATGATGCCTAAAATTAGCGGGATGGAGTTTATCTCCCGTGTTCAGCAATTAAATCATGAACAGAAGATTCTTTGTGTTTCCGGTTATACGAATGAGGATACCAAAGGACTTCCGATTTTAACAAAGCCGTTTACAATTCAAAAACTTTATCAAAAAATTCAAGAGACGATTAGCTAAGAAAAATTTATCTTGTGAATCGAATACTCATGAGTCATTAATTTCTGAAATGTGCAGAAAGATCTTTTTTCGTAACATGATTGGGGTCTTTGGAGTTCTTGCTTGGATTCTGTTTCTCCCTGCTGAGGATTTAAAAATTCCTTTTGAACCACAAGCAGGAATCTTAAAAGCCGACTTTTATGTAAAACCTCCCACAGAGAAAATCAGGGGAGTATTGGTTTTATCTCCCGGAGACAATGGGAATGGAGGAGAATGGATTCAGAAAAAGGGCTGGAGAGATTTTGCGGAGCAGGAGTCGCTTCTTTTGGTGGGGGTTCATCTGGTATCCGATCCCGAGGAGCTTCAAGCGAATCGAGGCTATTACGAAGCGGAAGGGGTTTCGGGTCGTTATTTATTGCAAGCGATTCAAAAGGGGGGAGGAGAAGGAAAACCGATTTATCTCTTTGGGCTTTCAGGAGGAGCCCATTTTGTCAGTCGCTTTGTCGCAAAATACCCAAAATTAGTGGGCGGTTTTTGTGCCTATTCAGCGGGGTGGTGGGAGGAACCGATTCAAGGAATGCCACCTGGTGTGATTGCTTGCGGTGAATACGATGGAGCTCGATATGGAGCGAGTCTGCTGTACTTTCAAAAAGGCCGACAGCTAGAAAATCGTTGGTGCTGGGTGAGTTTAAGTCAAACAGATCATGCCAGGCATGAGGGTTTGGAATCGTTCGTTCGACATTTTTTTAAAGATCTGTTAGAGAACTCGAGTAAGGAGTCCAATATCGATTCCCTCACCCAAAAAGAACAATGGAAAGACAACGATACATTTCAAAGCGGAGATTCTTCCAATATTCTCTGCTCTTGGTTTCCCTCCTCCTCTGTTTCCTTGCTTTGGCAACGGTTGCACGGGGTCAAATCGTCGAGGAGCAAAAACTAAGGACCGATGACCCTGCCTTGCCTGAAATGCATTTCTTTCTGAGGCTTCCCCAAGGACCGAACGGTGAAGCGCTCCCAGTGAAACGAGTTTGGATTTTATTTACCCACCTTTCAAAGGCGGAGGATCTCAGAAAACTTTTGAACGGAGAGGGAATGGGCGCCTGGATAGTTCCATTTGCCGATGAACAACAACTGGCGATTATCACAGGAACGACGACAACGGTTTATCGAATTGATAAAAGTGAAGATGAGATGCAAAAGGAGGAGCGAAAGGCCCAGAACGAGCGTTTTGAGGGGTTAAGTCGTACGGTCTTTAAAGCCATTGGTATTTTTTCAATGAAGCAGAAACTTCCGAGAACACCGTACTTGCTTTCAGGAAGTTCTCGCGGGGGGCAGTGGGCTCATCGAATGGGATTAGAGGCTCCGGAGCGGTTTTTGGCGGTTCATGCCGATATTAACTCTAGTTTTGATGAGCCGACGGAGAAGGGAAAGAGCCCCTTTTGGTTGATCACAACCGGTGAGTTGGAATGGGGGTATAAAGCAGCGATTCGATTTTATCAAAAATCTCGAGAGATGGGCTATTCGATTCTTTTTAAGGCCTTGCCGAAAGTCGGTCATTCCGTTGATCCTCGTAATATTAAACTCGGATTTGAGTTTTTCCGCTATGCGATTGCCATGGAGGAGCGGGAGGATCGCTATAACGGTTTTTGGAATCCCCCTTACTATGGGGATCTGCTTAATCAATGTGTAATGGAGGATCAAGAGGAGATTCCTGAACGGCTTCGAGTTCCTCTCCCCACAGAATCAATCCGAAATTTATGGAGGTAACCCGATGAGAGTTGCCTGGCTCTATGGAAACCCGAATGAAACCGCAACTTTGCTCGGCTGTTTAATAGTCCTCTCGTGGGCCTTTTGGAATAAATCAAAAATCGGATTTCAAACGCTCCTTGGCTTGAATCTCCTCACAGGAGTCGCCTTAATGGGAACTGCCTCGCGTGGAGGAATCGTTTCAACGGCGATTGCGTTATTTTATTTGGGGGCAACTCATGGAGTCCCAAGAGGTCAACGGCGTTGGGTGGCGATGATCTCTGTCATCGGGGCGATCGCTTTGCTCTTATCGCTTTCCGGGGGACGATTTATCAAAGCAGTGCAAGGAGATGCCTCGGTCCAAAATCGGTGGGTGATCTGGAAAGAGGCTCCCCGAATGATGATTGATGCCCCGCAAGGCTGGGAGAATCCTGCGGAGGCCTTTCATCAGTACTATCAACCGATTGGGCGGGGAGAGAACTATCGTCATTTGGTGAACAGTCATTTGACTTGGCTCGTCTCTTTTTCGTGGGCAGGACGTTTTCTCTATTTTTTGAGTTGGGTATTGGGATTGATTCTCCTCCTGACTCAAGAGGGAAGAGTTCGAGTCGCGGGAGCGGTTTGGCTCTGCTTTGGACTGAATGCTTTCTTTAGCTCCGTGGCTGAGGAATGGACCCTGTGGTTGATTCCAATAGGAGGGTTCCTTTACGCCTTAACGCGAGAGGAGAGTCATTGGCGCGAGTGGTTTTCAAAATCTAAAATTTTAATATCGCTGGGGCTCACTTTGGGGATGATTTCAATCATTCTTTTATTTGGTTTTTCTCAATCATCGATCATTAAAAATCAAGGCCAAGGAATCGCTGAAATTCAGGGAAAAGGGGAGAGGATTTTCTTAGCTCAGCCGCAGAAATCGGTGCTCGGTGATAAATGGGGACATCAACTCCGAGCCTCCGGGAAAAATTGGGTGGTCGGAAGGGGAGGAAAAAAAACGATTTGTATCGGGGAGGGGAATTGGCAGGGCGTGGAAGAGGGAATCTGGCTGAACCCAATGGCAATTCCTGATCCTGCGAAACCGTTTCCGGCCCGGGGAGTGATCTTGATGGGGGAATACTTTCAGCCCTCACTCCAAGCCGATTGGCAGCGATGGATTCAAGCTCATCCGGGCTGGAGTTTGAAAATTGTCGAGGGAGCAAGAGATTATTTGCCGAATTGGATCGAAGAATTGTCATTGTTCCGTTCCGTCTTTAAGGACGAAGAGCATTAGTATCGCCAAACCTTAAAGGCAATTTTCACCACAGAGGACACAGAGGGTCGCAGAGTTTAAAATTCAGTTTTTAACCACTTATCTTCACTTATCCTCACTCATGGGGAGCCCCAAAACAGTACAAATTCCGATCTCGATCGGAATTCAACCCAAGAGATAAATCATCTCTTAAAACTCGTTTTAGAGAGTGATGTATCTCATGGGTTTGGATTCGTTCTGGCCGCCAGACGAATCTTCCTCGTTTTTAAAAGCATTCAATCAGCGAAGATCAGTGTTAATCAGCGGTTTAAAAACTTTGCCTTTTTCTGCAATTGTCCGCCATCGAGAACGCCATAGTCCCTCAGTGCGGGACGAAGGTGTTAGCCTTGGCGTCGGCAGGATGCCTCACTCTTGGCGGTTAACTCCTATTTCCCTAAGATTATTGGATTTTTCATGAGGGAAGGATCAGGGAGGGAGCAGGAGGAGTACCCAAAATTTTCCATTTTTTCGCAGCAGCGATAAATGACTCTGAATGGTTTGACCAATCATGCAAAATGGCAGGATCAAAGTCAGCTCCATTCGGCCAAACGACAGTCCCAATCTCAGGATCAATAACAACTTGAGAAAAGATAAAGGGATCTTTTAATTTGCCGAAAATTTCTCCTTCTAAAATATTTTCCAAATCAACGATCCTATTGACTCCATCATCAAAGAGGAGTTGAAGTGAGTAAGGGGGAACGACCTCACATTTTCTAATTTTATAAATAGGATGAATCATATTTTTATTCCAATGGTTTAATAGGAATTGGGGCTTTGCCTTCAAGTAATTTTTCCCAGTCGTTTTGTAGTTCTATTTGGTGGAGCTCTCCCCACGCCTCAACAAGTCGGAGTTGGCGCTGAGGGAGATATCCTGCGATCAGTCCAATGGGATTAATTCCTATAACGGCTGAAAACTCTTGATAGTAGGCATGAAAATGAGGGGAATGATGTCCTTTTGAAGGTTCAGGATACATTCGAATAATAATGCTAAAAAAACGAGAGATTTCAGGCATGATTCATTTTACATGGTTAGACCCAGCAATCAAGTGAGGATTACAGGGCCTCCTTCATCGATGGATTTGGGCAAAAGCTGGTTTAAATGCATTCAAGCGATCAGGCTATTGGGCAATTTTGCCACTCTGTCATAGGCCGTTGCAGAAACGTTACAGTATTTATTTTCTTTTCCAGTTGACGCCCCCCCCCCCTAGTCTAGAAAGTGCCGCAATATGAAAAAAGTCACACATACCATTCTAGGGGTATTTCTCCTCTCCCTTGCCCCTTTATTTTCTGATGAGTGTGGTTCCCCTGATGTTCCAACTCCAAGTCCCGGCGAAAAAGAGAAAACAACGGTGACCCAACCCCTTAAGCCCTCTTCCTCGAAAAAAGAGAAAGCGAAATAATTTTTCCCATTCCTTTCTAAAAATTGAATCACTGTTCTCTTATGAAAAAAACG
>CAMCSM010000016.1 GCA_945877805.1 Methylacidiphilum caldifontis | reverse complement strand
GAACTGGAGGGGCAGCCCCGACAGGTCGGGGCTGCAGTTGTACCCCCTCCTCCCTCCGTACCAAAATTATTTCCGCTTCCAGCGGAGAGATCTTCTCGTTTTACGAGCCTTTTCCCCGTCCGATGAGGCACAGAGCCTGTGCCCCTCCAGTTTTTATCACCATTTTGGTGATATCGTTTGTGAGGTATATCCATTCCCAATGCAAGAAATGGGTTAAAAGGGATATTAGAGAAAATAAAAAATTTCCTGCTTCCCTGTCGAAAATCCAAATCCATAATTAGTCTAAATTTTCAGATCGCAGCTCGATCCCGCTTCCTGGGGTGTTTGATAGACCCCTCCCGTCACCTGGACCGGATGGACAAAGTGCTCTCGAAGATGCGGAATATGCTCCAGAAAGAGGGCCGGATGCTCGATGCCGATATGATTGAAAAGAACTAGATGCTGATGAAGCTGCCCCATATCCCCGACATGGGGAACGACAGGAATTCCATATTTTTTGGAAAGCAAACTGACCGCTAAAAACTCACTGACCCCCGCCACCCGAACGGCATCGACCTGAATAAATCCCGCACTCTTCGATTGAAGATAGTTTTTGAAGATGATCCGATTAGGAACGTGTTCACCGAGAGCCAGCTTTATCGGAGCAATTTTTTCCGCTAATGTTTTATGCGCCGTCACATCATCGGGATGCGTCGGCTCCTCAATCCAAAACGGACGAATCGCAGCAAGTTTTCCGCAAATTTCAATCGCTTGGGGAAGGGTCCATTGTTGATTCGCATCCAACATCACCGTCGCCTGATCCCCCGCCGTCTCACGAACAAGATGGGCTCGGCGAATATCCCGCTCAGGATCACGTGATCCGACTTTTAATTTCATCGCTGTAAAACCGGCATCCATCGCCTTTCGACAGTTCTCACGAACCTGCTGATCCTCGTAATTAAACCATCCGACGGAAGTATCATAGCCCGGGTATCCCGACTGGAGAATTCCCTCCCGCGATTTCCTTGTCTTTGACGCCTGATCCAAAATCTGAAGGGCATCCCCTCTCGTCAGTTCATCTTCCAAATAAGAGAGATCCAGGGTTGAAACCACTTGTTCCGAAGAAAGGGAAAGGAGATGCTTCCACAGGGGAACTCCTTCCGATTTCGCCCATAAATCCCAACAGGCATTCGTCACTGAAGCAAGCGCCAAATGGACGATCCCCTTGTGCGGCCCCAGCCAACGAAACTGTTGCTCGTCCGCCATCTCCCTCTGGATGCGTCCAAAATCGGCCATGATTTCATGGATGCTTTTTCCCTTGAGGCGTTCCGCGTAAAAGGCAGCCGCACGGCAAACGAGATCATTTCCCTCTCCAAGGGTAAAGGCAAGACCGGTCCCGACACGACCCCGATCATCATGAAGCTGGGTCACCGCATAGGAATAGATCGGGTCTTTGTGAATAGCATCGCTCCCGTGACCTGAACCAATGGGGTAGCGAACGTCGTGAGTCGTAATTTTGGTAATCATAGTGATATCCTTAAGGGTTAAAATGAACGTGAGTAATCAATGGTTGAATGTTTTATTAAGAAGTTCGACGGTAGCCGATTTCAGCCCCGCCGCTGACGTGCATGATATGTCCGGTGACAAAACGGGCCTGATCGGAAATCAAAAAAACGGAAGCATCCGCAATGACATCCCCCTCCGGACAATAGCCGAGGGGATGGATCTCATCCAGGTAGCGATTGATTCCCTGTGGATCCGGTTGCTCTCCCGCCCACTTTCGGAGCATCGGGGTCCACGTTCCTGCCGGACAGATTGCGTTGACACGGATCCCATATTTCGCGTAATCGAGCGCCATCGATTTGGTCAGCGTATTCATGCCTCCCTTCGTCGCGGTATAGGCGGCATGAATCTCCTGACCGATCACCCCAACCAGGCTCGAGGTATTCAAAATCGTACCTCGACTCGTTTTCAGTGCCTCAAATCCGTGACGCGTCGTATGTAGAACACTCTTCAAATTAATGTTCATCAACGCATCCCACTCCTGATCGGAGGTCTCATGAAGCGGTTTGCTGGGGGAGGCAATCCCCGCATTATTGTGAATGACATCTAGTTTCCCATAACGATCCAAAACTCGCTTGATTGCAATCCTCACCTCCTCGTCGTTGGAAACATCACATTCAAATCCCAGATGCCGATCCCCCAAAAGCGCCGCCTGTCGACTCGCCTCCTCGCCATCGCGCGCCACCAAAACCACGGTCGCCCCTTCGCGAACATATGCTTTGGCACAATCGAGTCCGATTCCTGTTGATCCACCGGTAAGAAATATAATTTTATCTTGGAGTTGCATGATTAAATCCTTTTTTTGATCCATGAGTGTGAGTATCGATTGTTTTTTTGCTTCCGTTTAAAATTGAAGTTAGGTTGACTATCGCACAAAGAACGATCAAAGTCTTTCAAATGCGTTCAACGGTGAAAAACGAACATTTCTTTTTATCTCCTCCTTCCCAACCCATTTACACGGAGGGACAAAATCAATATAAAATTGACAGCTGCCTTCCGCAAAAAAAAGCGATGCAGGAGGGGCGATTCCTCCTCAATGCCATCAGCTCCGGCTACTACCCAGGAACCCTTATTCCCCCGGAGGCACTCCCCGGACTCTGCAGCCTCGGTTTTTGGAATTCTGTGGGAAAACAAAACTGGGGACTCGAACTTCACCGCAATGAGGGAATCGAGATCATCCTCCTCGAAAAGGGAGAAATGCCCTGCTTTCTCGATGGCAAAAAAACAATTCTCAAAGCCGGTCACTTCACCGTAACCCGCCCCTGGCAGAAGCACAGCCATGGCTATCCCCAAGTCGGATCAGGACGGCTTCACTGGTTTATCCTCGATGTGAGTGTTCGCCGCCCCAATGATCACTGGAACTGGCCCCCGTGGATTCAACTCCAAAAAAATGATCTCCAGGAATTAACCGGCATGCTGCGGGAAAATGAATCCTCGATCTGGCCCGCCAGTAGGGAAATGATCCGCACCTTCCAGTCCCTATCCCACCACGTCCAACATCCACTTCCGGAAGAGCGACTTTCGCATGTCGGTCTCGCTGTGAACCAACTTCTCCTCGAAACCCTCGGGTCCCTGCGTCAACAAAAGCCTAAGCGAAACCCCGAGCTCTCCACTCGCCTTCGCACCGTCGATCTTTTTCTCAAGGATCTCGAAAGCAATCCCTCTTCGTGCACCGAGCCCTGGACCCTTTCCGCAATGGCGAAACAATGCGGAATGGGGTCGACCTCCTTTGTCGACTTTTGCAATCAACTCACCAATTCCAGTCCGATGAATTTTCTCAAACGATGCAGGCTCCGTCATGCCGCGGAGGAGCTCTCTCAGAACCCGTCCACTCCCATCACTGAGATCGCTTTCAAACTCGGTTTTTCCACCAGCCAATATTTTGCGACCGAATTCAAACATCAATTTGGTCATTCCCCCCGTTCCTATCGTAAAAGGAAAAACAAGCGATGAGAATGATTTGACTAATATATTATTTGTAATAACATTTATTATAAAAGAACTGTTCCTTTTAAAAAATTATGACTCAATCACTCCTCTTTGCTCTTCTCTTCCACGCCGCAGGAGCCCTTTGTGCCTCCGTCTGTTATACCCCTCAAAAAAAGATTTTAGGCTGGTCATGGCAGACATTCTGGATTGTTCAGGCCTTTTTCTGTTGGTTTCTCATTCCGATCGTCGTTGCTCTTTTCACGATCCCAGAAATTCGGGCTGTTCTCAGTGAAGCCCCCCGTTCCATCATGTGGGGAACTTTTCTCATGGGAGCGATCTACGGCATTGGAGGGACCACCTTTGCCATCGCCATCCGTTACATCGGTTATTCCCTGACCTACGCGATCGCCGTCGGTCTCTCCGCCGTTTTGGGCACCCTGATTCCCCCGCTTGTCCACGGAACCTTCCCGACACTCTTTGAAAAAGCCGGATTCCACTGGATTATTTTTGGGATCGTTGCCGGCGTTTTGGGGATCTCCGCCTGCGGAATTGCGGGCTTTATGAAAGAGAGGGATTCCCAAATAATCTCCCCCGAAATGGCACCCAGTGCGGCCAAAGGCCTTCTTCTCTCCATCATCGCGGGCTTTTGCTCCGCAGTTTATGGACTTGCCATGGACTATGCCAAACCGCTCACGTTGATCGCTCAGGATCATGGTGCAGGTCAATATGGAGGGAACATCATTTATATCTTCACCAACACCGGAGCCTTCGTCAGTGCCGCCGCCTACTCGCTCTATCTCCATCGAAAGCACGGGACGTTTTCGGAACTCTTTCGTTTTTCCCGGCCAGATCTCTCCCGCCAAAGTCTCAATCTCTTCTTCGGCTTTGCCACGGGACTTCTTTGGTATAGCCAATTTTTCTTTTACAACCTCGGCCATTCACGAATGAAAAATTATGAATTTATCAGCTGGGCCTTTCACATGATCATGCTCGTTCTTTTCAGTAAAGTTCTCGGGATTCTCCTCAAAGAATGGTCTCACTGTGCCTTTAAAACAAAGAAAGTCATTTATGGAGGAATCGGACTTCTTATCGTCGCCATTCTATTCCTGACCTACGGCAGCGCCATGGGGTGACTTTTCCGGATCCTTCCATAAGAAAAATTGAAGCAGAGAGGAAATCCCCTGCAGAATAAGGATAAACCCAAAATTTGCCACATCTCCGTCCCGCATATGCGCATATGCGTTAACTTAAGGATAAAGAGTCTACAAAGCCCTCTGGGATGATTTAATACGCCGAAAAAAAGAAACCCCCAGTAAGATCAAAAGAGGGTCCTATAAATTCCCGCCCCTAGAAATTTCGCTTCATTTCCGAGGTGACGTTGAATTCTCAAAACCTCATTCCATTTGACCATCCGCTCGCTGCGGGTGAAGGAACCGACTTTGAGTTGTCCGGCATTTGTTCCCGTGGCGAGATGTGCAATAAAGGCATCTTCGGTTTCTCCGGATCGCGCGGAAACGACCGGAAGCCATCCGGCCTTTTTAGTCATTTCAATCGCTTGAAGGGTCTCGGTCACGGTTCCAATTTGATTGAGCTTGATTAAAACGGCGTTGGCAAGTTTTTCATCGATCCCGTGCTGAATCCGTCCGATATTGGTCGTGAAGAGATCATCGCCGATGATTTGCAGCTTCTTTCCCATTTTGGAGGTGAAGCGTTTCCATCCCTGAATATCGGTATCGGCCATCGGATCTTCGACCGAAATCACGGGATATTTGGTACACCAATCAATCATCAGATCGCAAAACTCTTCTGAGCTAAAGGATCGTTTCTCCAAACGAAATTCGTAGCGTCCGCTCTTTTCGTCATAAAGATCACTGGCAGCGATATCGAGCGAGATGGCGACCTCTTTGCCGGGGATGTAGCCCGCTTTTTCGATCGCTTCGACGACCCGTTTAAAAACAGCTTCATTGGAATCGAACTCAGGCCAAAAACCCCCTTCGTCAGCCACCCCATAATATTTATTCTCCGCCTTGAAAAGATCGGCTGCAGCATGATAGACATTGAAGGTCATTTCCAAGGTCTCTTCGTAGGTCTTGGCTCCCGTGGCGATGATTAAAAAATCCTGAATGTCGGTTCTCCAGTTGGCATGGGCTCCTCCGCCGATAAGCTGAATCTCAGGCAAAGGAAGAAGTGTTCCGTTACCTAGGGCACGAAAGAGCGGCTTTTGCATTGCGGCGGCCCGAGCTTGCGCGACTCCCATCGAAACCCCCAAAATGGCATTGGCACCCAGGCGTGACTTATTCGGAGTTCCATCAAGTTCAATCATTCGGCGATCAATCGCCTCCTGATCTTCAATCTCCTGACCGATCAAACTTTTTTGGATTTCGCCTTGAATATTTCCAATCGCCCGAAAGACCGATTTTCCACGAAACTTTTTCTTTTCCCCATCGCGCATCTCCAGTGCTTCATATTGACCGGTCGATGCTCCTGAGGGGACGATCCCGTATCCGGTCATTCCATTTTCCAAAGTGACTTCGCACTCCACGGTTGGATTTCCTCGGGAGTCATAGATTTGATAAGCCTCAATTTTTTTAATTTTCATATGTTTTCTCGGAATCAAGTTTGATGAGTTTTTTAGGAAAAAAGAAGATTAAATGTCTCCCCAGGAGTCGGATAAAAGGTCGGTTTTAAATGAAGGCGGACCTTCTCCCGAATCCTTTGCCTTGCGCTTTCAGTGAGATACTCGGCAGGGGATTTCCCATCGACGCGCGCGAGCATGAGCATCCACTGAAGGCGTCGTGAGTTGAGGGAGACATGAGCAAAGCGATCGGCGCTTAAATGGGTCTGGTAACTTTTCCAAAAGGTTTCCAAGAGTTTTAAAAAGTCGGATTGTTTTTCAGGAAGATGGAGCGCCTTTAAAACCAGATGGTTGGTTAAAAAAGCGAGATCAAATGCCGGATCCCCATACCAAGCGACTTCGCAATCCAAAAGCACCATCCGTGAGTCCCGGATAAGAATATTCTTCGGGCTAAAATCGCCATGAACCAAAGCAATGCGGGTTGATTTGACACGATCGGCTTCAGCCTCAAACTGCGATTGCAACTGCGGATGTTTCGCTCCCGTAAATCGAAGATAGGGATCCAAACGAAGGGCCTCAAAGTTTTCTGTCGTTTCAAATCTCTTTTGTACATCGGTGTCGAGCCATGAGTTTTGATGAATCCTCCCCATGACTCTTCCCGCTGCCTCTCCCCAGAAAGTGTCGATCTTGCCCAGGAGCATCTCCTGTTTCCAGTTCAAGAATCCCTCTCCCAAATACTCCATCGTAAAATAGCCATTGCCGACTTTCTGAACTTTCGGGATCGACTCCCCAACCCAGGGTTCAACGACTTGCATGTAGCGGTATTCGGAAATGTTGCGATTTACATCCGCATGCCAATCGGCTGCGACCTTGAGTTTTTCCAGAGCCCTTTTAGCGACTATTTTTTGCCCGCGATCTTCGACCAGAAAAATATCGCTTGAAACCCCTCCCGTGAGGGGAGTCATGATCGCCTCCGGGGAGATAACTCCATCAGTTAAAAGTTGATCTTGAAAGGAGATGGTCATAGGACAATTAATCTAGAGGGCGGGCAATCGTTTTGGGAAGGAGATAATCGTTCAAGGTTTCGGGACTATTGACCCCCCCTCCGAATCCACTCTGATGGATTCCGCCGTAAGGAAGCCCGTAGGCAAATACATTATGGGCGTTAATCCAATTGTTTCCTGCTGCAAGTTGTTCGGCGACCCGGTTTGCCCGGACCAGATCCTGGCTCCAGACACTGTTGGCTAATCCGTAAGGGATGCTGTTGACCCGCGTGATCGCCTCATTTTCTTCTTTGAATCGAACCATGAAGGCCGTCGGTCCAAAGATTTCCTCACGAAAACAGATATTCTCATCACTTCCCTCCAATAAAAAGGGTGAGACGAAATAGCCGGCACTTCCTTTTTTACGATCGGCATCCAGAACGACTTTTGCTCCCTGCTGAATTCCCTGATCCAAGTAGCCGAGCACCCGCTCCTTATGAGCGGCACTGGCAAGGGGACCCATCTCCGTGGCTTCATCCAAACTCGATCCGATTTTTACTTTTTGAAGCACTTCGACGATCCGTCGTGAAAATTCCTCATAAATCTTTTCATGCACAAACCAGCGCGTGGCCGTACAGCAGACCTGACCGGTATTAAAGGTGATCGCCCCCGCCAGTTGTGTCACTGCTTTTTCAAGATCGGTATCCTCAAAGAGAACCGCGGCCCCTTTTCCTCCGAGCTCCAGTTTGCAGGGGATGATGCGCTGACCGCAGCGTCGGGCGACATCGGCTCCGGCACGACCTGATCCGGTAAAGGACATCCGTTTGACCAGCGGATGCTCGGTGAGCGGGACTCCGACCGAGGGACCGTCTCCCAAAACGACATTGAAGACTCCCGCAGGGATACCGGCCCGGATGGCGAGTTGCGCAACATAGAGTGTCGAGAGCGGAGTGACTTCGGATGGTTTCACGACCACCGTATTGCCCGCGGCAAGTGCAGGAATAATTCCCCAAAGGAGGAGGTTGTAGGGAAAATTCCACGGAAAAATAAAACCACACACCCCGTAAGGACTACGATGAATCCTCGCCTCCATATTAGCGATCGAAAGAGGGGTATCGCGCGGGGTTTGAACCGAGAGGTTGGCAAAATAACGAATACATTCCACCCCAAAGGGGATGTCAAACCCGCGAGTTGCGGTGATTGCTTTACCGACATCCAGACTCTCGATCTGGGCCAAGATCTCTTTTTCCTCCTCCATCAAATCAGCAAACCGATGCATCAACGTCGAGCGCTCTTGAGGGGAAAGCTTGGACCATTCTCCAAAGGCACGATGAGCGGATTGCACCGCCTCATCAACCTCTTTGGCTCCTCCCAACGCGACTTGGGTCAATCGGGAGCCGTCGGCAGGATTGAAAACCTCGGAGGTTTGCGATGTGGTTCCTGCTTGGGGCTTTCCATTCCACCAATGGAGATGGGGAGTTTGCGCGATAAATTGAGCCGCTTTTTCGTGAAGGGTGATCATAAGTTATTCCTGATTTAAATTCTAAAAAATCTTTTACTTTATTTGCGTGCGTATGAAATTTCCGTGGCGGTTAACTTCATGTCATTTTCCAGCGATCGGATCGGAACGATTTTCGATTTCTTGAGATCGGCGTGGTACGCCTTGACCGCCTCTTCCGGCGAAATCGTTTTCTTCACAATTTGACGGAGGTAAAAGACAAAACGAAACGGATCTTCGGCATCCTTGATCTTTCTGCCAAAGAGAGCGACACGAGCTCCGTATTTTTGTGCTTCGGCCAAAAGTTTGAAGGCATCATAGATCGTTCCGCTTCCCCCTCCGAGGATCCCGACGAGCAGGCTTGGCTCATAGTTTACCAGCTCCTCCATCGCCTGAGGGCCGAAGTAAGGGATTTTTAAAAACTGAGGCCAGTTGCTTTTGGGAATCCCCGCCAGTGTGCGAACGAGTTGATCATTCACATAGCCGGGAATGTTTTCTTTCGAAATCCCGCACTCGACGTTCGGTGCAAAAACTTCGAGAAAATAATCGAACTTATGTTTTGCCGCCTCCAAGCGAAAGGCCTTGAAGGTTTCGAGCGATTCGTAATCGCGATCGAGTTGATTATTGAAGGTGATCGAATAGAGACCGAGATTGACCTTCAATCCCCCCTTTCCTTTTCCGAGCGCTTGAACCTCGGGGATCGTTGCCGAGGCAAAGGGACGAGAGGGGAGGCTGCGATAGGTCGCCCCGCGTCCAACCCAGACATCACTTGTATCATTGATCCGCACGGCAGCGGTGACTCCGGAACGATGCAGCACCGCCCCCTGCTTCACTTTTGGAACGCCCTTTACACCAGCTGATGGGCTGATCCACCTTCGTTGAAACTACGGCGGACTAAGCGTGGGCTGATGGATTCCTGAAATTCAAAGGCAGTTTTTTTGCATTAGAAGTTTTTAAAAAAAGGAAAAAAGACATCTGAATTTTTGGTTTTTTAAAGACCTGCTTTCCCTATTTTGAAATGCTTTTGGGTTTTGGCTCTATTGCAAGAAATGGGATTATCCCATATCTTGCATTAGAACTGGAGGGGCAGACGCCGTCTGCCTCGGGCTGCGGGGAAGGCAGCCCCGACAGGTCGGGGCTGCCCCTCCATTTTTTATCACCATTTTGGTAATATCTTTTGAGAGGTAAACCGATTCCTATTGCATGATCTGGGATTATTTCCCACCTGGACTTGAAGTCATGAATAGTGACTGAAATAATAGGATTTTGCTATTTTAAGTTCCTTTATAGGGATTATCCTTATTCTCAGAAATGGAATGAAAGACTTCGATATAAAAAATAATCGACCATTGTACAGTCCCCACCATTTATTGTTGCATTATTTGTTGTATTAATGAAACAATTCGTGCAACAATTAATTCTATGACTCCGCGCCAAGAAGAGATTTTAAAGATTTTCAGGGATTCAAAAGAACCGATTCAAATGCAGGTGGTCCAAGAGAGGTATCCGAGACTTTCCCGCTTTACGATCAACCGGGATTTGAACGCACTTATTAAGCTCAAGGCGATCCTGCGTAGGGGCGACACCAAAGGAGCCTCCTATGAGCTCAACATCAGCACAAAAGAGGGAATTCGTCAGGAGCTTCACAAGGCTCCGCATCTCAGGGCTCCTGTCGTTTTTAATGAAGCTTTTTTGAGTACTTACGAACCGAATAAAACCACTTTCATCAAATCTGCCTTTATTAAGGAGCTCCAAGCCATCGGTATTCGCCCTAAACTGGGTATGGAGCACAAAAGATGGATGGAGTCTGCGCTTATCGACCTTTCATGGGCTTCCTCCCGTTTTGAAGGATCGACGCTCTCGTGGCTTGAAACCAAAACCCTCGTGGAATACGGCGAGGGGTCCGTGAAAAGCTCCGATACGATGGGAATTCGTCATATCCTCAATCACAAGGAGGCCATTAACTTTATTCTCTCTCATCCATTGACGATCTGCGACAGGGACATCAAGGATCTTCACTCGCTACTTTCCAAAAATCTCCTCTCAAAAAAGGAGTACGAAGGAGCGCTTCGACAAGCGATCGTCACCATTTCAGGGTCGGCCTACAAGCCTTTGAATAACCCATGGAAAATCAAAGAGGCATTTGAAATCTTTTGTCAAAAAGCGGGGGCGATCAAAAATCCCTTTGAACAGGCATTTTTTGTTATGGCCGTCTTGCCCTACATCCAACCCTTCCACGATGCGAACAAGCGCACCTCCCGAATCGGAATGAATATCCCGCTTCTGAACGGCGGGTATTTTCCATTTTCATTCCTTCATACCGACAAACTGGAATACAACGAGGGGGTGGCTGCGGTGTACGAGAGGAATCACACGGATATTTTGCTCGATTGCTTCATGGATGGTTATCAAAAAGGAAGCCAACGGTATCGGGAAATCTGCGAGGAGCATCGCGATGAGTAGGCAGATGAATATGAGCCGGATAGCCCGATAGCTAAATAGCTTAAATCAATTTTCCATAGGGACCAGGAAAACCCATTGCAAAGCAATAAACCTAGAATCGGCAATCCATTTAACCACAAAAGGTTCGTAAAACGAACAACTTAAGCCACCGGAGGTGCTCGTAATTTTGGTGCAGTGGGGGATGGGGGCACAAATAACACAGATACCACGGATGGAGGAGTTTATAAAAATGAACCGCTGTTTTTTCCTTCACCCACAGGGTGTAGGGGCAATTTTTCCTAAACCGTTGAAAATCCGTGTGATCCGTGGTTCCAACTGCTTTTTTAGGTTTAAATGTATTGGCGTTTAGCTCTCAAAATGAGGAGTTTACAACAACTGAAGAATTAGCCCTGCGAGCCAAAACTATTTCCGTTTCCAGCGAAGACTTGAAATAAGGAATTTAGCCTCGAATTTCTTTAGAACGATTTTTTATTATCGATATTAAAAAGGGAGGAGACGGACTCACCGGAGTGAATTCGGTGAATGGCTTCCCCTAAGATCTCGGCGACGCTGAGGACTTTCATGTTAAATCCTTCAATGGGCTGAACAGGGGTGCTGTTGGTGGTAATCAGTTCGTCGATATCAGAACCCTTGAGTCGTGAGACCGCAAGTTCACCGAGGAGGGCATGGGAAATTCCGGCAAAAATTCTTTTGGCCCCCTCTTTTTTAAGGAGTCGAGCGGCGGCGGTAATGGTTCCTGCCGTTTCCGTAATATCATCGACGAGAAGGACATCTTTGTCTTTGACTTCACCGACTAAAAAACCGGATTCAACGGAGGTGGCACTCAATCGTTTTTTAGTGACGATTGCGAGTCCGGCATTCAACATTTGACTATAGGAAGCGGCCAGTTTCATTCCACCAACATCGGGGGAGACGACGACTAAATTGTCGAGGTTTTTTGCTTTGAGGTAGTTATAAAATACAGGGGCGGCATAGAGATGGTCGACGGGAATATCAAAGAAACCTTGAATCTGTTGGGCATGAAGATCCATCGTCAGGACTCGGTAGGCACCGGCAGCCACTAAGAGATTCGCAACGAGCTTGGCAGTGATCGGGACCCGGGGCTGATCTTTACGATCTTGGCGGGCATAGCCGTAGAAAGGGATCACGGCAGTGATCCGATCGGCGCTCGCACGGCGTGCGGCATCGATCATGATCAGAAGTTCCATTAAGTTCTGATTTGTCGGTGTGGAGGTGGGCTGAACGATGAAGATATCTTGATCGCGAACATTTTCATCAATTTTAACGAAGGTCTCTCCATCGGGGAAGGAGGTGACCGTCGCTTTCCCGAGTGGGATTCCAAGATAGTCGACGATTGCTTGAGCCAATGGAATATTAGCATTGCCTGAGAAGACTTTAAGATTGCGAGGTTTTGACATGACCAGCTCTTGAAGTTCCTTAGAACTTAGCGGTCGCAGAAAGTTCGACGTAAGGGGCTGCTTCTAGTTTTACGCGGGTGTTGGCCCGAGCGTAGTCGAAGGTTCGAGTGGGAACGTAACCGGCTTCAAGATTGACATCAAGAAAGGAGAGGGCCTTCCAAGTTGCACCGGCTCCGATACGAACTTCTGAATAGTTAACAATCGAGCTATTGAGGCGATTGCGACCATGTTCACGTCCAAAAGATTCGCTCATCCGATAGCTGCCCCCTTTGAGGTTAGCACCGACAAAAAGAGTAAGACGCTCGTTCACTTCATACTGAAGCTGGGGTTTAGGCAGAACAAAGAAAAGAGTCCATTGATCGGAGAATTTCCAGCGAACACCAGCTCCCGGAAGAACAGGAATATCACGCCAAAGATCTACACTGACTCCAAAGAACCATTGAAGATCTTTATCGACAATATAAGAACCGCCAATAATCAGGGGAACATTGACATCTTCTCCGGAGAGATTTTCAGAGTCATTGTAAACACCAGGAGTTGCCTCAACGCGCATGAACCATTGATCGTTAATTGTGTAATCCGCGCCGATCACCATTGCGGTCGATTGGAGGGTGTTCGGAGAAGGGAGATAAAAGCCGCCTTGTTTTTCAGTGGAGGGGAGACCAAAGGAGTATCGATCGTAGTCAACTCCAACACGAAGGAGGAGATTGTCTTTGAGTTGAGAAGAGATCACGTAATTTACGTGATTATTGATTTCAGTGACATTCCCAAATTTTTGATCGCCGACCTTGGCATTTGCTCCAGCGACGTAACTGTTATCGGAAGTAAATTCATGAGAGATGGCTATTTCTCGTTGTTGGGGCTTAATTTTCGACTCTTTTTTCATCGACTTAGCGGCATCTTCTCCAGCCGGAAGAAAAGCAAGGAGTGCAGTGAATGAAAGACCTGTAACAAATGAGTGAAACTTCATAATGTCAGTACTTTGCGAGATTTATAGGATTTCGCAAGGGTAAAAATGAGATAGTTCTTTTCGGGAGAAGAAAAACCGATCGATCGAAGGAAAAGGATCGTGAAAGGATAGGGTTTAACCGCCACTCCCTGCGTGATAACGCAATTAAAAATAGGAAACCATTTGGAGAGCCTAGGGAAAACCTTCGTAAAACGAAATCAAACCCATGGAATCTAAAAGGTTTGAATTGGGGTAACAGGGATTCAACCAACCAGAAAACCAATTGCGAAGCAAATAAACGTAAAACAGGGTCTCGAACGTTTGGTGCAGGGGTACATGGGGGCACAACCAAATCGAAGATTTGCAAAGGGTGAGAAGGGGCTTCGTAGGTTCGATAAAATTCGCCAAGATTATAAAATTCAATTTAAACCGCTTATCTTCGCTCCTCTCGGAAGGCCAAATCGTCTAATAGCTGGATAGCTGGATAGCCGGATAGCTTAAATTCATTTATCCTAGTGGCATGGTGATTGTCGAGTCTGGGGGGCTAGCACCCCCTCTCGACAATCACCATGCCACTAGGTTTATAATACAGGGGAGTGTTTCCCGCGGCCCCGACACAAAACTCGTGGCAGGCGACGCATCCTCCGTCGTCCCGCACTGCGGGACTCTGGCGGACAAGTCGGCTATCAAGCTATTCAGCTATCCGGCTATCCGGCTATGGCGAGGCTAGACAAAACGGCTCTTAGTGAAGTAAACTTCCTGAAGTTTATAAATATCTATCGTCCAAGAGATTATGAAAAATACCCAAATACAGTTTTTCACACGAAGCCGCGAAGTTTCCCAAGGCTCCTCCCGAAAAGGCAAATGATTTTTTTCTTTTCGAAATTCCTAAGGGGAGAACCTTGGGAAGCTTTGCGCCTTTGCGTGAGGCAATGTCTTTATCCCTGTTTGAATGTTTTTAAGTTCGCTTCACTCCTGTGTCATTCCCGATTCCATCGGGACAGTTGCTACGCGTGAAGGGCCCGACCCTCGACTGCAAGAGCGGCCTCTTTGAGGGCCTCTGTCGTGGTGGGGTGAGCGTGAATGGTTCGGGCGAGGTCTTCGGAAGAGCCACCGAATTCCATTAATAATACCGCCTCTGCAATCAATTCGGAGGCATTGGCGGAAAGGATGTGGAATCCGAGTACTCGATCGCTTTTTGCATCGGCGATGATTTTGACAAATCCTTCAGCGGCATCGGCAGCAACGGCACGTCCGTTGCCCATGAAATTGAATTTTCCAATCTTGATCGCAAGGCCTTTTTCTTTGCATTGATCTTCCGTGAGACCGACTCCGGCCCCTTCAGGAGAGGTATAGACGACGCCAGGGACGAGGTCGTAATTCACATGACCCGGTTTCCCTGCAAGGAGTTCCGCAAAAGCGACCCCATCCTCTTCGGCTTTGTGGGCAAGCATCGGACCGTCGATGACATCGCCGATCGCGAAGATCGTCGGAATATTGGTGCGGAAATGGGAATCGACTTGAATGCGATTCCGAGCGGTCAGTTGAACCCCTACTTTTTCAAGTCCCAGTCCTTCAAAGAACGGTTTTCTGCCTACGGCGACGAGAACTTTTTCTGCGGTGAAGGTACAGGGTTTCCCCTCTTCAGAGCCCTCTAAGGTTACGGAATTTTTAGTGACTTTTGCCGATTCAACTTTTGTTTTGAGATGAAATTGGATCCCTTGTTTGGTCAATGAACGTTGTAAATGAGTGGCGACCTCAAGATCAAATCCCGGAGCGATCCGGGGGAGAAATTCCAAAACCTTCACTTCTGTTCCGAGTCGTTTCCAGACCGAGCCAAGTTCGAGTCCAATCGCACCGGCACCGATGACGAGAAGGGATTTCGGGGCTTTCGGAAAAGCGATCGCTTGATCGCTTGAGACAACGGTTTCCCCATCGAATTTGAGAAAGGGGAGCTCGATCGGAACACTTCCGGTAGCGATGAGAAAACGATCGGCAGTCACGGTTTGTTTCGTTCCGTTGTTATCGACCTCGACGGAGTTTGCATCGAGGAATCGCGCAAAGCCATTGATGCGATCGATCTTATTTTTCTTCATCAGAAAATCGATCCCTTTAGCCATATTGCCGACCACCCCCTCTTTGCGTTTCATGAGAGTCGGGATATCGACTTGAAGCTCCTTAAAAGTGATTCCATGGGCTGAGAACTTTTCCTGAGCGGCATGATAGTGTTCCGTCGAGGTTAAGAGGGCTTTACTGGGGATGCATCCCCAGTTGAGGCAGGTGCCTCCGAGATTCTTTTCTTTTTCGATAATCGCTACTTTAAATCCGAGTTGAGCGGCACGAATTGCAGCCACATAACCTCCGGGACCCCCGCCAATAATCGCCAACTGATAAGCACTTGTCGTCATAAGAATATCTACTAGCATAAATTACTTCAGTGAGGAACAAATAGTTTTTTTTATGGAATCGATCTCATTTTCAGAGTTTATGGCGCATGCCTTGTACGACCCGGCACGTGGCTATTATAGTCGAGTGCCGAAAATCGGAAAAAAAGGAGACTTTTTTACCTCGGTCAGCGTCGGTTCCTCCTTTGGACAGATTCTTGCTTATCAGGTTCTTGAGGTCTGGAGTTCTCTCGGTTATCCGGAACCGTTTCATCTGATCGAGCAGGGGGCTCATGAGGGGCGGTTGCTGGTGGATATCCTGGAGGAGCTTAAACTCTTGCAGATCGAATGCTATCAGGCGATTGAGATAGTTTGCATTGAACCGTTCGATCGCCTCCGTCTTCTCCAAAGGGAAAAATGGGAGGGATTAAAGATTCCTTTCCGATTTTTTTCCGATTGGAGTGAGGTTCCTCAAGAGGCTTTCACCGGCTTTTTTTATTCCAATGAATTGATCGACAGTTTTCCCGTTGATCTCGTGACCTATCAGGAAGGGGGATGGCATGAGAAGCGAGTGATTTGCGGAGAGAACTTTGCCGATAATCGCTGGGATCTACGCAAGATTACAGAGCAGAACCCGTTGTTTCCCTGGTTAAGTTCTATTCCTGAGATTGAGGGTTATACGACCGAGATTCAACGCACGGCAGAGGCGTGGATGAAATCGGTTTTACGGGGATTTAAAAGAGGAGTCGTGTTGATTGTCGACTATGGATATCCGGAGTCGGTTTATTATTCTCGAGAGAGAACTTCCGGAACCCTTCAGATGTATCAGAATCATCAAAAGAGAATGGATCCCCTTCTCCATGTCGGAGAGCAGGATATCACTGCGCATGTGAATTTTACGGAGCTCTACCGAAAGGGGTTAGGCGAGGGGGCTCAGTTTATCGGATATACTGATCAAGGACGCTATTTAACAGGAATGGGGGAACGTTGGTTGTGTGAGATTTCGGAAACCCATCCTGCTGACTCCGTTGTTTTTCAGAAAAAGATTCGTGAGTTCAAGACCTTAACCCATCCTGAAATGATGGGAAATCAGTTTAAAGTTTTGGGGCTGATCAAAGGAACGGTTGAAGAAAAGAATTGGAAAGGGTTTCGATTTGGGAGTACAATCCCTCTGTGAGCGTTAACCTATTTAAGGGAAGTTTTTCGAATCCTTTTCAGAAGAGGATAAGATCTGACGATCCAGAGGATTCTTTCTGGACGAATCGAAAAATTCGCGTGGTGATCCGTTTTTTTGCCGCCGTATTTATTTTATTTGTGTCCGCAATGACCGTTTATCGTTTAACCAACAAGCCCCTCAATTTTGAGCAAAAGCTTGCTTCCAAAGAGGCGGTTTATTTGCCGATTAAGCAGCCCCCTTTTCGAGCTGCCGATCCGGCCTCTGATGAGGTAATCGTTCCGAATCCTGGGGAGAAAGAGCGGCTCTATCAGACTCAAATTTATAGTATCGGCAATCTTCGTTATCGAGCCGCGATCGTTTATTGGGATCGTTCCGATATTCCCAAGGGAACGACTTACAAACAAGTTTCCCCTTTAGGAGCGATTAAGGAGTTGATTGAGAATGATCTCTACGATGGCGTTGTCTTTATCTTGGGCGCAGAACAGGAATACTATGGCCGATCTACTTTTGACGACTTGATTTTAAAGTTAAAACTAAAACAGCCCCCTTCAGTTCGGATTATGGAATCAAAGCAATAGTTTTTTTTAACCGCGGATGGACACGGATTTAACCATTTTTGGTGGATTGCTTGATGAGGTGAAATTTTTTCTCGCGAGGAGTGTTTTCTTAAGTTGTTTGTATTAAGGTATTTACATTTATTTTTATTTTTTATAAAATAATTTGAACGAAACGGTAAGAGAGGATGTCTAACTTTACATCAGTACATTTTGTTCCTCCTAAGTTGTTGAGGGCGATCCGGTGGGGCGGATCGCCCTTGTTTTTTGTACCGGCCTTTCCCTTTTCGAACGATTCACTGTTTTTCAGATTTAAAATCTCTTGTTTGGATTGAGGAAGCGATTCAAGGTTGAGTGATGGAAGTAAAGAGTCCGACATTTAAGGAGGCATTCAGTTTTTGGGTGAAGCTCGGTTTCGTGAGTTTTGGAGGGCCGACCGCTCAGATTGCGATGATGCATGAGGAGATCGTGGAACGTCGGCAGTGGATCAGTGAGGCGGAGTTTTTAAGGGGGCTCAATTTTTGTATGATGCTTCCCGGCCCCGAGGCGCAGCAGCTGGCGACTTATATCGGATGGCGAATGCATGGGGTTCGCGGGGCTTTTGTCGCGGGAGGGCTCTTTGTTATCCCCGCTGTTTTTATTTTGTGGGGATTAAGTTGGCTCTATGCTCAATGGGGAACCGTTCCTCTCGTCGCCTCTTTATTTCAGGGATTGGAGGTCGCGGTGGTCGCATTAGTGGCAATGGCGATTGTTAGGATTGGTAAGAAATCGATCAAGAGTAAAGGGGCTTTAGGATTGGCTGTTGGCGCCTTTTCGGGGGCTCTTTTTTTTCACCTTAATTTTCTCTGGTGGGTGGGCGGGCTTCTCTTGATTTCTTTGCTCATGAAAGGTCAGGAGCCTTCTCAAAAAATCGGGGGAGAAATTGATCATCAGTGGAGAAAGATTGGGATTGAGGCTTGTTTGAAGTTCTTGGGTGGATTTGCAATCTGTTTTTCTCCGATTGTGGCGATCGGGTTGATTCAAGGGTGGTCTAGTTTGGGGGCTCAGTTAGGGCTCTTTTTTACCAAGGTGGCGCTGTTAACCTTTGGCGGGGCTTACTCGATTCTTCCTTATGTTTCTCAAGAGGCGGTTCATCATTTTCATTGGTTAAATACCGAACAGATGATCGCTGGGCTAGGGCTCGCGGAGACGACCCCCGGACCGTTGATTATGGTTTTGCAGTTTGTTGGGTTTATGGCCGGCTGGTTGAATCCACAGGGAGGCTCACCTCTCGGAATGGCTACTTTTGGGGCGATGATTACCACCTGGGTTACCTTTTTTCCTAGTTTTTTATTTATATTTATCGGGGGGCCGCTTTTGGATCGATTGGATTCCTTTCCCGTTTGGGAGCGTTTCTTGAAATGGATCTCTGCTGCGGTCGTTGGCGTGATCGGGGCAATGGCGATCGGTTTTGCATCCCATGTTTTAATGGTCTCGGGGGAGATTCAATGGATTAAAATCGTTGGCGTACTTGTGGCACTCTGGGGGATAGAGCGATGGAAATGGAGTCCCATGGGGGTTGTTTTGGCTGGGGCGATTTTTGGGTGGCTGATGGCAGCATGGCCAGTTTGAGGGGAACTAAGAGATTTCATATGGAATGATCAGCGTTGATGAGATGGGAGATCGACTTTAGGCTCTGATGGATTAGGATTTACTCATGTATCTACTCGATCAATTACCGGAGGAATGGGATTTAGGAGCGGTTCCTCGTTATCGACGGGATCAGATCCGGGATTGGATTTATCAAAAGCGTGCCCCCTCTTTTGAGCTGATGTCCTCTTTGCCGAAGGAGCTGCGTGATTCTCTGCAGGCTAAGTTCTCCCTCTCGCCTTTGACTTTAGAAAAACTTCAAGGATCTAAAGATACGACTCGAAAATTGCTCTGGAAGTTGTCGCAAGGTGATTATATTGAGAGCGTTTTAATTCCTGCGAGCCCTGCTCTTTATGGAGAGAAATCGGATCGAATGACTTTATGTGTCTCTTCTCAAGTCGGCTGTGCCTATGGATGTAAATTTTGTGCGAGTGGGCTGGAGGGCTGGAAACGCCATCTGACACCCGGTGAAATTGTCGGACAGATTATCGAGACGGAGCGGGTCACGGGAGAGCGAATTAGTAATTTAGTCTTTATGGGAATGGGTGAGCCCTTTGCTAATTTCGAGAATCTTCGTAAAGCGATCGAGATGATTAATGCCTCTTGGGGGGTGGGGATTGGGGCCCGGCATATCACCATTTCAACCAGCGGGCTGGTGCCTCAAATCAAGCGACTGGCCGATGATCCGCTGCAGGTTCGGTTAGCGATTTCATTGCATGGAGCGACCAATGAGGTCCGAGATCAGATTATGCCGGTGAATAAAAAATATCCGGTGGAAGAGTTGATCGAGGCCTGTGAATATTATCAGGAGAAAAAGGGTCGCATGATCACCTTTGAATATATTCTTTTGGAGGGGGTCAACGATCGTCCAGAGCATGCGGAGGCTTTGGCCCGTTTAGCAAAACGTGTTTTTGCAAAGGTGAATGTGATTCCGTATAATAAGGTCGAGGGGCTTCCGTGGGATCGTCCAAGTGATTCGAAGATTCGAAAATTTGCCGATGTTTTAAAACGGCATGAGATCAAGATTACGCTACGTTTGGAAAAGGGCCATGACATCGATGCCGCCTGTGGTCAGCTGCGTTTGAAAAAAGTTCAAGAGGAGCGAGTGGATCTTTCAACATAAATCGGTCAAAGACCGAAACCAAGGATATCTCCTCAATGAAAATATTCTTTATCCCATATCAATCGCAGGAGTCTCTCCAAAAGGGCGATTTAAAATGAGCAATGCCTCTTCAGCGACAAAGATTCGATTGCGTAGATATCCGGTTTTTTCCGTAATAATTCCATCGTTTTTTAATTGCTGAACGGCCCGCGCTGCTGCGGGAACCGAGACATTTAGAAGTTCTGCTAACCGCTTTGTGGTGAATACGGGATAATGTGGGAGTAATGACAATGCTTTATTTGCCGTCGATTTTTCCCTCGAGCTTCCCCTTTTTTGCCAGTTCTTTTCGAGTCCTTTCAATGCGTTCCGAGTGACCATCACTTCCTCAACGCTTTTCTTAATGGCTTCTGAGAGGTAGGCGATCATCGGAAGAAGTTGATTTTTTTGCTGTCCCGCTTTAAGCGCGTCGTAGTAGTTCTGTTTATTCGACTCGATGAAAGAGGATAAGTAGATTGGGACATGTCCCTCAGCAGTCATCAGAAGTGGAAGGAGCAGTCGTCCTGTTCTTCCATTTCCATCCTCGAAAGGGTGGATCGCTTCAAAATGAAGGTGGGAGATCGCCATGCGAGTGATGATGGTTTGGCAAAGAGATCCCATCCCCTCTTTGCGTAGGCGATTACGGGACGAGCATTCGGTTTGTCCTCCCCTTCCTCAAGAGAGAGAAGTTCATTGAGGGTACTGTTTGTCCCCTCAATTTTGGAGCTATTGACTGCTTCCTGTCGGGAAAGTATGCGACTGACGATGTACGGGTCGTGCAACTCTTCAACTAAGGAATCGATTTTTATAATTGAATTCAATGCCTCTTGATGAGCTTGCGCTATCTCCCCTAAGATGATGTATTCCTCTGAAGGCGGAAGGGGAACCACGCCATAATGGGAATCAAATGGAGAGGGTAAGCGAACAAGCCGATCGACAATATCTTTAACTAAGTGCTCTCGATTCATGTTATAGTTAACTTTAGCTAATAAAGTTAACTATAAGTTTGTTTTTGTAAATAAAATTAACTTTTGTTGATCTATTTTGAGAGGTAAATCGATTTTTGCTTTTCATACATTTTTTTTATATGGATCGCAGTCTGGCGATTAAAAGGATAAACAATAATGATTGTCTCCGGTAAATCCGAGGGATCCTCTGGGGCAATGTAGATCGAATCAGAAAATAGGTTATCCAAATGATAATCCTTTAGTAATAACGTTAGGCTAACCTGGAGGCCAGTGGAGGGATCTGCCGGCAAGGAGATGGAGGTGGAGATGAGGGACGGTCTCTCCGGCATCGGGGCCATTATTAATGACGAGACGAAAGCCGGATTGATCAACTCCAAGTTTTTTTGCGATTTCGCCGGCAGTCCAGAGGAGATGTCCGAGGAGTGTGCTTTCTTCTTGAGTCGAGAGTGAGATTCGGATGATCTTTTTTTTCGGAATAATCAGCAGATGCGTCGGGGCCTGAGGATTGATATCATGGATTGCGATGCAGAGATCATCCTCATGAATGATTTGAGCCGGGATTTCTCGTGCGATGATACGTTCGAAGAGGGTCATGATTTACTCTGGGGAGATGATGAGCTCGATCTCTTGATCGGTTCGTTCACGGACGCAGGCGATGGCATAGAGCTCGATTTGTTCATAAATATTTTCGCAAGAACGTTTCCATCGTCGTGTCCCCTCAAGCATTTTGGAGCATCGTCTCATTCCATTGAGGCGGACACTACGAACCTGAGCATCCATCATTTCATGGAGTCGTTCCCGAAGTTCTCGATAGAAACTCATCTCCATCTCAGCGCGTGAGACCATTTCCGGAAGATAGATATGGGTCCTTGGAGGAGAGAGGTGCGCGTTTTGAGCCATCTCTTTGCGTCCCAGTGCATCGAGGATTTGACGAACCACATCGACGAGTTCGCTGGGGGTAATCGTGGCATAGTCGTAATCGGTTTTAAAATAGAGGCGAGTGGCGCGAGCGACGTCGTTGGACCATTGCCAATTTTTTTCTCCGCATCTGAGAGCGATCGAGTCGATTGTTTCGGTGAGCCACTCGACCGTGAGCGGAACCGGTTTTCCGCCGTGCCAAAGGACTGCTGGAAGTTCGTGGGGGAATCCAATCATAGAGGAGGGGGATTGATGTTTTGAATTTCATTCACGAATGCCTGCGCATCTCGGAATTTTCGGTAAACCGAAGCAAAACGAACGTAGGCCACTTCATCGAGATTACGGAGGCGTTGCATCACCTGCTCGCCGACAGCGAGTGTGGGAATTTCCCCTTGGTATTTTTGTTCAAGTTCATCGGTCATTTCATCGACGAGGCGATCAATAGACTCTTTGCGAATCGGTCGTTTTTCGCAGGCCCGTTCGACTCCTGAAATCAGCTTTCGACGGTCAAATGGTTCAAATCGTCCATCCCGTTTAATGACACGTAAATCTTCTCGTTCAATTTCTTCGTAGGTCGTGAAACGATAGTTGCAGGTAAGACATTCGCGACGTCGACGGATGACCGCACCATCTTTCCAAGGACGGGAATCAATTACTTTGTCCTCATTTCCCTTACATTTTGGGCAGCGCATACAATATTTTGTGTCTGTATTATTAATAAATACTCCTTATAGTATGTCAAGATTCGACTTGCAGGGGATTAAAAAAAAATTAGCTTTGATTGGAAGTCGAGAGGGCTCAATTTCGGAATCGGTTTTTAAGAGATGAAAAAAGAAAACTCGATGACAGGAGCAGGGGTTGAGTTACATGATACTCCTGGGGCTCCCCGCATTCTCCAAATTCGCTTAGCGAATTGGGTGAAGTATCTTTTTATTTTTGTCGCGATGGTTCTGCTTGGGATCGTGGGGGTGATGTATTTTCAATATCGAGAGATGGTCAATGTTCGTGATGCGCGACAACAATTGATGCAAAAAAATGAGCGGTTACTGAAAGATTTTCAGAAGCTCACCCTTCAATCGGAAGATAAAGAGGCGACGATCGAGTCGTTACAAAAGCGCTTAGAAGCTCTTAAGAAATCGCTTGAGGAGGTTCAGAGTCAATCCTCGGAGATTACGAAGCCGGTTTTTTCTCGTCCATTAAATGGAGCGGCACCGGAGGATGCAAAACTTCTGATTGAAACACTTGCGAATCTTTTTCCTGAACTTCCGGCTTATCGTAGTGGGCCCTATGTGGTGGTTCAACTTCCGGGGGCCTGTTTTGATCCGGGGGCCACGGAGTTGCCTGCGCCCGTATTGGAACAAATGGCGGTCATTGCGAAGGTCTTCGAATTTTATTCGGGGGATTATTATATGGCGGTTGAAGGCCATACCGATTCGTTGCCGGGGACAAAAAGTAATTGGAAGATTGGCTCTGAGCGTGCGGAAAAGGTTTTAGATTATATGATTCGACTCGGAGTCTCTCCGACAAAACTGGCTCTTGTCTCCCGCGGAGAGTATATGCCGTTAACTATTCCTGGGGAGGGGAAAGAGCAGGAGAATCGTCGGATTGAACTTGTTTTTGCTCCGAATCGCGTTGTGAAAAAAGGTCATAGTGTCGCAACCTTGCTGCAGGAGGAGAATCAACGCGCGCTTCATTATTCAGCGCAAGAGTCGAATGAGCCTCAAGTGGAGATACGCCCTCCGTTGCCAGGGAATTAGATTGTTGTCGTGAAAATAAACCGTTGATTTAGCCACAGAGAACGCAAAGAACTCAAAAATGAAAAAACAATTCAGGTTAAAGTTTGTTCCAGAAAAGAAGATTTTTTGAGGCCCGATTATATTTTGCGTTCTCTGCGTTCTTTTGCGGCTAAAATTTGTTTAGGTTGTTATCTTTAGGTTCATGCTTATACGACCGCTGTGCGGGGTTACCCTGCGGCGAATTCGGTATTTTTCCTGCATTTCTGCTAAGTTGTACCCCCATACAAATCTTCGATTTGGTTGTGCCCCGTACAAAACTTTGTTTTGGTTGAATCCCTGCTACCCCATTCCAAACAAGTTAGATTCCATATACTGTATTTATCGTCGCTAAAGCTCCTCTGGGTTTTGCTCCCGCACCAAACAATCAGACCCTGTTTTCTTATTTTTCGTTTCACGAATGGTATTCCCTCTGTACCAAAATTATTTTCGCTTCCAGCGGCTTTACCTTATCGTTTCACGATCCTTTTCCTAAGAGAGTTCTTTTCCCTCCTTAGAATCGTGATGAGTTCAAACTTTCGGGAGATGGAGAATCAGCGATTTTAATTCGGTCATCTCTTCCATCGCATAGCGGATGCCTTCACGTCCAAAGCCGCTGAGTTTGGTTCCCCCATACGGCATATTTTCTGTTCGGAACGTGGGGACTTGATTGATGAGCACTCCTCCGACCTCAACGGTTTCAAAGGCCTTCCAGATTCGTCCGATATCTTGAGTGTAGATCCCCGCTTGCAATCCGTAGTCCGATTCATTGACCAACGCGAGGGCTTGTTCGTAAGTCTCATACGGTTCAAGGAGGACGACAGGAGCGAAGGCCTCTTCGCAGTAGATTTTATCGCTGTGACGGACATTCGTTAAAATAGTCGGAGGGAGAATAGTTCCTTCCGGTTTTCCTCCACACAGTAAGGTCGCTCCATGAAGGATCGCTTCATCGATCCACTCTACGGTTTTATGGAGGGCAAGGAGGTCGATCATCGGGCCGACAAGAACATGAAGATCGAGAGGGTTTCCGTATTTTATTTTTTCTTGAGTATAAGTCAGGAATTCTTTTTCAAAGGCAGAGAAGATCGATTGCTGAAGAAGGATTCTTTGAACGCTGATGCAGGATTGACCGGCATTACTGAACGCCCCGGTGGCGATTGCTGGAATTGCTTTTTTCCAATCGCTATCGGAATGGACCACGACCGCCGCATTGCCGCCGAGTTCCAGAGTAATTCGTTTCGTGGCACACCGCGATTTTATCTTCCACCCGATCGCCGGACTTCCTGTAAATGATATTTTTTTGATCCGGGGATCTTCGATGAGATAGTCAGCGACAGCGTGGGTGCAGGTCACGATATTGATTTGACCGGCGGGGAGGCCAGCTTCGATCAGAACCTCTCCGAGCAAATAGGCGGTGAGGGGGGTTTTAAGGGCTGGTTTGAGGAGCATGACATTGTTTGTTGCGATACAAGGAGCGACTTTATGAGCAACCAGATTGAGCGGAAAATTAAAGGGAGTGATCCCGTAGATGATTCCTAAGGGAAATCGGCGAGTGATCCCAAAATGATTTTTCCCCGGGGCAAAGGCATCGAGGGAAAGCCCCTCGACTTGATCTTCTCGTGCCGCTTCTGAAGCAGCGGTGAAGGTATCGATGGCCCGAGTCACTTCGGCAAGTGCCAGAAAGAGTGGCTTTCCTGATTCTTCTGAAATGAGTTGAGCGAACTCTTTTTTACGTTTTTCGATTCCGCTCGCGACGGCGAGCAGGCGTTGCGCTCGTTCGAATCCGGGGGTTGATTTCACTTGTTCGAAGGCCGACTGACAAGAGTCGAGCGCTCGCTCAAGATCTTCATGAGTGGCTAATGCCACCGAATCTAAGAGAGTTCCATCGTAAGGTCGATGGATAGGGTGGGATTCAGTTGTGGGAATCCAAGTGCCATGAATCAGAAGAGATCGAGTCATAAAGGGAGCGGAGGTTAGACCCATTTTTTGGATTCACGTTTTTCAACGAAGATATTGAGTCCCTCTTTGACGAATTCCTCCATAATCAGATCAGGGGCAAGAGCCTCGGGCATCATCACGCCTCGTTCTTTAATCTTTCCGGTGACGAGGAGCTTTGCGGTGACGGCGGGGGGAATTCCGGTCTGAACAACGGTCAAGGAGTAGCCATATTTGTCATAAGTTTCACGATGGTTATCCATCGTGTAGATGAAGTATTCGACGGGGATCCCGTCTTTGACTCCTCGGACTTCGGCTCCGACGCAAGAGAATCCATCGACCGTGGCACCGAGTTGTGCCGGCTTCGGAAGGTTGGCGGCCGCAACACGAACAGGGGCGACTTCGACTCCATCGACTTTAATTTTTTTCCAAGAGTCGAGTCCAAGGAGAGAGAGAGACTTTGCGATGTTATAGACCTTATCGGAAATCGAATATTTAAATACCGAGTAACGAACCCCTTTTTTGACAAAGGGGGGATAGATTCCGAGACTGACCCCTTCTTCGTGGGCTACGGCATAGGTTTTGACCAGTCCAATCGGATCGGGAAAACGAATCCATTCGACCTCGGTTTCTAAAGGTCTCCCTGAAGTGACTTGTCCATCTTTCACATAATAGGGGACGGCTCCTAACTCCTCGAAAAAAGTTTCTGGGGAAAAAAGAACGGCAAATCGATAGCCCTTTACATCCCCGTTGTCGGCATCGAGAATGCGAATACTTGTGGCGGTATCGAGACGATCCATCGCCCAGCGGGCAAAAACATTGACCGCCCCGGGGTCGACTCCCATGCAGATGACTCCGGCGATATTTTTATCGAGAAACGGTTGATTAAACCGATCGATCTCCGCTTCGTAAGAGTTTTTCCCTGATTTTTTGGCCCCAGAAGGGGAGTAGATATCCGCGGCCATATCGATATAGTGAGAGCCTGCAATTGAACAGGCTTCGAGAACTGAAAAATTAACAACGCTATTGCAGGCATTAAGGGTCACATCGACCTTTTTCTCAATCATGAAGGCCGAGAGTTCCTGAACATTGGTGGCGTTGACTTGGCAGACCTCAAATCGGTTATTTTTGGTATTCCCCTGAAGCGTTTTCGCAAAGGTGGTATCTCGATCGGCAAGGATGATTTTTTCGAAACAATCGTAGGTATGGAGCTTTTGTCCAATGACCGATCCTACTCCCCCAGTACCGAGAACCATTGCGATTGCCATATTCGTCTCCTCTGTTGTTTACTATAAGCTGTAAATTAGTTTTAACAAATTGTTTTTAGAAAAACTAATCAAAATGTGAGTCAATGAGGTCTCGATTTTACTTTAAATTTTTTTTTTTGATCGCTATTAACGCCTATGTATCAATTATTTGGAAATGGTTTTCTTCGCGCTTGTTTTCGTTTGCTTTGCTTGTTTTGGTTAATGGCCTCATTGACTCGACTCGGGCTCACGATGATCTCTTGGCGGTTCGTTTCTGAGTCTCCGCTTCAACTCCTTTCGGCTTGGCTGATCGGGTTTCCTTTTGATATGGCGGCCGGTTTTCTGATGACTTCTGCTTGGGTCTTTGGGCTTTCATGGATCAATCCCCGTTGGTTTTCTGAAAAAAAGGGGAAAGTGATACTTGGGCTAGCGCTCGCGGTTTTTGGGCATGCCCTGTTGTTTTTAGCCACTTCAGAATTTATTTTCTGGGAGGAATTTCAGGCTCGATTGAATTTTATTGCGATCGATTACTTAACGTACACGCATGAGGTCGTTCATAATATTTGGGAATCGTATCCGATGGTCTGGATCAGTATCGGGTTATGGATATTAACCTTTATCTTGGTGAGACCGTTCTGGTCTTATTTTTGCGTTGATCTCGCCTTTCCCTCTTCTTTAAAAACTCGTTTGAGGATTGTCTTAGGATGGATTCTTGTCGCCTCTTTTTTGGCGAGTCTCCTTGAAAATCGGATGACTCAACGATTTTCAAATCCTTATTTCCAAGAGATCGCTCGCAACGGACTTTTCTCTATGGGAGCCGCTTGGTGGGATCAAGGGATTTCCTACACTCAATTTTATCCGATGATTCCCCGAGAAGAGGCTTATGCCTTCATGAAGAAAGAGCTTTTGAGCTCGAATAGTCATTCGATTTCAGAGCTTCCGGATAATCTCTGGCGTCGGGTCGAGAATCCCGGTCCCGAAAAAAAATGGAATGTGATTCAGATTACCGTAGAAAGTTTGAGTGCCTCTTATTTGGGGGTCTTTGGAAATGATCAGAACTTGACTCCTTATTTAGATAAACTCAGTCGTGAAAGTCTGTTTTTTACAAATTTTTATGCGACGGGAAGTCGAACCATTCGGGGAATGGAATCGCTTTCGTTGTCGATTCCTCCGACTCCAGGTCAATCGATTTTAAGACGGAAGGATAATGAAAATCTTTTTAGCCTCGGAGCTCTTTTTAAAACAAGAGGGTACGACAACGCTTTTATTTATGGCGGAAACGGTTTTTTTGATAACATGAACGCCTTTTTTTCGGGGAATGGATTTCGAATTCACGATATCGGAGCTGCAGATCCCTCGGAGATCACTTTTAAAAATGCTTGGGGGGCTTGTGATGGCGATGTCTTCAACTGGGCGTTAAAGCAAGGGGATGAGGCTTATGCGCAGAAGCAGCCTTTTTTTCACTTTATTATGACGACCTCAAATCATCGTCCCTTTACCTATCCTGAGGGAAAAATTGACATTCCACAAAAAACCTACGAGAGCGGCGTTAAATATTCCGATGCGGCGATCGGAGAGTTTTTAGAACAAGCGAAATCAAAGCCGTGGTTTAAGGAGACTATTTTTGTGATTGTCGCCGATCATTGTGCTCGGAGTTCCGGAAAGACCTCGATTCCGATTCGAGAATATCATATTCCGCTCATGATCTGGCAGCCGGCATTGATTGCTCCCCAGCAGATCGATAAACGATGCTCGCAAATGGATGTGGCTCCGACGATTGCTGGACTCCTCAACTGGAGTTATGACACCCTCTTTTTTGGGAAAGATATTTTAAAGATGAGACCGGAGGAGGAGCGAGCCTTTCCGGCAACCTATCAAAAAGTCGGCTATTATCGTGGAGATCAGATTGCGATCCTTCAGCCGGTGAAACAGCGGTTAGAATTTCAAGTGAAGGAACCGGAAATGAGCTTTACTCCGATCCCGGAACCTACCGCACGGATTAAAGAGGCGATCTCCTATTATCAGACCTGCAGTGAGCTCACAACGCAGGGGCTTTTTCGACCAAAGAAATAATGAAGAGATAGACTGGTTTTAGATTGATCATGATGCTGTATCTGATCACTATGGATCGCATTGACTATGAAGCTTTTTAACACCCTCCATCGGACCTTTGAGTCGATCGAACCGATTCACCCTCCCGAGATATCACTCTATGCTTGTGGGCCTACGGTCTACGATTTCGCTCATATCGGAAATTTTCGGACCTTTGTTTTTGTCGACCTTCTTCGTCGGTCACTCAAATTTCTCGGTTATCGTGTCAAACAGGCGATGAATTATACCGATGTCGATGATAAGACTATTCGGGGGGCTCAAAAAGCAGGGGAGTCGCTTCACGATTATACGACCAAATATATTCATTATTTTTTAGAGGACTGTGCGACCTTGAATTTAGAGACTCCAGAATTTTTAATTCGAGCAACCGATCATATCCCACAGATGATCTCGATGATTCAAAAATTGATCGCAAAAGATTATGCCTATCTCTCTGAAGATGGATCGGTCTATTATCGAGTGAACGCCTTCAAAGATTATGGTTGTTTAGCTTGTTTAGATCGAGCAGGACTGAAGGCCGGGGCTCGTGTGAGTCAGGATGAGTACCAGAAGGAGTCTTTTGGAGATTTTGCGCTTTGGAAATCGTGGAGCGCTGAAGATGGTGCCGTGAAATGGGACTCTCCTTGGGGAGCCGGTCGCCCTGGATGGCATATTGAGTGCTCTGCGATGAGTACGGAGTATTTAGGGGAGACCTTTGATATTCACTGTGGAGGGGTTGATCTGGTCTTTCCGCATCACGAGAATGAGATTGCCCAGAGTGAGGGGGCCTCAGGGAAGAAGTTTGTGAACTATTGGGCTCATGCCGCCCATCTGTTAGTGAATGATCAGAAGATGTCGAAATCGATCGGTAACTTCTTCACGTTAAGAGATTTACAACAAAAAGGATATGAGGGACGGGTGATTCGATACACCTTATTTGCAAGCGCTCACTATCGTCAAACGTTGAACTTTACTTGGGACTCCTTAGAGGCCTCGAAAGCGGCGATTTCCCGTCTGGATGACTGGATTGCACGGTTTTCTTCCTATGGGGTAACAGGGGAGTGGAGTCATCACTCTTTTATTGAAAAATTTAAGGGGGCATTAGAAGAGGATTTGAATATTTCAGAGGCGATGGGGGCACTCTTTGATTTCGTTCGTGAAACCAACAAACGAATGGATGATGGGCTTCCCGTAGGAGATTTAACTGTTCTTTGGGGGAAAGTGAACGGTGTTTTAGGGCTTGCTTCGGCAAATCATGAGGTTCCGAAGACTATTTTGGCTCTTTTAGAGGCACGTCAAGAGGCAAGACAAAACAAAGATTGGGCTGGAAGTGACCGGATTCGCGATGAAATCGCAGCCCAAGGATGGATCGTTCGGGATACCCCTAAAGGCCAAGAGGTTAAAAAATTGTGACATTTGTAAGAAATACCATTGCAGAATGACTCTGTTTCGTTTATTTTTTTTTCATGAACGCTATTAAGTCTCTTTTGATTGTCTTGTTGGTTCTTTCTTTTGCAGGAGCAGGAGAGAAAAAGCCGGCTTTACGTAACGACTCTTTTTTTAAGGAAGGCTCTCTTTCCAATGCTGAAAAAGCGATTCGTGAAGATGTCTGGGAGTTACAGGTAGAATCAGGAGCGATGTTTGATATCGGGGGCTGGAATACCAACTATCAAACTTTTCCACAAATGTTGAGCTTAAACTGGAACATGGACGAGATTGGTAATAAGGGTTTATTCCGTGGAAATACCGTATTTCAATGGACGGGGTTCTATTTGCCGATCGATCGTGGTGCCGAGACACGGATGTTCGGTGCTTTGGCTGGGCCGATGTATCAATTCGTTCAACCTGGGAAAAATTGGGTTCCCTATGTCGGAGCACGAGTCGGTCTTGGATTTGTCGACAGCGTTCCTAATGCAACGAAGCAAGGTCAAGGACAAGATTTCTGTTTTGTTTTTACAGTCACAGGCGGATGTAAGTATTATTTCACAGAGCGTTTTTTTGCAGGTCTCGAATTAAATTACCTTCATGCCTCAAACGGAGGACTTTCAGAGCCCGCTCGTAAAAATTACGGATGGAATCACCTCGGACCTCAAGCCGTTTTAGGCTGTAATTTTTAATTCATACGGTTAATCCCTCCTGGATTTGGATTCAAGTCGCCACTCTCAAGAAAATTAGATCGCAATTCAGAGGGGTGATCCTTAAACTCCATCTATGCGAAGCATGACTGGATATGGGAAGGGTCGGAGCGTTTTTAAAGGACAACAGATCAGTGTTGAGTTGAACGCAGTGAATCGGAAACAGATCGAGATTGCGGTCTCACTCCCCAAGCTTCTTTCTGAGCTTGAGCCCCGTTTGCGGGATGAGGTCAACAGTCGCGTTTCTCGCGGTCGGGTCAATGTGTCGGTGGCGCTCCATGGAATCCCGGAGAACACGAAGGCCTCATGGATTAATGAGCCGGCAGCAAAACGTTATGCCGAGGAGCTGAAACGACTTGCGAAGAAGCTCAAAATTAAGGGAGAGATCACGCTTCATGATGTTTTGCGAGGGCCGGGGATTGTTTTAGAAGAGGGAGTGACCTTGGATGCAGAGTCGATCTGGAAGCCACTGCATGGGGCTTTGGAAAAGGCCTTGGATCAGTTTCAAAAGATGCGAGAGAAAGAGGGATCTCATTTAGCGAAGGATTTAAAAACTCGATTTAATCTCATTCGACTTGAACTCGCACGGATTGAGAAACAGGCTCCTGAGGTCATGAAACGATATCGTCAGAATCTGATCGAAAAAATTAAGAAGGCCGATTTGGAGATCGATGCCAAAGACGAAAGATTATTAAAAGAGATCGTCTTTTTCTCCGATCGCTCTGATATCTCGGAGGAGTTGACCCGATTAAAAAGTCATTTTGCACAGATCGATCAAATTGTCGTAAAATCGGAACCGGTGGGAAGGACCTTAGATTTTATGATTCAAGAGATGAATCGAGAGGTGAATACCATCGGAAGCAAGGCAAATGACTTGACGATCTCACAATCGGTCGTTGTCATGAAAACAGAGCTGGAGAAAATTCGGGAACAGATTCAAAATATTGAATAAAAATAAATCGGTCAATGACATCTCTATGTATTAAATTCAATTTGAAATATTTTGATTTTGATACAAGTTACATTGGCTTCCGATTTATGATTTTAAAAGAAGAGTTTTTTTATGATCGCAACGACAAATAATCAGAAGCATCAATTTCAACGACAGGGAATTCTCTTTGTCGTATCTGCGGCCAGCGGAACGGGGAAATCGACCTTATGCGATAACCTCCGTCACTCCGATGATTTTATCTATTCGGTTTCTTGTACGACGCGGCCTCCGCGACCAGGAGAGATTGAGGGAGAGGATTATCATTATTTGGTGAAAGAGGAGTTTGAGCGTCGCATCCAGGCTGGGGGCTTTTTGGAATATGCGAAGGTTCATGATCACTATTACGGAACCCCCAAGCAGCCGGTGATTCAGGCCTTGGAGAATGGAACGGATGTCTTGCTGGATATTGATATTCAAGGGGCTCAGCAAATTCGAGGTTGTAGTGATCCGATTATTCAGGGATCGCTCGTCGATGTTTTTATTATGCCCCCGACCTTTGAGGAGCTGGAGCGGCGATTGCGTAAGCGAGGAACGGAGACGGAGGAGCAGATTCAGAAGCGTTTAGCGACCGGTCGTGAAGAGATGAAGGTCTGGAAGAGCTATCGTTACACCATCTTAAGCGGGTCGATGGAGGAGGATTTAACGAAGTTCCGCGCCTTGATGAGAGCGGAACGCTATTTAAGCTCTCGATTGACGTTAATGTGAAAATTTTTTTGACTTATCTTTAAGGGAACCATGAACGATCTCCTTCCTCCTGTTGAATTGGATAAGCTTTTAATGCGACTCAAGGGGCATGCCTGCGAGGCCTGTGCCTTAAAGTTGGAGCGACGGATTTTAAAGAAAGAGGGGGTTCAAAATGCCAGTGCCTCTTTCGTCGGACAGATTTTAAAGGTCTCTTACGATAAACGAACTCTTTCCTCAGATTCGATTCTTGATGAAGCAAAACGATTCGGAGCCGAGGTTCATCCCATCGAGGAGGATCTGAAAAAGGCAAAGTCGGCCTTACCTAAAACGATTTGGGGATGGATTCAGTGGATTTTTTCTCAAGAACGACGTGAGATGCAGTTTGCGGCACTGACCTTTCTTTTTATGATTCTCGGATGGGGTTTAGAAAAATTTGAACACGATTTATTGAGTCAGTTTTCCTACACCGCCGCTTTTTTCTTTGGCGGTTACTTTGGAGTGATTGCAGGAAGTCAATCGCTACGACATGGGACGGTCGATGTCGATTTATTGATGGTTCTCGCTGCATTAGGAGCCGCTTATATCGGGGCTCCGTTTGAAGGGGCGATGCTTCTGTTTTTGTTTTCTTTTTCGAATGTTTTACAGGACTTTGCGATGGATCGTACGCGATCGGCGATTGATGCTTTAGCAAGACTCAGACCGACAGAGGCTCTTTTGTTGGAGAAGGGACAGACCCGCTTGGAGTCGATCGAGAAGATTAAGCCAGGAAGTATGATTGTCATTCGTCCAGGGGATCGGGTTCCTTTGGATGGAATCGTTCGTGAGGGGGAGAGCACTTTTGATCAGGCCTCCGTGACCGGGGAATCGATGCCCGTGTTCAAACAGGTCGGCGACTCTGTTTTTGCCGGAACGATCAATCAGAATGGGAGTTTGGAGATCGAGGTGACGAAGGGGGTTGAAAATTCGACAATCTCTAAATTGATTCGAATGGTTGAGGAGGCACAGAGTGAAAAAGCACAGACACAACGGTTTTTGGAGCATGCGGAGCAATATTACGCAATGGGGGTGATTCTGTTTACGATTGGATTGATTTTGATTCCGATCTTTTTTCTTGGGGAGAGTTTTTCGACCGCGTTTTATCGGGCGATGACCGTGATGGTCGTCGCCTCTCCGTGTGCTTTAGTGATTAGTACCCCTGCCTCAATTCTTTCGGCGATTGCGAATGGGGCACGCAGCGGAATTTTATTTAAAGGAGGAGCGCAGCTCGAGCGGGCGGCTCAGGTCAAAATTCTCGCTTTTGATAAGACCGGAACACTCACTGAAGGCAAACCGCAAGTGACCGATTGGCTTGCGAATCCAGAGATTGCTTTGTTTGCTAAAAATCCGTTAGAGGTGCTTCGATTTGCCGCTTCAGTGGAATTAAAGTCGGAGCATCCGTTGGCGCAAGCGATTGTGACTCGTGCTAAAAACTTTCAACTTCAATTTCAATCTCCCGCACAGTTTCAATCGGTTCCGGGGAAGGGGGCCAAGGCGCTTGTTGAGGGCCGACAGATTGCGGTCGGAGGGGCTCGTTTGTTTTCAGGATATGAACTCCAGGGATTTGATCTCTTGAAGCCGGTTCTCGAGGAGTGGGAGAGCGAAGGAAAGACGGTGGTTCATTTGACTGAGATCGATGAGAGTGCAAAGAAAGCGGTTCTGTTAGGGTTAATTGCTTTGTCGGATACCTTGCGTCCTGAGGCCGTCACGGTGATTCAGGAACTCCGTCGATTGGGGGTACAACGAGTTTTAATGCTGACGGGAGATAATGCGAGATCGGCGCAATACATTGGTAAGCTTGCAGGAGTCGATGAGGTTTTCTCTCAACTGCTCCCGGAAGATAAGATGAGAATTTTACAGGAACATCGCAAATTTGGCTCCGTGGCGATGGTCGGAGATGGGGTCAACGATGCTCCGGCGCTGAGTACGGCAGATGTCGGAATTGCGATGGGGGCGGCTGGAAGTGATGTGGCGTTGGAGAGTGCTGATGTCGTTCTCATGTCGAATGACTTGCGAAAAATCCCGCATATTTTGGCCTTAAGTCGTCAGGCGCAACGGGTGGTTTTTCAAAATCTCGGCTTTGCAAGTTTTGTGATCGCCGTTTTAGTGGTCAGCGCTTTGGGGTTACATCTCCCGCTTACGATAGGGGTCATTGGTCATGAAGGAAGTACGGTGATCGTTTGCTTGAATGGATTACGACTCTTGCGGTATGGACGATAAATGAAAAGATTAGAGGCCTATTTTACCGGAACCGTCCAGGGGGTCGGATTTAGATATACAGCCCAGCAGATCGTTGCCGGATATGATCTTATCGGAACCGTCAGAAACCTTGTCGATGGTCGCGTTGAATTAATTTTGGAGGGGACAGAATCGGAAATTGAGGCCTATCTGAAGGAACTCGATGAAACTCATTTACATGATCGGATCAAGGAGAGGGAATTGAAGTGGTTGGAGGCGAAGAGAGATTTAAAGGGATTCAGAATTTTGAGGTAAGAAAAAAGTATTTTTCTTTTTTCATCGTTAAATTTATCTCGCCCTGAGAATATCACTCTCGCTAAACTCAATTTCTTCGATGAACAGCAGTCTTCCACTTCATATCCTCAATGTTCAAGCCCGCTATTCCTTGTCTTGGAATCGTAAGGAGATGGTCGCTCTTGATGATTTTAGCCTCGATTTAAAGGCAGGGGAGATCTTTGCTCTTCTTGGTCCGAATGGATCGGGGAAAACGACTTTATTTAAATTGATCCTCGGCTTTATAAAACCGAAACAGGGCTCAATTTTGATTCAAGGAGAGCCGGCGGGCTCAAGAAATGCACGGGCTCAAGTCGGGTATCTTCCTGAAAATCCCTATTTCCCAAAATATTTGACCGGTCGGGAGATCTTAGAGACTTACGGGGGGCTTTCCGGTTTGTCGCGGGGTGAGCTGAAGGATCGATTGGAGCGGATCTTAGAGTTGACTCAAATGAGTTCCTTTGCAGAGAAACCGCTGCATACCTATTCAAAAGGGATGATTCAGCGGGTGAGCCTCGGACAGGCGTTGATTCATGATCCTCAACTTCTCTTATTTGATGAGCCGACGACAGGGCTCGATCCTCTAGGGGTCGATCTGATGAAGGAGGCGATGAAAAAACTGCGCTCTTTGGGAAAAACAATTCTTTTCACCTCTCACTTATTGGAGCAAGTAGAGACCGTTGCCGATCGGGTCGCTATTTTGTATCAGGGAAAGAAGCTGGTTGAGGGATCGATGAATGAGCTTTTAAAGAGGAATGATGCTGCGACGATTCAGGTCAAGGGATTGAGTGACGAACAGCTCTCGGGGGTGAAGGCGGCTTTATATGATTTTGGAGCCTCAGCCGTCGAGGTCACTCCTCGTTCCGGGAGCTTGGAGAATCTGTTTCGGAGGTATACGAAATGAGCTCTCTTTATCTTCGGCTTTCGACATTAACGGGATTAACTGTTCGAGATTTATTGCGACAAAATGTTCTTTATCTCATTTTAATCCCTGCGGCTTTAACTCTGTTGACCCTTCCTTTATTTACCGCTCTGACCTTTGAGGAGCAGATTAAATTCATGCGAGATTTTTGCTATGGAACCATGAGTATTTTCGGTCTTTTTTTGGCAATTATTGCGACGGCGCAGAGTCTTGCGAATGATTTAGAGCAAAAAACGATTTTTACGATTCTGGCGAAACCGTTAAATCGATGGGAGTATTTATTATCGAAGGGAATGGGGATCGGTCTCATTCTTTTCTTTGCCTTAATCATTTTGACCGTTCTCTCCGCCGGTTTATTTGCCTATCAGGAAAAGGGCTTATTAGAGGCGGCGATCGGAAACGCGACCGATCGGCTTTCATCGCAGGACCTTCAACGATTCCGTGATCAGCTTTGGAATCCTGCTTTATTGATGGCGGTTTTGATTCTCTATTTGAAGTTAATTTTGATGGTCGGTTTTACCTTGCTATTTTCTACCATTGCGAGCTCGTCGCTTTTTACGATTTTTACCTCCTTGATGATTTATCTGATTGGACATTTTCAGTCGACGGCAAGAGAATGGGTGATGGGCTCAGAGGGTCTTTCAGTGGGGATGAAGTGGGGGGTGGGATTGCTCGCTGTCATTTTGCCAGATATGAGTTTTTACGAGGGAGCGGAGCGGATTTTATTAGGGGCAACTCCGGGATGGAGTTATTTAATTCCACCTTTGGGCTATACTTTTTTTAATCTCCTTTGGATTCTCGGTCTCTCGACTTGGATTTTTGAATCTCGCGAATTTCGCTAATCACGATGAAAATCATCATTTGTCTTTTAATGCTGATTCTCGGAGCAGGGGGAAAACGATTCTTTGAGGAGATCCAGCCGCAGCCGGAGCTAAACGCTTATTTGCCGTTGGGGAAACGGTTTGAACAACAGTTTATTCGCGGCGTCTTAGGCGGCTGGCGCCCGGTCGTTGCAGATATCGCCTGGTTGCGTGTGACGACCTCTTGGGAGAGTCGACAATGGAATCGTCTTTATGAGAACATTCGAATTGCGACTCGAATGCAGCCGGAGTCCCTTATATTTTGGGATATGGGGGCTTGGCATTTAGCTTGGAACGCTTCGTTAGCGGAGCGAAACAATCGACTCGAGAGTCGAATGGAGGTTCGGAAAGAGCAGGAGCTTTATTGGGTTGAGCAAGGAAAGAATTTACTTGAGGAGGGGACGATTTATCATCCGACTCATTATAAGTTGTGGTTACAATTAGGACTCCTTCATCAGGAGCGTCGTCACGATTATCGTGCTGCCTACGAATGCTTTTTAAAGTCCTCCCAGTTTGACGGAGCCCCCTCTTATGTCGCCCGGATGGCAGGCTATGCCCTTGAAAAACAGGGAGATCCCGAGGCCGCGCTGAATTACTGGGAGAAACTTCTCGAAAAGAGCTCTCATCTCTCAGATCGGAGTCTGATTGAGAAACGATTGCTTAAATTGAAAAAAGACTCTAGTCTTGATCCTCTTAAGCCGCTTCCTTGAAAGTAATTTCAAGAAAAATTGAAATTAAATAATGGGGAACGGTTGATTGGTAAAAATGAGATACGGTATTTTTGGAGATATCCATAGCAATTTAGAGGCCTTTGAGGCGGTCTTAGAGGACATGCAGACCACTGGCGTGACTCACACATTATGTATTGGAGATATTGTCGGCTATAATGCGAATCCGAAAGAGTGTCTTGAAATTGTGAAGGCCCTAGGATGCCCTATTGTCAAAGGAAACCACGACGAAGAGGCCTGCGATAGTTCCGATACCAGTCATTTTAACGATCTGGCCCAAGTCTCAATGGATTATACTCGCTCACAGCTGACAAAAGAAGGGAAAGACTTTCTCAGGGGATTGCCTTATCATCGTCCTATTCAAGACTTCACGATTGTTCATGCCACATTGGATCGACCGAACGGTTGGAATTATATTTTTCAGACCGATGATGCTTACGCAAGTTTTAAGCATCAAAAAACAAATCTTTGTTTTTATGGGCATACCCATGTTCCCCGTGTTTATATTTTAGAATCAGATCAAGTCACTGAATTTAGTTTTCGGAAATTCAAACTTGAGCCCAATCGTAAATATTTTATTAACGTCGGGAGTGTTGGACAGCCCCGTGATGGAGATTGGCGTGCCGCTTATGTTGTCTATGATACTGACGATCACTCGATTGAGCTTCGTCGACTTCCCTACGACCTTGCTCGGGCTCAAAATAAAATCTTGATGGCAGGTCTTCCTCCTCGTCTTGCGGAGCGGCTGGCAAGTGCGACTTGATGAAGATTCTTCTCATCAAACCCAGTTCTTTGGGTGATGTCATCCAAACGCTTCCCCTTCTTTGTAATCTTCGCCGTCACTATCCAGAGGCTCAAATCGATTGGCTTCTCTTTAGTCCTTATGGGGAGCTCTTGGAGGGACATCCTGATATTGATCATATTCTTTCGATTCGAAAACCTCAGTTCTCTTGGTTGCAGGTAAAAGAGGATCTTTTACCGCTTCGTCAGTGGTTTCGTGAAAATTCGTATGATTTAAGTATCGATCTCCAAGGACTTTTACGGAGTGGAATTTTAACTTGGCTAGCTGGGGCGAAGAGAAAAATAGGTTTAGCCTCCGCGAGGGAAGGCGCCTCTTTTTTTTACGATGAATCTGTCCCGGATCAGGCGACTCATGCCGCGGCGCGTTATCTCCAAGTCCTAGATTATTTAAAAATCCCTTACGATCCGTTGCTTTTTCGGCTGGAGCCCTCTGTTGAGCTTCCTGAAGTATTACGCTCTTGTTCCTCCTATGTTGTTTTTCATCCCTATACACGATGGAAGACGAAACTATGGCCTTGGCGGAATTATCAGAAATTGGCCCAGAAGCTTGCCCCAGAACCGTGTGTTTTAATCGGAAATGGCCCTTGGTTTCCGTGTGAGGGGGGGAATATCATCGATCTCCGTGAACAGCTCGACTTAAAGAAATCACTTAAAGTTTTAAAAGAGAGCCGCCTTGTTTTGAGTACCGATTCAGGCCCTGCTCATTTAGCCGCCGCTTTGGGAGTGAAGACCGTTTCCTTGTTTGGCGCAACCGATTCCGAAAAAACGGCCCCCGTTGGTTTAAACAGTCAGATTCTCCGTTCGGAGCTCTCTTGCTCCCCTTGTCTTAAAAGAGTCTGTTTTCATTCTATCCCCATGGCTTGTATGAAAGAAATTTCAATTTTAAAAGTATTTAATCAAATAAATGAATAATACAGCGGAACTCATTGCCTTTCAATGAGTTGAATTTTTTCTAAAACAGCATTTACATTTATTCCTCGCTAAGGAAAATTGTTTTAACATGACTGTCATTTGACAAATCGAGAAATAGGTATAACTAATGCTTATCAATTTAAGGAAAAAATACTTATGGCAAATCGTAAAAACAAAAATTGGTCTAAAGAAATTATTGTTCAAGAAATACAACGTCTTCATCTTGAAGGGGTTCCGTTGTATTCTCATTATATGAGAAAGACTTATCAAGAATTGCTTGCTGCGGGGATGAGACATTTTGGAGGTTGGAAGGAAGCGGTTTTGGAGGCTGGATTTTCATATGACGAGGTGAGACGCTATCATCAATGGTCGAATGAAAAGATTATCGAAACAATTCAATCCCTTTATCGGGCAGGAGTGGATCTCTCATTTCGAGCGGTGATGCTGAGTAAGGAGGCGCCGATGGTTTATGCGGCGATTCGAACGCAGCACTTTGGATCGTGGAGAAATGCCTTGGAGTTGGCAGGTCTTCCTGCGGAGGAGATTTATCGCTATCGCTCATGGGATGATCAGGAGATTCTTAACGAGATTCGAACCCTTCATAGCAAAGGGGAGGATTTGAGTTCTAAGCGAATGGATGATTCCTCGAATACCCTTATCGCAACGGCTCGTCGTCGATTTGGAACGTGGGAAAAAGCAGTGAGTGATGCGGGCTTGGATTATTCGACGATCCGTCGTCGCCAGCGATGGAGTCGCGAATTGATTTTAGAGCAAATGAGACCTTTAGTGGCCGCAAATCCCAAAATGAATGGGAGTGAGATGAAGATTGCTAATCCGGCACTTTTCGCGGCGATCTGTAAGCATCGCTTTTTCGGAGGCTGGCCAAAAGCGATGAGCGCTTTACGTCGCTTAGATTCTAAGCGATCTCAAAGGCAGTCCAATTTAACGGTTTCTCCTTCCGTCCCGCTTGAAGCGGAGCTTGTTTGAGCCGCAAGAGAACGCAAAGAACACAAAATAAAATTCGCATTAAAGCCGATCAGTCGATCCTCCCTCTTTGTCTCCACGAGTTTCAATGGAACATTTGACATACAAGATTTCTTTTCTAATCAAGATTTAGTTGGGAAGCTGACTAAAGAGAAAAGCGGGGCGCTGCATTTTGTTTATCCCATTTCTTGCATTAGGAATCTATCGGGAACGATCCCGCATGTGCGCATAGGCGTCAACCTAACACACGAAAAGACAGTTTTTTCACCGCGGGGTAAACGGAGGTTAACGGAGGAAAATTCAATTCTCTGTTTATTTGAAAGACAAAAAAACCGCATTTTT
>CAMCSM010000015.1 GCA_945877805.1 Methylacidiphilum caldifontis | reverse complement strand
CTCGCTCTTCTTAGAAATGCTGTGCTCGTCCTTCTGCAAGAGAAACAGTTCCCCACGTTCCCTCATGCCATCGAGTTCTATCGATCTCATCCAGGCCAATCCCTCAAACTCATCAACAAAGTCTTATGAACTCAAAACAAAAAGCCCTGAAAACTCTTCTCAACCGAAGAGGTTTTTCATAGGGAAAAAAGAAAATTCTGTTTAATCGCTTAATGTTTATGTCCCGAGTGCTCTCCGCCTTCCGCATGGGCGCAGGTGCAGGCATATTCGGCTCGTTTGCAACCTGCGCAAAGAACGGTGAGATAGTCGATGCGAAAGTTTTGTGGTTTCGATGCAGGGTCATTTTTGATCTGAACGACGATCCGATAGCCATCCCCTTCAGGGAGGCTCTCTTTTGAAATGAACGAAGTTGTCGACTTTTCCAAATCGAACGATTTTTTGCCTGATTTCATCTCCGCAATGACTTTAATTTGTTGTGTGGAGGGAGTAACCTCTTTCATCTTCTCATCATAAAAAGTGACGCTGATCTTGCGATCTTGTTGAACAAAAAACTCGGCATGAAGCGGAGTGCTTTCTAAAACTTTTCCCCCTTGAGGGCCGACGCGCGGGGCATGGGAATGTTTCTCCTTCGGAGCACTCATTAACGGCAATGAGAGGAGGGTGCAAAGGGCGAGGCGTATTATTGTTTTCATCAGTTTTCCTAGGTTGTTTTTTTGTTTTCGATTTTTGTTTCTATCCAATCATAAAGAACAGGAAGAAGGATCAGAGTTAAAAAAGTGGAGGTGATAATCCCGCCAATGATGACGGTCGCTAAGGGACGTTGAACTTCGGCTCCCGCCCCAGATCCTAAGGCCATTGGGAGAAATCCAAGGGCGGCGACGAAGGCTGTCATCAGTTTAGGTCTGAGTCGGGTCAAGGTTCCTTCGATAACCGCCTCCCGGATTGACTTGCCCTCGAGACGAAGCTGATTGATGTAGGAGATCAGCATGACTCCATTGAGAACGGCTATTCCGGAAAGAGCGATAAACCCAATCGCCGCAGAGATCGTGAAGGGCATCCCTCTCAGTTCGATGGCCAGAATTCCGCCGGTGATTGCCAATGGAATACAGAGAAAAACGAGAGTCGCTTGTCGGAGGGATTTAAAACTGAAAAAGAGCAGAATAAAGATTAAGGAAAGAGAGAGCGGAACAACGATCATCAGTCGCTTTGCCGCCTCAATGTAGTTTTTAAACTGACCCCCATATTCAATTCGATATCCGGAAGGAAGTGAAAGAGCCTCTGTTTTTTGACGGGCCTCCTCCACCCAACTGGAGAGATCACGGCCACGAAGGTTGACCATAATCGCCGCCCGTCGTTGGCCGAGTTCACGTTGAATCGTGTTTACTTTTTCGGAGACCGAAAAATCAGCGACTTGACCGAGAGAGATCATCCCCCCATTTGAGGTGCGAACCGGGATCGCTTTCATCGTTTCCTGTTGATTGCGTCGATCTTCAGGAAGTCGAACGACAATCGGATAGCGACGATTCCCTTCAACAATGACCCCCGTCTCTTTTCCCGCGAGTGCGGTCGAGATCGCCTCATTAATTTCTGAGGAGTGAAGATTGTACCGTGCCATCGCTTCACGATTGGGGGTAATCTCTAGAAGCGGGGCCTTTCCGAGGGCATCAAATTCGACATCGGCAGAGCCTGGGATCTTTTCAAGAATCTCTCGGACCTCGGTGGCAATCCGTTCGATTTCGGAGTAATCCTCCCCAAAGACTTTAACCGCAATATCGGCTCGTGTTCCTTCGAGGATTTCGTTAAAGCGCATCTCAATCGGTTGAGAGAAGAGGTAGGCTTGACCCGGAACCTGAACCCCCAATTCATGGCTCATTTTAGAGGCGAGTTCATCCTTCGAGGTGATCTTTTCTCTCCACGCATTTTTGGGGCGATAGAAGATATAGCAATCAGCGACATTCACCCCCATCGGGTCGGTGGCGATCTCAGCGGTTCCGATTCGACTAAAGGTATAAGTGACTTCAGGGAATAATTTAAGGAGGGCTTTATCGGCGCGTTGCTGCATTTCGATCGATTTATCGAGTCCAATACTCGTTGTCCGAATCATATGAGTGGCGAAGGAACCTTCATCGAGTTGGGGAATGAACTCTTTGCCCATTCGACTGAGGATGAATAAGGAGAAGAGAAAGAGCCCTACGGTTCCACAGAAAATAAGAGCGCGATGGGTTAAGGCAGAGGAGAGCAGGGGGGTATAAATATTTTTGAAGAAAAGAACGATGCGGCTCTCTTTTTCCTCAATTTTTGTATTGAGAAAATAGGAGCAAAGAACCGGCATCAGTGTAAGGGCTAAAATTAAGGCTCCCCCGAGAGCAAAGATCACGGTGATTGCCATTGGCTTGAACATTTTTCCTTCGATTCCTGTTAAGGCAAGGATCGGAATATAAACGACGGTGACAATCAGGACTCCGAAAAACATCGGATGAGCGACCTCTTTTGAAGCAACGAGTACCTCCCGTGTACGTTCAAGGGGAGTAAGAACTCTTCCAAGCCTCTTTTGTTGATGGCTTATATGGCGAACGATATTTTCGACCATGACCACAGCACCGTCGATGATTAGACCAAAATCGATCGCGCCTAAGCTCATCAAGTTTCCAGAGATTTTCGATTGAGCCATTCCGGTGATCGCAAAGAGGAAAGAGAGAGGAATTGCGGTGGAGACGATGAGCGCCGCACGAATATTTCCGAGAAGTACGAAAAGAACAATCATGACAAAAATCGCTCCTTCGAAGAGATTTTTTTCGACGGTTTGAATCGTTCGATTGACGAGATCCATTCGATTATAAACCGTAATCACCTCAACTCCCGGAGGGAGAGCGGGGGCGATCTCTTTAATTTTATCAGCGACCCGTTTTGCGACGAGGCGGGAGTTTTCTCCTGCCAACATCAGCGTTGCACCAAGAACGCACTCCTCGCCGTTGTAGGTGGAGGCTCCGGCGCGAATTCCGGTTCCGATACTGACCTCCGCCAGATCACGAACCCGGAGGATCGAGGATCCGGCCACCGATTTTACAGGAAGATTGGCGATCTCCTCGCTGGAGCTCACTCGGCCGTTAGAGCGGATACTGAGTTGCTCCCCCCCGATTTGGACTGCTCCCCCTCCTGAATTCTCGACATTTTCGGCAATGATGGCGGCGACCTCGGAGAAAGTCATTCCGACACCCCATAGCTTTTCGGGTATTGGAGAAACGACGATCTGCTTCTCATATCCTCCCGAGGCATTGACCTCAGCGATTCCTGGAACGGAGCGAAGTTGCGGCTTTAAGAGAAAGTCATGGATCAGTTTGAGTTCCATCAGTTGCTGTTGGCGATCCTGCGGTTTATTGGGGCCTTCGTACCCTTTTTTAAATTCGACAACATAGTAGAAGATCTCCCCTAATCCGGTTGAAATCGGGGCGAGCTTCGGCGTAACTCCTTTGGGGAGTTCTTCAATCGCATTTTGGAGACGTTCGCTGACGAGTTGTCGAGCGCGATACAGATCAGTTCCTTCCTCAAAAACCATCGTGATTTGCGAGAGACCGAATTTAGAAAGTGAGCGTAACTCCGTCAGATTTTGAATTCCAGAGAGTTCCATCTCGATCGGATACGTGACCCGTTTTTCGATCTCTTCCGGGGCAAGTCCTTGGATCTCGGTGTTGACTTGAACCTGTACATTTGTGATATCAGGAACGGCATCAATCGGGAGTTTTGTGGCAGACCAAAGTCCGATCAAAAGCAGGAGCAGGCTCGATAGGATAATGAAAAGTCGTTGACGGAGCGAAAAACGGAGAAGTTGATGAATCATAAAATTATTTAGTGACAGTGTCCGCCCCCCTTGGTGGCACGGAGTTCGATCATGTAGAGTTCCTCAATCGGTTTTGTGGCAATTTGATCCCCTTCATAGAGACCTTCGAGGATTTCGATCCAATCCTTACTTTCGATTCCGGTCTTAATTTCCGTACGAAGTAAAAAGGAGCCATTTTTAACAAAAGCATAGGAGCCCGTTGAGGTCTTGAGACGAGCGGAGGGAGGGATACTGAGTTTAGCGGAGAGAGCAAGCGGAGAGAGTAGATCCAACTCAATAAAGTCACGGACTTTCAACGACTGCTCTGGGTCAGGGAGTTCTAAGAGGATCTCTGTCTTCTCCAGTCCAGTCGACTGCGCAGAGTTTATCTTCCAAACGATTCCTGGCGGGCGCACAGCGCTTTTTGGAGAGCTCCCGAAGTGAACCGTTGTTTGAAGAGGAAGCGTGGAAGCGATCTCTGAAGAAAGGAGCGCGGAGGCATAGGCATTGCCCTGTTGTTCTCCTCCCTGTTTTTTCGATTTCTCTAAAGCGGAGCGATAGACTTGAGCGGTGATGCGGAGAGTGGATTGAATCGGATTTTCGGTAACCTCTGCGATTTCGACCCCTAACGATTCCTCGGTCTCCTTCAATAAGGAGATTCCCTTTCCCTCTTCGTAGGTCGATCCTTCTTTTTCTGATCGATGATCCACTTCTATTTCAACAGAGGTCTGTCGATCGGAAGAGGGTGGAGTAGAGCTTTCTCGACATCCGATCAAAAAAATAAATAAAACTGTATTTTTAAAATTCATAAATCGGAATTCAATGCGATTGAAATGGGTTAGAGAATATTTTCATTGGGGCGATATCCGTGGTTTCAGTCTTTGACCGATTTATAAGGGGAGGGCTCTGTGAGAGCTCCGGAGGTCAGCAGATCAAGATCAAGTCGGTTTGACCAGAGTTGAAGAAAGGTCTCGTGGCGTATTTTAAGTGAATTCAGGAACTCGCGTTGAACCTCGATGTAGAGGGCAACGGGAATCGCTCCGGTGCGATATTGACGATCGGCGAGATCGGCGGCGGAACGTAAATTTGAAATCGTTTTTTCTGGGGTGGCTTCGAGAAGTTTACGGTTAAGTTGGAGAAAGCGATAAGAGCGCATGATTTGAGCCTCCACCTTTCTGCGTGCCTCAAGGAGCAATGCATCGGCCTGTTTCTGAAGCGCTTGAGAGTGAGCAATCGTTCCTTGATTCCAATTCCAAAGCGGGAGAGTCATGGAGAGGGATCCTCCAAAATTTACTTCACTTTCGCCGGCCTTATCTTGACTAAAAAAGGGGCCTACGGAAAAGTCGGGGGCGATATCAAGTTTAGCAGAGGAAACGGCATCGGCTGATTTCTCAAGCTCTGCCATTCGAATTTTCAGGAGAAGATTATGAGAGAGTCCTGCCAGAACAATTTTGCTGATCTCAGGGAGGGACTGAGGCGGAGTAGATAAAGAGGCCTCGATCGTCAGTAGATGACTTTGAGGGAGGCCGAGAACGGTATTGAGCTCAATTCGACTTTCCTCCCGTGCTTGAATCCACTCCTTGGCGCTTTGTTGAAGCGAGAGAAGAGTTCCCTCGATGACACGAAGTTCAAGAAGCTGTTGGGTTCCGGCCAGGGGGCGGGATTGCAAAAGATCGAGAAGCGCAACCGCTCGCTCGCTGACCTCCTCGATCGCTTCGCTCTGCTGGCAGGCGGAGAGATAGGTCAAGGCAAGGAGATGAACTTTTCCCGCAAGCGCTTTTTCAAATTGTAATAGCCCCAGTTCAGCGATCAGAAGATCTTGATCGGCCATTGCTTTGCGAAGCGATCCTTTACCAGGAAATTCAAAAGTTTGCTTTACGGAGCCCCCGCGAGTGGTTCCTTCATTTTGAAGTTGATCGCCCGAATTTTTAATCCGACGCTCCCCATACTCGAGGGAGATCTCTGGGTTTTTCCAGAGTCCCGCTTGCGTTCGTGCCCCCTTCATCGCAGAGACCTCCGCCTGATAAAAGCGATATTCAGAATTATTTTTCAACGCAAGAGATTCTGCCTCTTGCAGCGTTATTGCGGCGAGGAATCCGTGTAAGAGTACGGAGATCATTAAATAGAAAAAGGATCGCAAAACATCATGGGGTCTAAAATTCATGTTAAAGGTCTCTATCGTGAGCAAGCAAATAAGGGGTTAATGATCTCTCTTCCAAATAAGAAGAGGGGGAGGTAATCGTGACGATATCTCAGGAAAGCGGGAGCCCGCTTTAGGATTGAATTTGAGGGGGGTAATCAATTCCCAAAAAGGGCTCTTCAGGAGCTGTTTGATGGAAACGTTCGAAGTTGAATGTCATGGGGGAGATTTGAATAAAGGAATAGATGGAGGAATTAAAAAGAGAGATTGTAAAATGACATAAACAGTCGGAGTGACAATGATGGGGTAAGTCGGAACAAGGGGGGGTATTTTCCTCTTCATGACAGCAGGTCGAAGAGAAGAAAGAGCTTTTTACTGAGGAGGCGTTCAGAGTTGTCAGGAAGAAATTAAGGAGAATAAGAGAGCCGATGAGAGAAAGGATAAATCGGCTCAAATTCATTAAAACTAACTAACGAGAGAAAAGTTGAAAGTCAAGAAGTACATAAACCGGACGAGCCGGAACCAAGACTCATTTGTGGGGCGAGTCCTTTTTAGATCGAATCAACTCTTCCCCCTCCGGTTTTTATCACCATTTTGGTGATATCGTTTGCGAGGTATATCCATTCCCAATGCAAGAAATGGGTTAAAGCGATTTCAGGAGCCTGCTTGGAACTTTCAAGTCGTTCGTTTTTTGAATGAGGAGGGAAAGGATTAGCTTTTAAATTTCGCTAAAGCGCGGTCGATTCGGGAGAGGACTTTCTCTTTGCCGAGAACTTCTAAAAGGTGATAGAGACTCGGACCGACGGGACGACCGGAGGTCGCGAGACGGATCGGGTGGATATAAACTCCCGCTTTGACGGCCTTTTCGGTCGCAAGGGCCTTGATGCTGTTTTCAAGGGTGGCACAGTCGAAGGGGTTGAGCTCCGCAAGTTTCGCTCGAAGGGTGGTGAGATGAGCGAGACCTTCGGGGGTAAAAACTTTTTGAACGGCGGCAGGATCAAAATCGAACTCTTCCGTGAAGAAGTAGCTCATCCATTCCGGAAGTTCTCGTCCTACTTTGATTTTTTCTTTGACGATCGCAAGGGCTGCCTTGAAGTAGGTGGGATCGACTCCAGCAAAAGAGATTCCCGATTTTTCGAGAATGCTTTGTGCGAGAGGGGCGTAGGCCTCAATTGAAAGTTCGCGGGTATATTCCCCGTTCATCCAGAATAGTTTATCGAGTCCGAAACGGGCGTTGCTTCGATTGATTTGAGAGAGTTCAAAGATTTGGATCACCTCTTCAATCGAGATCACCTCGCGGTTATCTTTCGGAGACCATCCGAGAAAACAGAGATAGTTTCTTAAAGCCTGAGAGATGTAACCTTGTTCGATATATTCGCCAATCGAGGCTCCTTCATCCCGCTTGCTCATTTTGGAGCCATTGGTATTGAGAATCAACGGAATATGGGCGTATTGTGGAGGGGTGGCGCCAAAGGCCTCAAAAAGAGCCAGATGTTTAGGCGTATTGGAGAGGTGATCCTCTCCGCGGATTACGTGCGTAATTTTCATCTCAAGATCATCGACGACGTTGACCAAATGAAATACCGGAGAACCATCCTTACGTTGAATGACGAGATCTGGATCGTTCGTACGATCAAATTGAACGTTTCCGCAGATCAGATCAGGAACGGTGACAATAGTTTTCGGCGTACGAAACTTGATCGCCCCTTCAAACTCATAAGCCTTTCCTTCGGTAAGTAGTTGCTGAACATATTTCTTATAAATCTCATTGCGTTGACTTTGAAAGTACGGGCCGTGATCTCCCTTAATCGATCCGTCAGGCATCGGGCCTTCATCCCAGTTGAGTCCGAGCCATTGAAGTCCTTTGAAGATAATATCGACCGCCTCCTTGGAGTTGCGGGCCGCATCGGTATCTTCAATGCGGAGGACAAAAACTCCTCCCATCCGTTTGGCGAAAATCCAATTAAAAAGGGCGGTGCGGGCTCCTCCGATATGAAGGAGGCCTGTGGGTGAGGGGGCGAAGCGAACGCGAACTTGACTCATAAGGATGGGGATTAAAGCGAGAGAGCGGGGAGAGTTCAATCTAAAAGGGGATTATTCCTGGATGCTGACGGTCATTCCGATGCGGATCATTTTGAGGAGTTTTTCGGCGTTCCAGTTGCAAAGGCGGAAGCAGCCGTGGGATTGAGTGGCAGAGATCTCTTCCGGGATGGGAGTTCCGTGGATGCCGTATCCCGGAAGACTGAGGCCAATCCAAGCCGTTCCAACCGGATTATTGGGTCCAGGGGGGATGATCAGTTTTTTTGTAATTTTTTCTTGAAGGGCCGCAGCCTTAAAAAGTTCCGGATCAAAGGTGTAGTTGGGGTTGGGGGCGTAATTTTTTACGGTTAAAGTTCCAGTCGGTCTTTTTTGTTTGTCGGCAGCGATGGAGCAGGCGAAGTGGCATTGAATGAGGCCGGTGAGATCGAACCCTTGAATGCTTGTTTCCGAAAGAGTGATGCGGAGGGAGTCGATTTTTGGGAGGGGGAGTGAGCCTTGAAGGTTGGGGACGAGAAGTTGGTCTCCGAGCTTGGGCTCTGTGATGGAGGGATTGAGCTCCTTGATGAAGCGTTGAGCCGCATGATGGCGCTCGGCAACGAGTTCCCATAGGGAATGGAATCCGAGAGTTTTTTGCTGACTTTTTTCGATCCAGGTGGAGAGCGGGGGGGTGATCTGGAGAAGATCGCTTTCCGTGATCGTGAGATAAGTAAAAGGGTCGCTTAACGGTTGGAGAAGATTTTTTGTATTCGAGTCAAGAGTTCCCGTGATCGGGAGTTTTTGGTTTTCTTGAAAGGCGGCAATTGCTCGGGTGGTACGCTTGCCTTCTCGTCCATCGATGAAGCCACAAGAGAAGTGACGCTGTTCAAGTCCGATTTGAAGTTGAGCTCGTTCAAATTGAGTGAGAGGAGGAGGGGGAGTTGTTGTCGGTTGAGCGGAGAGAAAAAAAATCGGTGCGATGAAAAGGATGATCCTAAATTCGGCAGTTAAAATGGAGGGGCAGCCCCGACAGGACGGGGCTGCAGTTGTACCCCCGCCGCTCCGCGTACTAAAATTATTTCCGCTTCCAGCGTCGAGATCTTCTCGTTTTACGAACCTTTTCCCCGTAGCCCGAGGCAGACGGCGTCTGCCCCTCCAAATGTTGTTCACCCTTTGGGTGAGGGCGGATAGAGAGGTAAATGAGGCTTCAACTGCCGAATTTAGGATAAAGAGAGCTTTCAATGCGACGATTTTGCATTCCGTTGAATATTTGAAAAGAGATTTATCATAAATCGGTCAAAGACCGAAACCGCTACACTAATGGGCTGATGGGCTAATGGGCTTGTTACCAGACCTCACTTCCGCTTATCAGAGGCTCTAAAGAAAGCAACAAGGGGACGGTGGTCGCTGGCAGAGGTGGTGAGATAGGATTCGGGGTCCCCCTCTTTGGAACGGTAGATGAACGATTTTTCTTTGATCCAATCTCGCATCAGTCCTTCGCTAGCGATCATGTAATCGATACGGCTATAGGATTTGTCAGGAAAGTAGAAGTGAGTCCACCAATCCCCGAGCCAGTCTTGGAGCCAGAGGTCGTAGGTGGGGGTCTCGCTTCCTTTCGTTCCGATCATGGTTTTAACCGCCTTACTGCGAGGGGTATCATTGAGATCTCCCATCAGCAGCAGATTTACTTCGGGCTGGGCAACGAGGATTCGGTTCATGGTGTTTTTGATGAGGAGGGCTTCCTGACGTCGTACGTAGTCATCACCGGTTTCATCGGGAGAATCGGAAAGAAGGGAGGGATCGGGGCGTTTCGATTTGAGGTGGACCTGCATGAGTTGCAGTTCGTAATCGGGAGTGATTTGAATACGAAGATGGAGGAGTCCTCGTAATAGTCCTTGGCGTAAACGCTCTCGTTTTTTTTCTTTAGATTGATGGGTGACTTCAAATTGTAGGTCGGAATGGGAATATTGTTCGAGTATGGGAAAACGAGAGAAAACGGCGCATTGGATTCGGGAGTCGCTTCCGTGAACGGTGGCAAAATAGGGGTAATCGAGGCCCTCTTTTTTAAGGCGCTCTTGGAGGAGTTTTAGGAAACGGTCTTGAGGATCACGGAGGATTTCACTGACACCGAGAATATCAGGGTGAATTCGTTTCAGAATCGTGAGAACGGATTTCATCTCCTCCTCCGGCTTCATCGCCTCTTTTTCGAATCGTCCGTTGACAAATCGGTCAGTGACCCCCCAGTTCTCGATATTCCAGGTACAGACGGAGTAGCTCTCGGGGGGCTGAGAGAAAAGCAGGAGGGAGTTCAGAAAAAAGGCAAAGAGGAGAAGCTGCATTTTAAAGAGTTGGGAGAAGAGGGGGGAGGTCGTCAATGAGATTTTAGAGCAATTTATTCTATTTTTTGTCCGTTTTATCCAATATATTAGTTCGTCGATCAGTTAGAGTATCATAACAAACCTTCTCAAGGAATTATCAAATGAAAACAATTATCCAATGGCTTATTGAAATCGGAAAAAATCCTTCAACTCTCAGTTTTTGGCTGCTTCGCCTTTGGTTAGGTTTTCGTGCTTTGCTGACAGGAGTTGAAAAGTTTTCCGGTTTTAAAATTGTTCAGGAGCCGCTTTTAGATGAGGCAGGGAATCCGGATATCACGGGGGCGATTGTCGTGGTTAAATACAAGTTTTATGCATTGGGAAATTACCATGGGCTTCCGGATTCTTTATTAAATACTTTTAAAAAGGAGCCACTCCTTCATCCCTTGATGTTGAATGCATTCATCACCGTATTGGGGCCGCTCCTTCTTCTCACTGGAGGCTGTTTATTGCTCGGTCTTTTCACCCGTCTTTCCCTGTATGTGATGGGGTTGCTTTATATTTCCCTGACCTTTGGGTTAATTATGATTAATCAGAACGACGGTGTTTCGGCTTTAGCGGTGCACGTGGCGCTTTGTGCTTATGCACTCCATTTATCTGCGCATAACAAACTGGAGATCATTCGCTAATTTTTAATTAATTCGTTCTTCTATTCACGCTCATTCTTTAAAGAGACTTCAAGGAAAAAAACTATGAAACAACCGACTTTTGGTTCCCTATTGACTCGACGAGATTTTATGGCGCGCTCGGCGCTTCTTGGGGCGGGGACGATTCTCACCAGCTCGTGGGCGTTTGGGGAGAGCGAAGCGAAAGCGGTAGCCGCCTCTTCCTCGAATGATATTCAGATTGCGATTGTGGGGGTGGGGGCTCAAGGACGTATTTTAATGGATGCCCTGCTTCAAATTCCGAATATTCGTGTTCGCGCGGTCTGTGATATTTGGGATTATGCCCGCAAATATGCCGTTAACAAATTGAAGCAAGCGGGAATGGAGGCAACAGGGTACATCGAGATCGAAGAGATGCTTCAAAAAGAGAAACTTGATGCGGTGGTGATTGCGACTCCCGATTTCTGGCATGCTCCGCATACGAATCTCTGTCTGAAGGCGGGCCTCCATGTTTATTGTGAAAAGATGATGTCAAACACCGTGGAAGGGGCTCGTTCGATGGTGCGTACGATGCGAGAGACGGGGAAGCTTCTGCAGATTGGCCATCAACGTCGTAGTAATCCTCGCTATATGCACTCCCTTTTTAATTTGATTCAAAAGGGAAATCTTCTCGGGAAGATGACCTGTGCGAGTGCTCAGTGGAATCGTGCGGTGGCAGAAGATGTTGGTTTTCCGAAGGCTTACGAAATTCCCGCGGCGACATTGAGTCGGTTTGGTTTTAAAGATATGCATCAGTTCCGTAATTGGCGTTGGTTCCGTGATTTAAGTGGGGGGCCGATTTCTGATCTTGGGGCACATCAGATCGATATTTTTAATTGGTATTTCGGGGTTCGTCCGAAAAGTCTAATGGCCTCGGGTGGAACTGATTATTACAAAGGGCGACAGCATTACGATAATGTGATGGTCGTTTATGAGTATCCCCTTGAGCATGGGACGGCGCGTGCCTTTTATCAGGTGCAAACGACGACGAGTTCCGGGGGGGGGTATTTCGAGCTTTTCAATGGGGATCAAGGGTCGCTGCAGATTTCAGAAAATCCGCGTCTGACGAAAGTCTATCGTGAGACTACGGCCCCTTCGTGGGAACCGCTTGTTGAGAAACATTATCTTGCGAAGTCGGCCTATGTTGCGGCCCCTGTAGAGAAAGTCGATTCACGGGAGAGTAAGCCGCCTGAAGGGTTTGAGATTCCCGTTGTATTGAATAAAAAACTTCATCAGCCGCATCTTGAAAACTTTTTTGAGGTGGTTCGTGGAAAAGGGCATTTGAACTGTGCCGCCGATCATGCCTTTGAGAGTGAGGCCTCGATCTTTCCGGTGAATGCGGCTGTTGAGGCCCGTAAGGTGATCGATCTGACCCCGAGATGTTTGCTGTTTAAAATTAAATTAAAAAGAATTATTTATGAGACCTGTTACTTTATTTACCGGACAGTGGGCGGACTTGCCCTTAAAAGAGCTTCTTGTTCATGTCAAAGCCCTCGGTTTTGATGGCGTTGAGTTGGCCTGTTGGGGAGATCACTTTGACCCCGTACTCGCCCTTGAAAAAAAGGAGTACATTCCGGAGCTTTGGAAATTACTACAATCTCATGGCTTAACCTGTGTCTCGATTTCCTCTCATCTGATTGGGCAAGCGATCTGTGATCGAATCGACGAGCGACATCAGGCGATTCTTCCCGTGGAGATTTGGGGAGATGGGGAGCCTGAGGGAGTTCGACAACGTGCAGCGGAACGGATGAAAGTGACGGCGCGTGCCGCACGGAAATTTTTTGATGCAGCGCCAGCGGGACTCAAACCAGAGCGGGTGGTGGTCAATGGGTTTACCGGTTCTTCCATTTGGCATTCTCTGTATGCATTCCCTCCGCTTCCTACTGGATACTGGGAAAAAGGATATGCGGATTTTGCGAATCGTTTCCTTCCGATTCTCGATGTTTTTGAGGAGAATAATGTTTATTTTGCCCTGGAGGCTCATCCGACAGAGATTGCTTTCGATATTGTCTCCGCAGAAAAGGCGGTGGAGGCGGTGAAAGGACATCCGCGTTTTGGATTTAATTTTGATCCCTCACACTTTGGCTATCAAGGGGTGGACTATGTCCAATTTATCTATCGATTTGCCGAGCGTATTTTTCATGCGCACATGAAAGATGTGTGGTGGAAGAGTGGAGATGGATCGGTCGGAGTTTTTGGAGGGCATCTTCCCTTTGGGGATCGTCGCCGTTTTTGGGATTTTCGTTCTTTAGGGCGTGGCAATATTAATTTTGAAAAAGTGATCGTTGCTCTCAATGATATCGGATATCGAGGGCCGCTTTCCGTTGAGTGGGAAGATGCTCGTATGGATCGTCTTCATGGAGCGAAGGAATCGTGTGATTTTGTTCGTCGACTTCAGTTTACGCAGAATGCAGTCGCTTTTGACGCGGCTTTTTCAAAAGAGGTCGCATGAGTCAAAAGCCTCGAAAGATCCGAATGGGGATGATTTGGGGAGGGGAAGGCTCCTTCATTGGAGGAGTTCACCGGATGGCCGCGAATTTGGATGGTCAAATTGAGTTGGTTGCCGGATGTTTTTCCTCACAAGAGGAGAGAAATCAGATTTCTGGAAAAAATTTATTTATCGATCCTCGTCGTATTTATTCTGATTTTAATTCGATGGCGAAAGGGGAGGCCAAGCTTCCGGAAAGTGAGCGGATCGACTTTGTCTCGATCGTCACTCCGAATCATTTGCATTACGCCCCTGCGATCGCTTTTTTGAAGAATGGCTTTCATGTGGTTTTCAATAACGATCGTGATAATTCGTTAGGACTCGGCGCAGGAATGAATCTTTCCTACATCGACACGAATGAAGGAAAAGTCATTCCATTGAATAAGATTTCGGGACGTTACGTCCGACTTTTTAGCAAGGGCAATACCTCGAATGCGGCAAATCACTATATTGAAGTTGAGGTTTACGGAACCCCTTAATTTAAGGGCTTGAGTGAAAGATTAAATTTTTAACTTAACAGTATGAAGTCACATCGTTTTGAGCATCAAGCGATGGCGACAGTTTTTGAAATCTGGATCGATTCTGATGATGGGGTCTATGCCAAGCAGGCCGCCTTAGAGGCTTGGCGTCTTGTCGATGAAATTGAGTCGGAGCTAAGCTTTTATCGTGAGGAAAGTGATATCAGTCGCATCAATGCGATGCGGCTGGGGGAATCGATTTTCATTGGAGAGCATGCAAGGCGTTCGCTCTCTCTTTCCCTTCAGCTTTGTCAGGAAACCGAAGGGGCTTTTGATCCGAATGTCGGTCATTCGATGAAAGTGATTAAAGATGAGAAGGGGAATGCCTCACGTTGGTCTGAATGGTTTGCTTCGAAAAAGAAATTAACGGCTGAATCGAAAGGGATATTAATTTTTGATGAGGCGAACCGAAGCGTCGAACTTGCCAGCGATCTTCCTGTCTCATTTGATCTTGGGGCAATCGGTAAAGGGTATGCACTCGATCGAGTGGCACTCCTTTTAAAGGTGTGGGATCTTCCTCGTTTTCTGCTTTCCGGGGGAGGGAGTAGTCTTCTTGCGGGAGCCCCTCCTGAGGGCAAAATGGGATGGGAGGTGTCCCTTGGAAAAAAAGAATATGAAATTTCAGAGAGATCTCTCGGGGCCTCTGGGATTCCGATCAAGGGAATCCATATTATTGATCCGCAAAAGGGGATGCCAACCACACGATTTCGAGCTTGGACCTTTGCAAAAAGTGCGGCTCGAAGCGATGCCCTTTCGACAGCGGCAATGCTGCTGCCGTTAAAATGGTTTCAGGATCGATTGGATTCCTCCTCTGAAGAACTTTTTTGTATCCAAGAAACAGAGCAAAGTGAGCTGTTGTGTTTTGGGGCTTTCCCAAACGAAAAGAGGACGGTAGATTGAAATGTGCTATGGCGAAGATGAACACACGGAGCTCTTTTTTGGGTCAGCCCGCCGATCGACTCCTTTTTTCTCAGGAATTTGAATCTTTTCCGATCTCCTCGGATCTCCTTTTTCAGTTAATGAATCTTCTGCTCGATGTCCATCTTTTTGTCAAAAATAAGGAGGGTCGATTTATTGCTGTGAATCGCGCATTTCACTTGAATGCGGTGGGCTCTGAGGAGCGATCGATGCTTGGTAAAATGGATGAAGATTTTTTCCCGATCGATCTTGCCCAGAAATTTATGGCGGATGATCAAGTGGTTTTAAAAACCGGAATGCCGCTCCTTCATCGAATCGAGCTGGTTCCTCACACCGATCTCTCTGTTTATTGGTATGAAACCAATAAGTTTCCTGTTTTCGATTCGAAGAAGAGAGTCGTGGGGCTTGTGGGGACAACGTATCAGGTCTCCGAGACCAATCAAGGAATCACCTCCTCGCCTGAAATTAATAAGGCACTCTCTTACCTTCAACTCATTTTTCGAAGAGAATTGATTTGGAGGACGTGGCGGAGCATTCCAAGTTAGAGCCACGCACGTTGAATCGCCGGTTTAGTCGACTCTTTCAGATGACCCCGATGCAATTTCTTCGAAAAATTCGATTAAATTCGGTTTGTCAGCTTTTGATTCGAACCGATAAAAACATTTCTGAAATTACCTACGACACCGGTTTTTGCGACCAAAGCCATCTCAATCGGGAGTTTATCAAAAAAATAAAAATGACTCCGTTTCAATATCGCAAAAAATATAAAAGTGAATCTTAGAATGAAAATAAGCGGCTCTTTTTTTTCGTTCTCTTTATTCACGCTTCTATTGTTGGTCTGTTTTTTTTCCGTTTTGAACTTACTCAAAAACTTCCTTTTCATAACGATGAATCGACTCAAGCATGGATTTTGCAACAAGGAATGAAGAGTGGCTACATGAAGTATGACCCACTTCATCATCATGGTCCTACTCCCCTTTATCTTCGCCAACTTTTTCTTGGTTTTCATCAGAGTCCCCAATGGGAGGAGTGGTCGGAGCCGATTCTTCGTCGGTCGGGAATCTTTTGTTCGATTTTAACCCTGGCTCTTTTTTTGCTGATGCTCGCTCGGCATTCGACTCTTGCAGCGTTTTTAACCGGGCTTCTTTTTGCCGCTCATCCTTATTTAATTTATTATCACTCGCAGGCGATTCATGAGCCGATTTTCGTTTTTTTCGGAATTTCGCTTTTAAGTTGTCTTTATTTCTCAAGAGCGAGAGCCAGCGGGGTCATGATGCTCTTTGCAGGGATTTTTGCGGGGTTGTTTCAGTCGAGTAAGGAAACATGGGTTCTGCTTCCGGTTTGCACGATTTTTGCGTGGGGGTTAACGGGATCGTTTCGATCTTATCTGACTCTCTTTTTTCGATCCCCCGGCGCTTATTTTTTTTGGGGGACAGCGGTATTCGTTTCTACTTTATTTTACTCCGGTTTTTTTCATGACCTCCGCGGCATTGCACGTTCATGGAGTACTTTTTGGTGCTATCAAACGGAGTTAGGACATGCGAAGCCGTTTTTTTGGTATTTCCAGTCACTCTTTGGATTATTCCCGTTCAATGCTTCCTTGTTTCTCTGTTCCCTTGTTTGGATCATTCCGTGGATCCCTTTAAAAAAGGAGCCTATGGCTCCCTCTTGGGTTCGTGAGTGGAAATGGATCGCTCTTTGTCAGCTCATGAGTTACTCATTGATTTCTTATAAAACTCCGTGGCTTCTTTTGTTGGCGTGGAGTCTTATTCTCCCTGCTGTCGGATGTAAATTGGCCGCCTTTTTGAGATCATCATTCGTTCATCAAGTTGGAGCAATTATTGCGCTATTCCTTCTCGGGATCGGTTTTTATTGCCTGCAGTGGAGGCCTTCGCAAGCGGTCTTTTATCCGTATTCCTATTCAGCAACATCGAAAGAGATTGAAGGAGTTCTATCGGTAGTAGAAAAAAAACAGAAATCACTCAATCATGAAATTCGAATTGCCGTTGAGGGGGCATCATACTGGCCGATTCCTTGGTATCTGAGAGGTTTTCATTCCGTAGGATACTTTGAGGTTGGAGGTCCCGATGGATTTGATCTTATTTTAAAAGTAGAACCGCGGTTGATCGTTGATCCGGCATTCGAATCCCTTGAGTTACGAGAAAATATTGGCGTTACGGTGATTGATCCTAAGGACCGTCGTTAATCATAAATCGGTCAAAGACCGAAACCAAGGATATCTCCACAATGAAAATAGTCTCTATCCCATTGCTCCATACGTCTGAACTCTGATTGTACGGTTTATCTCATTTCTTGCATTAGAAACTACTTCGCCTCGTAAACTCTGCAACTAAACTGGTTATGAAAAACTGGAGGGGCACAGGCTCTGTGCCTCAGGGGACGGGGAAGGCAGTGAGCCCGTGACCCCATCCGATCAGTTCTAATGCAAGAAATAGGTTTATTGCTTCGCAATTGGTGTTCCAGTCGCATTGAATTCCGATTTATTATTTTACCTTCTTCAAAGCCACCTCGACCTCTTTTTTAATTTCCGCGTTGGCTAGCAACGGCTCTAAAATCGCTTTGATTGCGGCCCCCTTAAATTCGGAAAGTCCTGAAATAATTCCCCGATAATGATCGGCGTTTTTACAAAGGGATAACCACTCTTTCCCCAGGGTTGCAGTCTGTTCAATCGGTCTTTCATTCACATTCTTAATAATGTTCCCTGCCGAACGGATGGCTAACGTCTGAAGCGCAGGATCGGTTCCATTGGCGATTTTCTTTAAGATCGCCAGGGTCTCATCCTTTTTCGACTCTCCCAATCCCTCGACCGCTTTCCGTTTAATTTTATTGCTCGCATCAAGCTCGTAGATCGAAACAAGTTTAAGAATGGCATCGTTATTATTCGCTCTCGCCAACAATCGAACGACACTGATTTTGTTGGCCTCCCCCTTGCATTTCTCATAGCTCTCGATAAGAGACTTAAGGGTCTCTTGAGAAGCTCCCGAGATGATCAACGGTTGAATACATCGCTCAACGAGTTCAATTTGATTCTCCTGATCAAAAGTTGTCAGCCAATTCAAGAACTGAGGAATCTCTGCTTCCGAAGAGAGAGCGGCAAAGGCCTTTAATCCCGCATTTTTAGCTTTTAGCTCTGCCCCATTAATCCACTCCATCAATATCGGCTTTGCACTCCACATCTTACGATTTGAGATCACCTCAACTAAGATCTCAATATTCTCATCACTCTTTTGACGTATCGCCTCCAGCAACCCCTCTTCAACGGCAACAGTTCTCATTTGCACCAATCCTTCAATCGTTAAATTACGGTCTTGTCCTTCAAGTTTTTTGGCCGCTTCAATCAACGGAGTGATCCATTGTCGATCAGGAGATTTCCACGCGGCATAGGCACAGACAGGCCCGAGGGTAGGATCTTGACTCAAAGCAACACATGAGGCTTGATGAAGATCTCGAATGCTCGACTCAGCGTAAGCTGAAATCACCACTCGTTTTAGATTTGCTGGCAGTGCCTCAAATGAGGAATTGATCGAATCCCGAACTTTAAGGGAGCCAGGAAACTCCTTTGCCTCCTGAATCAATGCCATAATTCCGTGCCACTGCGGGCTTCCCGGCTGTTCAATTGCTGACTTGACCCACGCCACTTCCGTCGCCGCACTCTCGTTCTTCTCAAAAATTGGAGCCCGAAGATAGAGGATTGCTGCCGCCACTCGGAGATGTTCCGGAAAAGCCCCCTCTTTGGCTATTTTCTCCATCTCTCCTTGACTCTTTTCATATTTCTTTAAAAAACTGGCCACTTCGATTAGAGCATAGGTCAATTTTAATTTAACCTCCACTTTCTGCACTGCATTCCACTGAGCCGCTATTGCCTCATAGGCTTTTTCATCTGCCATTTTAGTCAATGTATTGAGCGCTGCATCCGCAATCAGAGGATTTTCATTTTTTAACAATGGAGCAACCTCTCCAGAGATCGCTTTCCATTGGGGAGAGGCCAAATAGCCAAGAATTTGCGGAATTGCAGCTGAAGGAGCCGATTTTAACCTCTCTTTTAATCCTGCCATCTGAGGCTCAATCTTCTGACCAGCTAAGCCGTAACAGGCTGAATAGACCGTTTCAGGATCTGCTAATGCTTGCAACAGTACCGGAATAAAGGAATCCTCTTGCAGCCAATGAGTCATCTCTAAAAAAACTTTCTTCTCGTCTAGTGTGTTTGAAGGTCGCTTCAAAAGAGCCAGCAACGTTTCCACTGCTTTGGGACGTTGTTTTTTATCCTGAAGCGCTTGATTCATTGAGTTTCTCAGACACCCAAACACCCCCTGCGCTTTGGTAAAGGCCCAATCTTTAATCGTCGTGAGCGAGCTGGCCAATTCCGTTTCATTAATCGGAGCCACCTCAGCCAAAACTATTCCCTCGGTCGGTTTCACCAGTTTCCCTTGAGGAGTCGCATCTAACGGCAAATCCCCTGTGGCATATAAAACACCACGCAAATGATAGGCGTTTAGATCTTTATGCCAGAAAGTGTGCGGATTATGGCCTAGATTTGAATAAAAGATTCGTCCCTTTCCATAGGGATGAATCCAGCTAATCGGAAAGTCGAAATCGGGACGATTAATACGATTAAAAATCGTTTTCGTCGTTGGCGTGCGCATCCAATCCAATGACAAAATAACGTGCGACCGATTTCGATCAAAGGTTCCCATTTTGTATTGATAGATTTCTTCTTGAAACATTAATCGCTTGCTCTTTAAGGTCTCACGCGTCAATGGACTTTTCGGATCTTCCACCTGTAACGCAATTTCGTCGCCTGAGCCCCACGGATGTCCTGAAAAAAGCCCGCCCGCAATATTCACATATTCAGGCCAATTGTGTAAGGTATCTGTTGCAGAATGAAATCCGATCCAACCTCCGCCATTCTTTAAATATTGAACGAAGTTTTCTTTGAGCCGTACCTCCGTTTCACGTGCCTTTTTTTTCCCCTCCTCATTCCTTCCTTCCACCTCTTTTTGAGAAGGATAGAAAACCTCTCCTGTCGTACACATAAAACAGACGGCATCAAAGGTCTTGAGTTGATCGGCCTCAAAATTTGCAAGCTCGTCGCTCACAACAACCTCAAATTGCCCTGTTTTAATCCCTAACGTTTCAAACCATTTTTTCCCAGCCGGGATACTCTCCTTATGTCGATACCCCGTCGTTACAGCATAAACAAGAACGCGTCTTTTTTTTGCAATCGGCACAGGAAGCTTATCAGGCAAAGAAGCAAGAATAAGACCCTTCTCCTGCTCGTTCAGGACTTTATCTGCGGGATCTGTTGCTGCATTTATCCCTCCCGTGAACAAGAGGATGCAAACGATAATTAAAAAAATATTTTTCATAGATGAAAGTCCCTAAAGTAATTATCCCAAAACCCAAGGGGCACGCAGCGGACGACGCAGCCGTGCATTCGCTTCAGGATCATTGACAAACTGCTCTGCAAGCGGATCCCATTGCAGCGGGCGATTGAGTTCAATGCAAATATTTCCAAGCCAGCCAAAACTCGCGCTCCGATGTCCCATCTCTACGGATGCAATCGTCGGATGCGAGTTACGGATCGCATCGACCCATGCCTGATAGTGATTTCGAGCGCGAAAAAGTCGGATATCCTCCGCATTTAACCCTCTACGCAAAAGCTCAGGATCACTTGCCATGAGAAGATCTCCTCTTCCCGTAAGGACCCACCCCGCCTCACAATCAAACCGGACCATTGGAATCGAATCCGCAGGTGCATTCGTCCCTTCTTCGACAAACTCGTAAGATCCACACTCCATTTCAATCCCATTCGAGTAAACAAACTTCAACCCTCTTTTCTCTTTTGAGTTCGGCGGAATAAACTGAACCGGCCCCGAGTGGTCATGATTACTTCCCCATTGAGCAATATCGGCATTATGGGGTGAAAAATCTCCGAGCCCCCCATTAGCCATCTCGCGAGTGCCACGCCAATTGGGAAACGGCATGTCAGCTTCCTTGTCCTTAATTGGACACAATTGAGATGAATAAGGGCGCCAAGGAGCTGGCCCCAGCCACATCTCCCAATCCAAAGTCGGAGGAATCGGTTCCGGCTCAAAGCTGTTTAATGGAGTCACACTATTGGTGAGAGTCAAACGAACCGATTTTAAAGCCCCAAAATAGCCATTTCGTACCAATTCACAGCCCGTATGAAATGAGGCCTCTGAACGTTGCTGACTCCCGACCTGAAGAACGGTATTGTAACGTTTTGCCGCGGCAACGATTTGCTGCCCCTCATAGTGCGTTAGGGCAATGGGCTTTTGCAAATATACCGCTTTCCCCGCCTTACAAGCCGCAGTGGCGATGACTCCATGCCAATGATCTTGAGTACTGATGATAACGCCATCGAGATCGGGTTGGGCAAGCAGCTGGCGCCAATCGGAGAAGCTTTTGCATTCGCTATTTTGATAGCGATTATTCACTTTATCGACCCCCCACTGAAGCCGTTTCGTCTCCACATCACAAAGACTTGTCACACGAACCTCAGAACAACCTAAAATGAGATTCAAATCTGAATGCCCCATTTTTCCCAAGCCAATCGACCCAATATTTAACTTACTCGATGCAGAAATTCGATTATTAAGCCCAAGAACATCAGCACGCACAATGGCCGGAAAGGCCAATCCTCCTGCTGTCCATAAGGTGTTTTTTAAAAAACTGCGTCGCGTGGTGGACCGGTTAATTTTCATAGATTACTCTTTTTTGTATGCAATGATGAATAAAGATCGCTCTATATCTTACCTGATCATAGCTCCCAATTCTTGGATAAAACGGACAATCTCTTGAACAAAACAACAAGAATGTAAATAATTTTAACCTGGTCAGTATGTCTTAAGGAGGAAAGCTTACTGTTGTGTGAGAAAAATAAAAGTTTTTATCTTCCTCTTTTTAGAAATGAGAGAGATAGTTCTTTTATGAGTATTCCTTGGATGACTGTAAAACGAACGAATGGGCAGACCTTTTATTTTAATATGAATCAGGTGGGGTCGGTTTATGAAAATCCGGCCGATGCCGAGGTTTTTGTTTATGGGAATGGATGGGAGAGAAAGTTCCGGTCAGAAGAGGTGACGGAGTTTATTCAGAAGGTAAAAGCGCAGGCCGCAATCGCGGAGCAGGGACTTTCCTCCCCTGAATCATGACTGCTCTCTTCCCGAACGATCTAGGGGTTTGGCTGCTGTTAGCCTTTGGGGTTTTTGTGGTAGGGCTTTCAAAAACGGGGATTCCGGGGATTGGCATTTTATTCGTTGCGATTTTTGCCTCGATTTTCCCAGCGCGGCTTTCGACGGGGATCGCATTGCCACTCCTGATTGTCGCCGATTTAGTTGCGATTCGTCGATTTCGAGGAAAAACGGTTTGGTCCCATGTGTGGAAGTTGATCCCTCCTTCCTTTGCGGGGGTGGTGGTCGGCTATTATTCGATGAAGTATTTAAATGATTCCAGTGCCGGATTTTGGATCGGAATTTTAATTTTATTGATGGTCGTGCTCCACTTTTTTCGGAAAGCCCTTCCGAACTGGCAGCCGCATCAAGCGGGGGTCGCTCTTTTTTTTGGATTTACGAGCGGGATTGTGACGATGATTGCGAATGCGGCAGGACCGTTAGTGACCCTTTATTTATTAGAGATGAAGCTCAAGAAAGAGGAATTTATGGGGACCGGGGCCTGGTTTTATTTGATGATGAACTGTGTGAAGGTTCCCTTTGGGCTCTCCTTAGGGATTATTCATTCACAAACGCTTTTTTTGGACTTCGTTTTCGTTCCGATTTTATTATTGGGGGCTTGGTGGGGAGGGCGAATTAACCATCGGATTTCACAGAATTGGTTTGAGTGGGGGGCGATTGGATTTGCGGCGATTGCGGCATTGAGATTAATAGTGGTGAATTGGCTTACTAACTGACCAGTTTGTAGCCTATCCCACTAACTGGTCAGTAAGGATATCGATTCCTTCCAGTCCGAAATAACGGACCGACTCCAGAAGGTGACGATCATGGGATTAGCGACTTTTGTCAAGAATCGAAACAAAAAAGGCGCATCGGGAGGATGCGCCTTTTTTTATTAAATTTTGTAAAGGAGAGTTATTTTTTTTCTGTGCTTTCCTTCTTCTCTTCCGTTTTTTCTTTTTTCTTCTCTTTACCACAACAATCTTCTGCGAAAACAGGAGATAAGGCAGCGGTTGAGAATCCGATAACAGCGATCAAGGCAAGGGTAATTTTTTTCATAAGAATTTTAAAATAATGCAAACTTAAAAAAATGCAAATTTTAGTAATTAATATTGAACTTTATGAACCTCTTTGGAGTCATCTTTAGTTGCTTTTTTGCAAGCCGTTTCACAGGCAGGAGTGGGTTTGGAGCAGCTCTTTTCGGTGCTAGCGCATCCGACAAAGGCAACGGCGAGGACAGGGAGGAGGAGTTTAAGGAGGTTATTCATAGTGCTCAGAGGATAACGTAATTTATAAAAACTGCAACTCTAGGAATAAAATAAAAGCCGCTCAGTTGTGCTGAACGGCTTTTATTTTAGGGAAATTCTTCTTAGAACAAATAATCGGTATTAATGATCGAAGGGGGATACTCTTGAACGAGTGAAGAGTTGTTGGCAGGCTTTTTCCAAGATTGATAGGAATAGTAAGGTCCAACCGGAAGGGGGCCGGTCGCAAGATCATAGAAACCGTGTCCGATATCGGTTATCATTCGATATCCTCCTTGAAACAATAACCCTTTAGTGATTCCTGCAATAGGTCCTTGTTCTTGGGTCACTTGAAGATAGGAATCGATCACCTCACCAGGAGCTCCGATGATATTTCCTAATCCACGACCTAATTTATCGGCGAGGGTGGTCTCTTTAGGGAGGGAGATATCGGCATGGGTGATCATTGCAAGAGCGATGAACGTAGCAAAAGATAGGAGTTTTTTCATAGAGGGGTTTCCTTTTGTTATCTAATTATTACTGCCTTGAGAGTAAATTGTCAAATCTTTCTATTAAATTTGTTGCAATAGCGATTTTCGCATTAATTCGATGGGGGCGGTTCGGCCGGTCCAGATTTCAAAGGCGAGGGCTCCTTGATGGAGGAGCATGCTCAGGCCATTGGCGGTTTTTGCGCCTCCTTTTTGGGCTTCTAAGAGGAATTGGGTCGGACTCGGTTTGTAAATGGTATCGTAAACCAAGAGATTATCGTGGAAAAGCTCTTTGGGGATCAGCGACGGTAGATCGGGATTGAGGCCAGCCGAGGTGCAGTTGACGATGAGATCGATGTTTTGGAGCTCTTTTTTCAGGAGAGACAATTCTAAGGGGATCGAGGTGACCGAAAGAGTTTCCTTCCAGGCATGTCCTTGCTTGAGGAGTTGATGGATCTCTTTTTCGAGGGTCAGGGCTTTCTCGACGCTACGATTAACGAGGACAAGACGTTCACAGTTTTCAAAAGCCGATTGGATCGCTAAAGCGCGACCGGCTCCGCCCGTGCCTAAGATCATCACTCGAAGTTCGCTGACATCGATTTGAAATTCTTCACGAATGGCACGGAGCCAGCCGAGGCCATCGGTATTATAGCCGATTCGTTTCCCCCCCTCAACGCGGATGGTGTTCGCCGCTTTAAAGTGTTGAGCGCTTTCATCAAGTTGATGGCAGAGCGGAACGATGAGTTCTTTATGCGGGACAGTGCAGTTCCATCCGAGGAAACCGAGTTCGAGGAGTTTTTCGACGGCGAGAGGAAGTTCCTCTGGCTTGAGATGAATCCGAGAGTAGTCGGCTTTGATGCCGAGCTCTTCGAAAGCAGGATTGTGAATAAAAGGGGAAAGTGAGTGGGCAATCGGATCTCCGATGACCCCGTAGTGGGCTTTCCCATGGGGAAGCTGATCCAGTTGATCGAGAGAGTAGGTGAGGGGGTTCATGAAGAAATAAAAGCGAGGTTCCTTCCTGTTTCCAGTGGAATCAAGAAATCTCTTAGGAAAGCAGGAAATCAGGAAGATTTTTTAATAACCTTCCTTTTTTCCTGCCTTCCCCATTGAAATGATTTTTCTTTAAGATTTTTCTAAAAGTTCCTCGTTGTTCACGGCGTTGATGATCTTAAATTCCTCGATTTGGAATTTCGGTTCCATACGGAAAGCGAGCTTTCCTTGGAATCGGCGTTCGAGATCGACGAGAAGATCTTCATCTTCATGTTTGAGACGATCCATGATTTGTGAGTTCACCATCACACGAAGCTCGTGGACATCCGGATGAAGTCTCATCGTGCGAATGATCGCCCGTTGGATTTCGACACTCATCGTTTCTGGCGATTTAACCATCCCTTTTCCTTTACAGCAGGGACACTCTTGGAAGTGAGTCTTACGGATACTTTCTTGAGCTCGTTGGCGGGTCATTTCGACCAGACCCAAAGAGGAGATCGGAAGGATATTCGTTTTCGACTTATCGCGTTGGCAGCACTCTTTTAGTTTTTGATAGACCATCTGTTGATCGCGTCGACTTTTCATGTCGATGAAATCGATGACGAGCAATCCCCCGATATTTCGGAGACGGAGTTGACGGGCAATCTCCTCTGCCGATTCAAGATTGGTTTGAAGGATCGTGGAGTCTTGATCCTCTTTTCCTTTATTGCGGCCGGTGTTGATATCGATGGAGACAAGAGCCTCCGTTTCATCGATGACCAAGTAACCTCCGCAAGGAAGCCAGACTTGACGGCGGAAGGCGCTATCGACCTGTTTATCAACATTGAACTTTTCAAAGACCGGAATCGGATCGTTGTAAAGTTTCACCTTACGCACCGAGCGTTTGGAGATCGAGGAGATCAACTCGCGGACTCGGTTATAGGCCTCTTCATTATCGATGACGATGCGATCGATGTCATCGGTCAAGAAGTCGCGAACGGAGCGTTCGACGAGATCCGGTTCCGTTTGGAGAACTGCAGGAGCTTTAATTGCCCCCATTTTTTCAGTAATCTTATTCCATTGATCGAGAAGCATCGCGAGATCGCGGACGAAGAAGCGAGCCTTTTGGCCCTCTCCGATCGTTCGGATGATGACCCCCATTCCTTCGGGGATCTCGAGTTCTTGAAGAATTTTACGGAGCCGTTGACGCTCTTTCGGATCTTCGATCTTTCGGGAGATTCCGAATTGATCGGCATGAGGCATGAGCACCATGTAACGACCGGCTAAGGAGAGGTTGGTGGTGATCCGTGCCCCTTTAGTTCCGATCGGTCCTTTGGAGACTTGGACCATAATATCGGAGCCTGGAGGATAGAGCTTCGGGATATCGTCCGAGGTGATTCGCTTGCGGGGATTTTTCTTTTTGGTTCTCTCGATGGTTTCGATATTCGAGTCGAGTGCGGCAGGAAGGGCATCCCAATAGTGGAGGAATGCATTTTTTTCCATGCCGATATCGACAAAGAGAGCTTTTAAGCCCGGTTCAATATTATGAACCCGTCCTTTGTAGATGTTGCCGGAGATTTGGCGGTCGCTATCCCGTTCGACTGCAAATTCCTCAAGGGAGCCGCCCTCGAGCAGAGCGACTCGTCGCTCCAATTTTTCGGCGCTGATGATGATTTCCTTTTCGTCCCCTTTTCGTTTGAGGCCGAGGAAGTCCCGTATTTTTTCGATGATCATAGTTTAGTTCCTTTCTAAAGGCTTGCGGTGTATCCACACGCTTTGTACCAGACCCATTGCCGACATACAAACCAGGAGGAACGATCCTCCAAAGCTGATGAACGGAAGGGGTATTCCCGTGATTGGCACGACTTTGATGGTCATGCCGATGTTAATAAAAAAGTGAGTAAAAAAGAGAGCGGCAACCCCCGCGGTGAGGATCGATCCTGTGGAATCTCGAGATTTGCTGCCGACATAAAGCGAGAGCAAGATCACAAAGGCAATTCCCATGATGATCACTGAGCCCCCCACAAATCCGGTCTCTTCTCCGATGACGGCAAAGATAAAGTCAGTGAAGGCGATATTTCGACCGATGAAGCCACGGACATTTTGAGTTCCTTGAAGATAGCCTTTACCAAAAAAACCACCGGAGCCAATCGCAATCAACGATTGGTTGATCGTCCATCCCGATTTTAATGGGTCGAGCTCTGGATTAATAAAGGTTTTGATCCGATTCATTTGATAGGTTTTGAGACCCGGAAACGGCTTCTCCATTTCAACGATTTTTGGACCGAGAAGATTTAAGGCGACAAAGAGAAGAATGCCGGCGGCGACAAAGGGCATGATGTAGCGATTTTTAATTCCGAGAACATAAAGGCTCAAAAACATAATGGGAATAAAAACTGAGGCTGAGCCAAGATCCGGCTGTCCCATAATCAACGTGATGGGAATAAGAGTTAATCCCATACTACAGCAAAAGAGCGGGAGATCGGAGAATCGCTCCCGCATCAGAGGAAGCAGTAAGGCCGTCATCAGAATGAAGGAGATTTTAGTAAATTCAGCCGGCTGAATTCCAAAGCCTGCGATCAGGAACCAGCTTCGGGCTCCGTTGACGACTTTTCCAAAGAAAAGGACCAGAACGAGCAGTATAAGTGTGGCCATAAAGATCGGAAGGGAGCATTTGATCCAAAATTGATAATCAACCAAAGCGATAATGAAGAAGATAGCAAATCCGACCGGAACCATTCGCAGCTGTTTTGTGAAGGCCTCACGAAATTCACTGACCTCACTGACATAGGTCGCGCTATAGATCGCCATCAGTCCCGCGGTGAGGAGTCCACACATCAAGAGCATGAGAATCCAGTTGATTCGGCCGATTTTTTGAATGAGGGTCCACATGATTTTGATTTCCGGTTAACGGCTTCTCTGAGGAAGAATTCGAGACGGCTTACGATCGTCATCTTCGTTAGAAACTTCAGCTGGGGCATCCCCAGGATTGCTCTCTTGCGGAATGGTTCCCGTTGCGGGAATGGCACCAGGAGCGGTGGCGCCTCCGTTGGCTTGAGGGGGGACATAATCGGTGACGCCACCAAAATGACCCTCAACGGGGGTAAGATAGTTCATCGCAATCGTCTCCCCTTTTTCCATCGCAAAAAGTCGGGAGTAGATATTTTGAGCAATCGGAGCGCAGGTTCCTCCTCCTGAGGTTCCCCCTTCGACAAGAACGCAGATGGCATAACGAGGGGTCTCGTAGGGAGCAAAGGAGAGAAACCAAGTTCGCTGATCGCTGACCGTGCGCCCTTGGAGCCGAGTTTTAAATTGAGCTGTTCCGGTTTTTCCCGCGATTTTATAGCCGGGGACCTGAGCTTTGGTCGCCGTTCCAGATTCGACGACGGCGAGCATTCCTTGGCGAACGATATCAATGTCGGCAAGATCAAACTCAATTCGATTGCGAATCCGAGTCGGGAAGGTCGCTTTAACATCTCCATCGATACTTTGAATGCTCTTCACGAGATTCGGAAAGTAGACCGTTCCTCCATTCGCAATCGCGGCTCCCACCACCGCCATTTGCAACGGGGTGACTTCGACCGCCCCTTGACCGATCGAGAAATTAGCGGTGTAAGCCGTGGTCCATCGTTCGGCAGGATAATGTTTTTTGAGCCATTCCGGACTCCAGAGAATTCCTTTCCCTTCTGGGAGCGGAATCTCGGTCGGTTGTCCGATTCCAAAAAGGAGAGCCATATCGACGAGCTTATCGATTCCAGTACTAATTCCCGCAGGATAAAAGAAGGTATTCGTTGACCATTGGATCGCCTCCTTAACCGTGATCGGACCGCGATCCCCTTTATACCAATCTTTAAAGGAACGATTTCCGATGAACATACTGCTGGCGGTATTGATAAGGGTATTCGGGCGAATCGCATGAGACTTCAGTGCCGCCAAAGCAATGATCGGTTTATAGATCGATCCCGGAGCATATTCGGAAAGGGCACGATTAATCATCGGAGCGGTCGGATTCGTCGTGAGCTCTTTCCAGTTCTGGGGGGAAATTTTAGGAATAAAGACATTGGGATCGAAATTAGGAACGGAGACCATCGCTAAAATGTCGCCATTATTCGGATCGAGAATCACGACCGCCCCACGTCCGACTCCTCGCATCGCATCCTCGGCGATATGCTGGATTCGGGCATCAATGGAGAGTGTGATTGAATTTCCCACAGTGGGGGGCTCTTCGGTTTCATCGCCGGGAACAATGTAGCCGCGGTAGTTAACTTGAAGAATTTTTCCTCCCGCTTTTCCTTGAAGATGGGAATCCATCTTCTCTTCGACCCCTTTTTTACCGACAAATTCAAATTCAACTCCCGCTTCATCGACCTGTTCCGAGCTTTCAGGACGGCCAATGTAGCCGACGATATGCGGGGCAAAGGCGCCCATATTATAAGTACGAATCGGGCGCGCTCCGATCTCGATTCCAGGGATTCCTAGATTTCGTTCGGAGAATTGGGCGAGGGTATTAAAGTCCACATCCGCTTTATAGGGATAGGGAATTCGGGGCTGAGTACGGTAGTGGTTACGAATATCGTTGGCATCAAGTTTAATTTCGATTCCCAATGTTTTCTTCAACGGCTCTACCGATTCCGCAACAATTTTAACAATATCATTTTCCTCGCGCGTAATGACTTTCCCTTTTCGTTTAACGGAAATTGGAATTTTAGGAATCCGGCCGCGATGTGTCCGAGAGTAATCGCGAATGAGTTGATCGAGATAGAAATCGATATCGAAGCTTGCCCGATTTTCCGCAATCGCAAATCCGTTGCGATCTAAAATAGCTCCCCGAGCGGGGGAGAGGCGAATCGCAACGGTCGTTTGGCTGCGGAGTTTATCTTTGTAGTTCTCGTTTTTCTGAACCGTTACATCATAGAGTCGGAAGACAAGATAAAGGGCGGCCAAGAAAAAGGCAAAGATGAGATATCCCTGTCGACTTCCATGATGAGTACTTTGAGATTTGGATTTAGCTTCGAGCATATTCCTCCGTGAAATGCCGAGGTTCGTACCATCCGAAAAAAATCGCAATTCGAGTGATGATCGGGAAGAGGAGAATACTTAAGATCGCATTAAAAAAGGCGGGGAAGAGCATTCGATACCAAAGGGAGGAGGGCCACATCCAGCGTTGGAGCTGCAGAGAGTACAGGAGATAGTCGGTGATTTGGTAGAAATAAGTGCCTGCGATCACGAGTAAGATTCGGGTATCCCAACGCTCTGCATCGAGCGAGCGACGCTGAGTGAGCATTAAGAGAGCTGTAAAAGTGAGGGAGAGGACGCTGAGCCCCATTTTTTGCGGAGAGAGCAGATCGAGGGCCAGTCCAATGAGACAAGTGACCAGAAAGACCCAATGAGAGCGGAGAACCAAACAAGCGTAAATCACCGCAAGTACCGGCAGATGGGGCTCCATTTCAAAGAAGATCGCCCAACTCGGAAAGAACATTTGCGCAATCGTTCCGATGATCCCGAGGGTCAGCACAAAAAGGGACATGGCAATCATTTTATTTAGTCCCCATGACAATAAAAAGTTCTTCGAGCTGAGTGAGGTCGATCGCAGGATCAATCCAAAGTTCCTGATAGAGACCGAAATTACTTTGTGAGGCCACCGGTTTAATTAAGGCGACGGTACCGAGAAAAAGTCCGGGAGGAAAGACTCCTCCAGCGCCACTGGTAAAGACTCGCTCTCCAAGGCCTAGTTCAACCCCTCGCGGAATATAAGTCATCTTGGATTGCGGTTGAGATTTCGTTCGGGAGCCGCCACCAATGATAATTCCATGTTCACGGGTCGTTTCTAGGGTCGCCGCTATTTTACAGTTGGGGTTCACCATCAGAATCACTTCGCAGGTTTTGGCATAAATTTCCCCTGTTTTTCCAACCACTCCGCGAGGAGAGACAACAGGCAGATCTCGGGTCATTCCGGCTTCATCTTCCCATCCGATATTCACTTGAAGCGTGCTCCACCAGCTCTCTTGCTTACGGCCAATGACCTTACAGGCTTGGAGTCGATAAGGGGAGGCGTTTTTAAAAAGGAGCATCTCCTGAAGTCGAGAGTTCTCCCCCGTGAGATTCCGATAATAAATGTTTTCGGTTGCAATTCGCGTATTCTCTTTTCGAAGTCGAATCACCTCCCGCTGGAGCGTCTTCAATGTCTCTAATCCATCATCGACATCACTGATAAAAGTGGTGGTGGTATCTCCCAGCGTTTTGACATAAGTCCAATGGAGGTAATAGCCTAAGACGAGCGCCGCAAAGGGGGAGATCACCATGAGAAAGACATGGATTGAGGAGGCTTGTCCGCGCTTCATGACTCATCCACAATGATAAAGAGTTCCGTAAGTTGCGCGAGATCGAAGGCCGGCTCGATCGTAATTTCTAAATATGAATCTTTGATCGAAGGGCGTGCGTCGAGGACTTTGCCCACGAGAAGTCCAGGGGGAAAAATACCATCGAGCCCGCTGGTAAAAACTTTTTCACCGATTTTGACCGGGGTTTCTTTGGGAATATATCTCATTCGGGTCTGTGGATTTCCTTCACGGACCGACCCCTCTCCTTGAATGACTCCTTGTTAACGGCAATCTTCGAGTTGGGCTGCAAATTGACAGTTTTCGTTGACGATTAAAATCACTTCACTCATTTTTTCAGAGACGACCCCCGTGATTCCGACGACTCCATAAGGACTGATGACTGGGAGGCCTTGTCGATAGATCGCTTTTTCAAGGGCTCGATGGTCTTGGGTTCCGCGATTGATATAAACGCTGTTCCACCAGCTCACAGGATCGCGGCCAATGACGTGACAGCCGATGAGATGAAATTGAGGGGCGCCGCGGAAGGAGAGTTTTTTTCGGAGTTCGAGATTCTCTTTTACCATGAGGAGCATCGTTTCGCGCTCGATGGAGAGTTTTTGATTTTCATCGACGAGCTTGTCGAAGGCCGCCTGTGCCGATCCTGGAGTCTGTATGTTGACATCGACCTTTTCAGAGAGCGAGGAGAGACGATCCGCCGCATAAAATAGAGGAGAAAGGGTTTGGAGCGTCAGAGCGCGCAAGCGAAGATGTTCTTCACTCGAGCGAGTCAAACAAAAGCCCAAAAAAAGGGCAAATGCTGTAAATAATAAAAATTGTTTAAACGTCATGCGACCAACTTCTTGCCACTCTCCGAATTAACGGTCGTGGCTATCGGGTCGCAGGTTACGTCATGCGTTCAGCTTCGGCAATTTTGCGAAGGTATTTGAATTCCTGCAAAACTTTTCCGGTACCTTCCGCAACGGCACTCAACGGATCTTCTGCCACATGGACAGGGAGACCTGTTTCTTCCGCCAAGAGGCGATCCAATCCTCGGAGTAATGCTCCTCCGCCGGCGAGAACAATTCCGCGCTCGACTAAGTCGGCGGAAAGTTCTGGGGGGCAGCGCTCCAAGGTGATGCGAACGGATTCCACAATTACGGAAATCGGCTCGAGCATCGCCTCACGTACTTCCTGCGATGTCACTGTCAAAGTCTTTGGGAGTCCGGCGACGAGGTCTCGTCCTTTGACCTCCATACTGGACTCTTTTTCCATTGGATAAGCAGAGCCGATCTTGATTTTGATCTCTTCGGCGGTTCTTTCTCCAATCATCAAATTATAGGCACGGCGCATGTAATTAGCGATGCTCTCATCGAGCTCATCACCAGCGACACGAACGCTGCGACTAAAAACAATTCCCGCAAGAGAGATGATCGCAACTTCCGTGGTTCCTCCACCGATATCGACAATCATATTTCCAGCGGCCTCTTGAACGGGGAGACCGACGCCAATCGCGGCGGCCATGGGCTCTTCGATTAAATGAACTTCTCGTGCTCCCGCATGTTGTGCGGAATCTTTGACGGCCCGTTTCTCAACTTCGGTAATTCCGGAGGGAACGGCGATGACAATACGAGGGGGACGAAATTTATTTTTACGAGCCACTTTTTGAATGAAGGCCTTAAGCATCGCCTCGGTGATTTCAAAATCGGCGATCACGCCATCCTTCATCGGACGAACGGCAATAATATTGCCAGGGGTTCGACCGAGCATTCGTTTCGCCTCATCTCCCACCGCAAGAACTTTTTTAGTCCCTTGTTGGATAGCGACGACGGAGGGCTCTCGGAGAACAATTCCGCGGTCTTTAACGTAGATCAATGTATTGGCAGTACCGAGGTCAATGCCGATATCGTTCGTGAAGAAATTCGAGAAAAAACTCATATTTGTGCTTTAAAGTTCATGCTTTGTAGAGTTGAAAGCCGTTGACGTCAAGGGGTTTCCGAGACTATGGAGTGAATTTATTGAAAATACGGAAAAACTTCCCAAAAACAGCTTGATAGCCGTTTGGCCCGTTCGTTTGATTGCGGATGAATCGAAAAGGGAGGATTAACCGTTTGATGCGGGGGGGGTGAGAAGGCAATTAATGAACAGGGATGGACAGGATTCTCAGGATATTTAAAGACAGTTTTTAACCACTGATCTTCACTTATTTACACTGATTTATCCGCAGCGGACGTAGATTTTCGCAGAGGAAATTTAAAACCTTTGTGTCCTTTGCGCCTTCGTGAGAGACACTCCCCTGTTTTGAATCTATTTCGTAAAAAATGTAAACACGGCATCGCTGTCTTTGGGGAGTCCCTCATGACCGAAATCGGGATAGATCCTCAACGATTTCGGTGAGGTAATTTTGTTATACATCGCAAATTGAGTCGAAGGAGGACAGATGGTGTCCATCAATCCGACAGACATCATCACCTCCGCCTTGATGCGAGGAGCTAAAAATTGAATATCAATGTAGCCGAGCTTCGTAAAGATCTCCTCCTCCCGTTCATGGAGCGGATCAAAGTGACGAAAGAAGGTTCTAAGTTCTGCGTAGGCATCCTTACAAAGATCCATTTTCCAGGTTCGTTTGTAATCGCTCAAAAAAGGAAAGGCTGAAGCCGTACGGGCGATTCGTGGTTCAAGAGCGGCACAAGCAATCGCCAGAGCCCCCCCTTGAGATCCTCCCAATGAGGCAACGCGAGCAGAATCAACTTCCGGCATTTTCATGAGGATTCCCGCCAGCTGCGCGGTATCGAGGAAGATTTGACGGAAAAGAAGCTTCTTGGGATTCGGATCGTCGAGTCCTCGAATGATATGTCCATGATGAGTATTTCCGAGAACCTGAGAGGAATCTTCGCTCTGGCCTCCTTGACCGCGACAATCCATTGAAGCGACAATAAATCCTTCGTTGGCCCAAGCGAGTTTCTCAAGCCATCCCCCACGGTTTCCCGTGTAGCCGTGAAATTGAACGATTGCAGGAAGTTTTCCGCTGCCGTTTTTCGGCCGTAAAAAATGGGCGTGGATCCGCGCCCCTCCGACTCCTGTAAAATAAAGGTGAAAACAATCGATATTTTTGGAGGTAATCTCCGTCGTTTTAACGAGTTCGACCTGAGGGTCGACGGCCTTCATTTCAGCGAGGGAGGAGTCCCAATAGGAATCAAAGTCAGCAGGCTTGGGGTTGATTCCTTGGTATTGATGAAGTTCTTCGAGAGGCATGTCGATTAGTGGCATAGGAGAGCATTTTATGGGTCGAGGGCTAAGAGTAAAGCAGATAAGAGATCGGAATAAAAGATCCCGACAGGGAGCTTTTGAGGGAGCGTAGCCTTGGAAGGTGGTGATTCTGATTGAGAAAAATTCATCAATAATAATCCAGTGAAAAGGGAGATTAAACTTCTTTTCATCCGAGAGTCACGAATTTTGATCAGCGAAATCTGCTGACTGCTTATATTGTTTAATTTGTCGGAGACAGTACATAAGAGGGAGAATCCCAAACAGCCCAAAAGAACAGTCGATGAGTCTCCAGTAAAAAGGAATTCCCCGGATTTCACCACAAATGAGGGCAAGAGGGAGGACGCCGAGGCAAGCGATGATTCCAATCCACAGAACCCATTCATTTCCGATCGGTTTGAACCAAGGGACAATAAAAAAGAGAGAGATGACTAAATGTCCGAAGGCAAGCCAATCTGTCCCGTAGGCGTACCAAGGGTATTTGCTGTAGATCTCTTCGAGGCCGAGTTTAACTACCAGAATCCAATAGCGAATACCCTCAAGGCTTTGAGGATCGGTGATCTTATCAATCCCGAAGATTTGGCAGAGCAGTCGAAGTTCGATGAGAAGCGGGAAGGCGGTGATTCCGCTGAGAATCAGTCCGAGGATAAAGAGTCCAAGGGATAGTCGATATCGGGTCATCGGGTTCTGGAGAATGTTCACGAGTTTGTCCTATCTTTATATGCGGAAATCGTCGAGAGATTTTTCTTATCTAAACATTTTTTCCAATAAAAGATCAATCCCGCTAAAATCATAAGAACGTAGGTGGATGGTTCAGGGGTTGAACTTGAATTGGGTTCATTAAACTCCAAAGATTGATGTCCCTTAAGTTTTTTCTTTTCTGCCTCTTCAAGGGTTTTCCATTGCATCGAGTTTTCAACAACAATGAAGGAGAGGCTGGGGGAGAGAAGACCGATTGACTTAGAAAGGAGAACAATTTCAGGGAGCAGTCTTTTTACATTATATCTTTCCTCTTCCAGTCTTTTCTCCAACGAGAGAAGTTTTAAGCCTTGAAGATATTTTTTGTTCACGAGGAGGTTATTCTCGAGCTGGGGAGAAAGCGTCTTGAAAGATCCATTATCGAAGTGGCTCCAATCGGGAAGTAGTGAGGGAAGCCATCGATTCGTCTCGTCGTTAGCCCATGTGGTTTGCTTTCCCGATTTAAAAGCGATGACGGAGGTATGACTCGTTTGGAAAAACAAGGATTCAAGGAGAGAAAGTGGGCTGTTCCAATAGTAAAGAAGTGCTTCTGATGCAAATTTTTCTTTCCATTCTCGGAGAAGTAAAGGGGAGATTTTAGGAGGCACTTTGGAAAGCCAGATAACTACTGGATATTCATCAAAGAGTTGATTTTTACCAGAACTATCGGAGATTTGTTTTTGATAAAACCATTCGATCGACTTTAGAATAGAATCGTCATCTCGGCCTCCTTTGATTGGAAGAGGGGATTGATGGATTATTTTTTCTACACTCCAATCTGACATCATTGTCGTAGATCGATGAATCCGATTGAAGTTTGCGTCTAGTATCGCAAAGCGGGTCGAGGGGGTGAGAATTTTAACAAGAGGCTTCCAATCGATGGAGGAAAGATCGATAGCCCCTGAGGCGGAACGATCAACCACAAAATGAAGATAAGGCTTTCGATTCAAATGAGGGAGAGTGGATAGTAATTCTTTAGAGAACAAGGAGTAGTATTGATCGTTTGCTTTAACTTGAAGATTTTTGTTTTTTGAAGTTTTAAAAACGAGACGCTCGGGAAAAGATTGAAAATCAACGGGTTCCCCTGCCGGAAAGAGAAACTTGATTTTGACTTCCCTCACTTCGTTTAAAGCGAAGGGATAGACACGAAGATCAAGCTGAGTAGGCGTTAAATAACGGAGAATAGCGGGATCTCGTCGTGTGTGGATGATTTTTTGATAAACCCATTCTGCGGCTTTTTTTTCAAAAAGACGACCTTCGACCCATTGTTCTCCGATTTTGAGTTGAAACTGTTCAATCAAGACGGTTTCGGGGAGTTCAAGTTCTGTCCAAAACTCTGCATTTCCTTCCCCTCTGTTCTTAAGAGTAAGATGAAGTTCTTGGGATTTGACTCCTTCAGCAGAAGGAGGTACTTGTGACCATAACGCTTGGAGAAGGTCGACAGTTCGAGGAGGAGCGGTGTTTTGCTGCTCCACCTCCCAACGGCTTTCACTGCGAGGGGATGAAGAAAATATTCCATTCATCGAGGGTTCTATTTTTGGGCGCTCTTGGCCTAAAAATAAGTGGTAGAGCTTATTTAACTTATCGTCAGGGAGAACCATTTGATCCATGACTATCTTACTGTAGAGATTTGTGAGAAACGGTTTATTGGAGTGAGATTTAATCTGATTAAGATTATCTAACGCATTTTTTAGATTCCAAAGATTTGAATCAAAAATTTGATCTCCATCATCGTGAGGATAGTAGACAAAATCGAGTGCCGAATGGATCGCGAGCCGATCCCTTGAAGCGATAGAAATCCAAAGAGTTGGGAGCAGAGCGAAGCCGATGATGAGAATCAATGTTCGAAGTCCGGGATGGAAACTAGTTCCGAGTATTTTCCAGCCACGATGGAGTTCGATCGAATGAAGGCCGATCAGAATCGTTGGGGCGAGGATCAGAAATCCTAATCCGAAGAGGATCATCGCAGGAATGAAAAGGGGAAGGTAAGGAAGAAAGACGATGAAGAAATAGAGAGTAAAAGAGAAGGTGATGGCCTTAAGGGTGAAAAGGACAAGACGACCCCAAGAGCCTTCAGGATAAGGAAGAGCGACGATAAAACCGTTGAAAATAGCGAGCCCGTAAATGATCGGTTCTTGAAATGAGGTTGGAAACGGAATGTAATGATTCAGAATTAATCCACCGAGTGGAAAGACCAAAGTAAAGAGGAGCGTGACGAGTCGGTGATCCCCTTTTTCGCGAAGCCCCCATTTTTGACCCCAAAGAAGAATGAGACGTAAAAGGCTAACCATTAGGACGAACGTTGTGGTCACAAATATCAGAACAAAAAGAGAGCCTGAAATTCTATCAAAACCGTAGTTATTCAAGGGAGAAAAGATGAGGCTTAAAAAACCGACTCCAAACCAAGAAACGGGGGCGGCAATGATTCCTAAAACAGAGTACCCGGTATCTTTTCGAAGTGTAAAAGGAGAGGGAATGCCTGCGATCCTCCAAAGTCCTCCGATGATCATCGGCATCCAAAGTCCGATATGAAGTCCAAAGAAATCGCTTGATTGAATCATCCATTCACTTTGAAAGCCAAGGCTTAAGGGGAAGAGCCCTTGATCGTTATTCATGAGCCAAGTAACAAGAAGAGAGCCAAGAGCGATTTGAATCAATCCCTGCCACCAAGAAATCCGGTTTTTAAATTTTCGGTTGAGAATAAAAGCGACAATTCCCGAGATGGCGGTAATTCCCTCCAGAATAAACAAGGTCCACCAGTCCCATCGGCTTGAGGAGTTAATTTCCTCTGAAATAATCCAATAGTGATGTTGAGCGAGAGTAAAGAGGAGAATTTGTGGAAGAGTGACGATCCAAATCCACCACCAAGGAGTGGTAAGGAAATCAGGCATCCAAGGCTGTGTTACTTGATCTTCAATAAGGGTTTGATCTTTATTCATAGAAGTTTCCGGGTAGAGGTTTTTAAGGATTGAAAAATAATCGGGAAGTCGTTGTTCTTCCAAAGATAGGCTAAAATTCCTGAGATAATAAAAATAAGCGCTCCAACGGATTCATGGAGAGCTCCCTGCCAATGCTCTCCGATCATCGGGGTTGTCCAAGCGCGTGTGGATTGGGTGCAGATCATTCGAAACGTATTTGCGATGATCGTGACTCCCCAAGTGAATAGGAGAAGTCTTAAAATTGCTTTCCAATTCCATGAGTCGGCTAAGAAAAAAAGAAGCGCAAATAGCATGCTAAAAAATTGAAATCCAGAGCAGGCACGAATGATTTCGATCGGATAAAGGGGATGTTCGATTTTAAAATAGTGATGGATTGAATCTGCAATCAGCGGGAACCCCAAGTAGAGTGAGGTCAGTTGGGCGCTAGGGAGATAAAAATAGGTCATCCATGCATCGGGAATTATTTTCCCGAAGGAGATCAGACCAAGAAAGAGCAGGAAGATTTTGATCATGGGGATTAATTCTTTTTATTTAAAAAGATCGTTAATGAGCTGTCTTTCTCTCCAGTTTTTATCCGTATGGTCGTTGTATTGTCGGAGATAAACTTCAGCCGCCTCTTTTTTTGCGACAAATCGTGAGTCACTATCGGAGGCTATTTTCCTTAACGCAGGAACGGCCCATCCCCCACTGCACCAAAATTACGAGCACCTCCGGTGGCTTAAGTTGTTCGTTTTACGAACCTTTTGTGGATCAAAATTGGATTTCAATTCGTGCCCATTCGTGTGAATTCGTGGTTCAAAATTGGATTTCAAATCAGCTCTAAACTCAAGAAAACAGATTGAAGCTCTGTTTCTCTTCAGTTATCTTAATCCTATGAACTCCAAGACATTCGAAGAAAACAAAAGATTAACGGTCTTAGGTCCTCAAAAAAAATGGGAAATGATCCTTTCAGCGATCGCCTTTGCAGAAAAAAATATTCCCTTTGAATCCCGTAAGCCCCAATTCCAAATGGCTCAAAAAGCCGGTTCTCACTTACTCACTCAATACTACCATCAATTATGAACATTGACGGAATCCTCTCAACTTTAAATCAACACCAAGTTCGTTATATTCTCATTGGTGGAGTGAACTTCCTATTGAATCATAAACCGGTTTTAACTTTTGATCTCGATATTTGGATAGAGGATTCCCTTGAAAATCATTCGCATTTACTTCAGGCACTCATCGAAATGGAGGCGGAATGGGGTCCTCGAGAGGAATCATGGAAGAAAGGACGTGACATGAAATGGTATCTTTGTGCGGCGCTGTGTGCAGGAGCTTTAGCTATGATGGAAATGAATGCGTATGGAAATGAAGAGCCTGTTTTAGTCCGGGTTGACCCCTCGACCGTCATCTGTCAGAGATTTATCGGCTTCGGCGTTGAGTGGGATTCCAATGGCTACAACGACAATAACGTTACCGATACGGATTTCGCAGTCATTCGCAAACGAATCGAATGGATGAGGCTGTCCATCGCTCGAATCATGATGCAGACCAATTGAAGGCAAGATTGCCCTCATGGGTTCGGATCACTCCGGCGGGGAAGATTGGCATACGAAAACCGTTGACCAGCTCAATAACGTTTTCGGCGCTTACGACATTCACCGCTACGCCTCCGAAAATGAGGTGAGGACGGGGGCACTATTCAACTACTACCGAGAAAGCTGGGCGTATGCTTTGACAAAAGATCCCAAGGCCAAGGACAAGCCGCTCGTCATCGCGGAGGCCGGCATATTTTCCCCGGGATTCAGTGCCAGCAACAATCCTCTCCATCTGGATTCCCTGTGGCCTTGGAGGTCCTGCCCTGCGATCTTGACAAAGGCATAGACCTAAAATGTGAAGCAAACAGTGTTCTCATTCTCAGTTCCGGTAACGGCGACCTGGAAAACAAGACGGATGCAGGCCACGGCAAATAGCCGCGCCTGTTCCGCACCGTTCGGCAAAAGTCGGGAATGCTTCAGTTTGTAGCCTATCCCACTAACTGATCAGTATATCCCGCTGCGACTCAGAGACGCAGCGAATGAACCTAAATTCGGCAATCCATTTAACCACGGATAACACAGATACCACGGATGGAAGAATTTATGAGAATTAACCTCTGTTTTTTTCCTTCACCAAAAAGGTGAACGTGCAATTTTTCCTAAACTGTTGGAAATCCGTGTGATCCGTGATATCCGTGGTTCCAACTGCTTTTTTTAGGATGAAGTAGGTACCTCTTTTCGAGCTTAAAAACTTTGTATTTCGGGATAAAAAACATCATGACAAGGAGTTTTTGTCGGACTCCTCATAAAAACACTTGATTTCGTCTTATTAAAGACGATATTGAGAGCATATGATCACTTTAACTCCGACAAAAGCGCGGGCAAATCTCTCCTCTTGGCTTAAAAAAGCGGCGGCAGGGGAGTCGGTTGCAATCCTCTATCATGATCAGATTATCGCTCTTCGCCCGATTGCTGTCGAAGCATTGGACTACGCAGATATGGAATACGGAATCAATTCTCATGAGATGAAAATAATTGAGAAAAAACTTTCCAAGACCTCTCGTCAGGAAATGCTTTTGAAAAAATCTAAGAAATTTGCAGGATCACTTGAAAAACTCCTTTGAAATCGAGCTTTCTTCCCATTTCATCAAACAAGTCCGGAAAAGAAACTCCAACGAGCGACAACAAATCAGTCAACTTCTAGTCGAAACTCAAGCCTCTTTTGGTATTCCCCACCAACATCACGGACTCGGAATAAGACGCCTTTCAAAAACCATTTTTGAATGCCGATTCAATCTTTCCACACGTCTTGTTTTTGAAAAATCTGATAGAACCCTCTTTTTCCACTTCATCGGAAATCATGATGAGGTAAAAGTCTTTTTAAAAAACAATTAGAGTCTTTCTCGACAAACAAAGGGTATTTCATCCTAAAATCGCCAATCATTTAACCCATTTCTTGCATTGGGAATGGATATACCTCGCAAACGATATCACCAAAATGGTGATAAAAAATGGAGGGGCACCTCCGAAAGCTTTCGGAGCTGTGCCTCATCGGACGGAGAAAAGGCTCGTAAAACGAGAAGATCTCTTCGCTGGAAGCGGAAATAATTTTGGTACGGAGGGAATACCATTCGTGAAACGAAAAATAAGAAAACAGGGTCTGATTGTTTGGTGCGGGGGCAAAGCGGGGCACAACCAAATCGAAGATTTGTACGGGGGTACAACTGCAGCCCCGACCTGTCGGGGCTGCCCCTCCAGTTCTAATGCAAGAAATGGG
>CAMCSM010000014.1 GCA_945877805.1 Methylacidiphilum caldifontis | reverse complement strand
ATCCGTTGCGAGATCTTTTAGCCATTCGACTCGTTTACGAGCGGTTTCTATGGGATTCCCTTTCGTCCCAGGAACAGGAGAACTATCGCTCTTATCTTCAGGGGATCACTCTCTGTGAACTTGATCACGTATGGTGGGCTCGCTATATTTCGCATCGAGCGCTGGAGTCCTCCTATCGCAAGAGACTCCTGAAAGAGATAACTTCATTGAAGGTCAATTTAAGTTCTGAAAAAAAACCATCGGTTCAGGCGGTTTTTTGTATCGATGTGAGATCGGAGCGATTTCGGAGGCATTTAGAGGCTGTCGACTCTGAAATTCAGACCTTTGGATTTGCCGGCTTTTTTGGCATGACCATCGCTCGAATTCCCTTTGGCGAAGAGAGCTCGATTTCGCAATGTCCTGTTCTTTTAAAACCGGCCTTTCAAATTAGAGAGGACTATGTTGACAACGAGGAAAAAAAGCTCGCCTCCTACGATCTGAAAAAACGGATCAATTACGCATGGAACGGATTTAAGACAGCAGCTGGGGCCTGTTTTCCGTTTGTGGAAAGCGTTGGTTGGACAAAGGGGTTTGACCTGACGCAAAAAACCTTATTCGCAAGCCGAGGGAAACCCACCTCCTGTAAGTGTAATGAATCGAAGCTGATGATCGACTTTGAATCAGTTCGTGGAACTGGAATTCCTTTCGATAAGCAGGTGGAATTAGCCCTGGGAGCCCTCCGGAATCTAGGGTTGGTTCAAAACTTCAGTCGATTGGTGTTCATTTGCGGACATGGAAGTAAAACTGAAAATAATCCTTATGCCTCTGGCTTAGATTGTGGCGCCTGCGGAGGGCACGCGGGAAAAAGCAACGCTCTCGTTGCAGTAAAAATCCTGAATAACACACTGGTACGCAATGAACTTCTGAAGCAAGGGATTCACCTCTCAGATCAAACCTTGTTTGTCGCAGGACTACATCAGACGACCTCAGATGATGTTCAATTGTATGATATCGATTCAGTCCCCGAATCCCATCAAGCGGACTTGCAGCGATTGAAAAAAGCGCTTGAGGAATCCGGTCGAAGAACTCGTCAGGAGCGATCGTTGACATTAGGGATTCAAAAAGAGGAGTTTGCAACAACGGATGATTTCGTACGGAATCGAACCTCTGACTGGTCACAATTACGACCGGAATGGGGACTGGCGAATAATGCCGCCTTCATTGCCGCCCCTCGTCACCGAACAAAGGGGCTTCATCTCGATGGCCGAACTTTTCTTCATGATTACGAGAGCTCTCTGGACCCTGATTTGAAGGTCTTGGAGTTAATTCTTATCGCCCCCGTCGTCGTTGCCAGTTGGATCAATCTCCAATATTTTGCCTCCACCGTTAATCCCGAACGGTATGGCAGTGGCAATAAAGCGATTCATAATGTCGTCGGAACAATTGGAATTTGGCAAGGGAATGGAGGGGACCTCCAATCGGGACTTCCTCTTCAGTCACTGCATGATGGAAAGAAATGGATTCACGAGCCTTTGCGATTGAGTGTGGTGGTTCAAGCAAAACGGGAAAGTGTCGATCAGATACTGGAACGGCAAAGCGGCGTCCGCCAGTTATTTGTGAACGATTGGATCTCGATGACCGTGATTGAAGGTGAGGAAATTTGGCAAAGAGCCCTGAATGGCACTTGGTCAAAACAGCAGATTCCTTAAAAAATCGCTTTGGATTTTTTAAGTTGTCAAGGGACGCATTTTTGAAGAGGCTTTTCCTGTATGACTATTGCCTCCTCTCTCGAATCTGCAGTTCAATCCGGTCTTCTCCTTGCCTCCTCTCGGGAGGCGATTCTTAATCTTTATCAATCGACTGAATTGGAGAGTTGGGCGAAATTGAGTATTGAGGAGCTTGTTGAGGGGGAGAAGTGGACGGAGTTGAACGATCGTTTTTATACGAACCTTAAATTTGGGACCGGAGGGATTCGAGGACGAACGATTTGTAAGACGGTGACGCAAGCGGAGAAGGGAACTCCCACTCCGTTAGGGGCTCCTGAACATGCGGGGGTGGGGACGAATGTCATGAATGATGCCAATATTCGCTTTGCCGCACTCGGACTCGGCGAATATCTTTTGAAGAATTTTCCGAATCAAAAATCAAAAGTAGTAATCGCTCATGATACACGCCATTTCTCCCGTCATTTCGCCGAGCTTTTAGCGGAATGTGTTCAATCCCAAGGTCATGAGGCTTATCTTTTTTCCGATTCTCGGTCGACTCCGCAACTTTCTTTCTCTGTCCGTTGGTTGAAAGCGCAAGCGGGGGTCGTGATCTCCGCAAGTCATAATCCGTGGCATGATAATGGATTTAAATGTTATTTCGAAGATGGGGCTCAAGTTGTCGAACCGCAAGCGAGTGGAATCATTGCCGAGGTGAACCGTCTAAAAGAGGGGGCTTCCTCGACTTGCTCTCTGGAGAAAGGGAGATTGCATTTACTGGGAGAGGAGGCGGATCAAGCTTACCTTCAGGCACTCGAGAGTCTTGTTTTGGAGCCGGAGACGATTCAGAAGGCGAAGTCATCGTTAAAGATCGTTTTCACCTCATTGCATGGGACAGGAATTCAGATCATTCCGCGACTGCTCAAAAAGTTTGGCTTCCAACTTCATATTGTTCCTGAGCAAGAAAAAGGGGATGGTCGATTCCCCACGGTTCAATCACCAAACCCTGAGAATGCCGAGGCACTCGCAATCGCGATTGCTCAGGCAAAGGAATTAAAGGCGGACATCGTGATTGCAACTGATCCTGATTGCGATCGGATGGGGGTGGCGATTCGTAATGACCAAGGGGAGTATGAGATCGTCTCCGGAAATATTATCGGAACCTTGATGGCCGATTATCGAATTCGACGTTTTTTCGCACAAGGGATCTTAAATGAGAAAAATAAATCTCATGGCGTGTTGATTAAGACCTTTGTGACCACCGATCTTCAGAAATCGATGGCAGAAAAGCAGGGACTGAAGTGTATTGAGACCTTGACCGGATTTAAGTACATCGGCGAAAAACTTCGGAACTACGAGCAAGAGGCCGGTTTAGCGGGAAGGGATTCACTTTCAGCAACCGAGCGCCGAGGGATTCTTTTGGAGAAAAGTTCCTTCTTTATTTTTGGGGGAGAGGAGAGTTATGGCTACTCCGGAGGAGATTATGTCCGGGATAAGGATGCCAATGCCGCGGCCTTGATGTTTGCCGAGGCAGCTGCAGAGGCAAAGATTCAAGGGAGGACCTTATTGGATTGCCTCAATCAGATTTATCAAGAGTACGGCTTTTATACCGAGAAGTTAGGGGCCCTCACCTTTGAGGGGGCTGTTGGGGCGGCACAAATCAAGAGGCTTTTGGAGTCTTATCGAACGAATCCTCCTCAGTCCTATCAGGGGAAGAAAGTGGTTCAGATTCAAGATTTTGAAAAAGAGATCTACAAAGATCTTGATGGGAAAGTGATCCCCAAGGAGATGATGCTCATTTTCCACATGGAGGATGGCTGTCGAATGGCGGTACGGGGATCAGGAACAGAGCCGAAGATCAAATTCTACTTTTTTGCAAAAGCAGCGGTCAAAGGAGATCTCAATGCCGTGAAGGAGAGCTGCAAGCTTTCCTTGGATTCATGGTGGAATGAGGTTCAAGAGGATATCAAAAAGCGAGTCGGCAGTTCTGCCACAACGGTAGAGATGAATTTAGAGCAATTGAAATCGTGGGGAATCCAGCCGTTACGAAGTGGAAAAGTAAGGGATTTGTATACGTATCAAGAGGAGTTGTGGATCGTCGCTTCAGATCGTATTTCGGCCTTTGATGTGATTCTTCCGAATCTGATTCCGAACAAAGGGGTTCTCCTGACCCAAATTGCACGACAATGGTTTGACCGAACTTCGCATCTGATTCCCAATCATGTCATCAGCTATGATCTTCCTGCGGGGATTGAGATTCCTGAGTGGAAGGGGAGATTGGTTCGGGCGAAGAAAACGGAGGTCATTCCTGTGGAGTGTGTTGCCCGTGGCTATTTAGCGGGATCGGGATGGAAGGAGTATCAGGAGTCGGGAACTTGTGGTGGCTTTCCGCTTCCGAAAGGGCTTTTAGAGTCCTCGGAACTTCCTCGGATCTTGTTTACCCCTGCGACAAAGGCAGAGACCGGTCATGATGAGAATTTAACCGAAGCTCAAGCTAGGGACCAGATCGGAGATCTTTTGTATGAAACCCTTCAAAATTTGACCCTCACTTTATATCGATCGGCAAAAGAGATTGCGAGTAAACGGGGGATTATCATTGCTGATACGAAATTTGAATTCGGTTGGCTCGAGGGAAAAATTATTTTAATTGATGAAATATTGACTCCCGATAGCTCCCGATTTTGGCCTGCAGAGCATTATCAACCGGGAAAATCACAGCCCAGTTTTGACAAACAGATACTTCGTAATTATTTAGAAACAGTCGATTGGGATAAGCAACCTCCAGGTCCTGTGCTTCCCGAAGCGATCATTCAAAAAATTCAAGCCAAGTATCAAGAGGCTTTTGACTTGTTAAAAAGTTAAAGGGAAAAAGGATTCATCCTTTGAAACATCCAAAAACCGCTCAACAAGTGAAGACTCTTTTTTCGAGAGTTGCGAAAAGGTATGATTTTTTAAATCATCTTCTGAGCGGGGGCGTCGATTACTATTGGAGAGGTTTTCTGACCCAACGAGTCAAAGAGCAGTTCCCCCGAGATCTGCTCGATTTGGCGACAGGAAGTGGCGATCTCTTGATCACGTTGAGGAAAAGAAAAGCCTATCAGGGAATTGGGGTAGGGGGGGACTTCTGTTTTCCGATGTTAGCCGTTGCCCAACAGAAAGGGATTCGAGAACTCTCCACTGCCGATGCGATGCATTTACCCTTTCAAGATCATTCCTTTGATGCGGTCACGATCTCGTTTGGATATCGGAATGTGGTCGATCGTCCGATCGCCTTAAAGGAAATTCTTCGCGTCTTGCGTCCGGGCGGTTTTTTATATCTTATGGAGTTTTCCCATCCTGTCGTTTGGTGGAAAAAGATTTATTGGAAATATCTAGTTGAGATTTTGCCGGTCATGGCACAGATCTGGGGAGCGGAGGTTTCAGACTATGATTATTTAGCGGAGACGATCCGTCGATTTCCCACCCAAAAGCAATTGGTTCAAGAATTAAAACAAAGCGGTTTTGAAGACAGTTTTTATTGGGATTTAACCGGCGGAATTGTTGCACTGCATAGGGCGCATAAAGGACTCCTAGATCCTTCCATAAAAAAAATATTTTAAGTAAATCAGCAGCCGAAATGGAATGATTGAATATCGACACCCCATTTTACTTAATGGAAAGTATTAAAACAACAAAATCAGTTGTATTTCCATTTCTCTTAAGTTGACGCCTATGCGCTGCTGCGGGATCAGATCGTCTCCTCCAAACCCTTTTGGAGTCGGCTCCTAAGAGTGTTCTTAATTTTTTCGAAAGGGGGAACCAAAATTTTTTTATGGAAGGATTTGGGGCCTAATTTACCCCTTGCATCGCCCCGTGCTCTCATTTATGATTTTTGAAACAAAACTTCAAATGATCAGGCTAATTTAAAGAGACGATGCCAGAACTTCCTGAAGTAGAAACGGTTGTCCGAGGACTCGCTTATTTAGCAGGCAGGAAACTCCGTTCATTAGAGATTTTTGACTCTCGTGTTTGGTTCGAAAGTCCCTTAAAACCAAAATCGCTCGAAGGACTTCAGCTACTCGAGGTTGCGCGACGGGGAAAATATATTCTTTTGCGTTTTCAGAATAACATCACCCTCATTCAGCACTTGAGAATGACAGGAAAGATGCTCGACTCTAAGAGTAAAAACATTCCTGATCCCGTTCGCAACGCGATTGGAAAAGAGGGGAAAGGATTACAGATCCGATCTCGATTCTCTTTTACCGATTGCGATCTTTTATTTTATGATCCCCGAAGATTTGGAACGTTGACCTTAGTCTCTGATGAAAATCGTTATTTTCTCGAGAAAAAGATCGCCCCGGATCCCTTTCACCGGCCAGAGGAGGCCTTTCTCTGTTTTCAAGATGGAGTAAGAAAAAGTAAGAGACCAATTAAAACAGCACTTCTCGATCAAAGTATCATCGCTGGAGTCGGAAATATTTATGCCGACGAAGCCCTCTTTCTGAGAAAAATTCACCCCCAGATTTCAGCATCACGGATCCGCGAGTTGAAAAAACTTTGGCAGGCGATCATTGCATTATTGGAGCGCTCGATTACTTCAGGGGGCTCCTCGATTCGTAATTATGTAAATGCCTCAGGAGAGGCAGGAACTTATGCCCAAAAGCATCTCGTTTATGGAAAAACAGGAGAGCCATGCTCTCGTTGTGGAGCTTTAATTTCTCGGATCGTTCTCGGAGGACGTGCGACTCACTTTTGTCTCTCTTGCCAGCCAGATAGCTGAATATCCAGATTGGGTTAATTTCATTTTTCATCCTTAGTCCCTCACTCTTAAAATTATTTGTAAAATGGTCAACTTTTGGTTGTTTTTGTGATTTGCGCAAATTCTTCAACGCTATTTACATTGGTATATTGAACGATGCATTCCAAAGGGATCTCGATCGAAATCATTTTCTTTTCCTCAACCCATTTTCTTAAAAGCCGTTGGATCGATCTATCTCCCTTTTCTAAAGAGTTCTGAATTTCTTTTTTTAGAATCGTTGGATAAAGGGCGACTAACGGTTCAAAATAAGATTTATTCCAGTAAACCGCCCCACAATCCTCCGAGGCTACGGCGACTAATTTTTGTAAAGCAGAAAGGGAAATCATCGGAAGATCAACCGCCAATACCATCATCCACTGGGTTTGAGTGAGCTCCATTCCTGCAAGAATTCCTCCCATCGGTCCCGCTTGCTCAAATCGATCCCAAACAAAGGTTTCATCACATTCCCAATCGGATTGCCCCAATCCCCGACTAATAAAGATTTTCTCAGCCCCGATTATTTTAAATTTATTCAATTGATGCCGCCATAACGGATTGTCCTGATAACTTAAAAATGCTTTATCTGAGCCCATTCGAGAGGAGCGTCCCCCTGCAAGTAAAAGAGCCGAGAAAGGGTTTTTCATCTTAAAAAATTAAGATATCCTTTAAATTTAAATAATGAAGAGCAAAAAATCACCTCGTATCGCCGACCGCATTGAGAAATATCGATCCCCTTCCTCTTCTTGGAATCCTCATTACTTAGGCTATTTTGAATGCTTTAATGAGCAGTCTTACTACGAAGCACATGATGTTCTTGAAGAGCTTTGGCTCGAAGACCGAGGAAGAACGGAGGCTAATTTTTATAAGGGATTGATTCAATTTGCAGGGGCCTTTGTCCATCTTCAAAAAAACCGCCTCGAGCCGGCCTTTCGTTTGTTCCTCCTCGCCGAAAATAATTTATCTCAATACGAAAACCGATATCAAGGACTCACCCTTGCTGATATCCTGCTCATGGGAAAAGAGTACCGAAATCGTCTCCAAACCTCGGAATTTAATCTCAATCCTTGGTCCCCTCAGCAGCCCCCACAACTTAATTTCCCTGCGCTCCAGTCTTCCTCAGAGATTTCTTGATTCCACTGAAAACGAACTCCATCTAATGAGACTTAAGACTTTTAAATATCTTTCAATTTGACGCATGTCCTTAATTGCTTCTAATTTAGCTTCTCTTCAACCAAAAGAGATTTAAAGGATATCTATGAGCTATTTTAATGCCGAAGTCTTAGTCGATTGTGATTGGGTCGAAAAACATCAGAACGACCTGTCCGTCCGAATTGTTGAGAGCAACGAAGATGTGTTGCTTTACGACACAGGTCATATTGCGGGGGCAGTCCATATTGATTGGCGACGTGATCTTCAGGATCAACTCGTGCGTGATTATGTTTCTCCAGAGCTCTTTGCGCAGTTGTGTTCCAGAAATGGGATTACCCCGGAGACAACCGTTGTTTTTTACGGCGATAAATCAAACTGGTGGTCGACTTACGCGCTTTGGGCCTTTCGTCTTTACGGTCACACAAAGGTTAAGCTCTTGAACGGGGGGCGTGCAAAATGGGTCGCTGAAAAACGAGCGACGACTCGTGAGGTTCCTTCCCTTACGGCAACTGCTTATCCGATTCCTGCAAAACGATTTGATGATGAGATCCGTGCATTTTACGAAGATACTTTAGCTCATAGCAAAGCGGCCAAACCGTTGGTCGATGTTCGTTCTCCGAGCGAATTTTCTGGAGAGACGACGCATATGCCAGAATATCCGCAAGAGGGTGTTTTGCGGGGAGGTCATATCCCTGGGGCAAAGAGTATGCCTTGGAAGACGGCAACTAATGAGGATGCGACCTTTAAAAGCGTTGAGGAGTTGGTCAAAATTTATGAAGGCCAGCTTGGGCTTAAAAAAGAGGATGATATTATTGCCTATTGCCGGATTGGGGAGCGCTCCAGCCATACTTGGTTTGTGTTGACCTATCTTCTCGGCTTTAAAAATGTCCGAAATTATGATGGATCGTGGACGGAGTGGGGAAATCGAGTTCGTTCGCCGATTGAACGTTCATGAGTTATCCTCCGAAATTACAGGCGATTATCGGTTTATTCGAATCGCTTCCCGAGCAAGGGAAGCGTGAGAATTTGATCGCCTATTGCGATAATGCCAAAAGAGTCGAACCGAAAGAGGGGGAGACTTTTGACATCGAAGATATCCGTAAGGATGAAGAGTGTACCGATGAGGTCGCGGTCTTTTTAAAGATCACTCCCGAGGGGGGGGTCTCTTTTCGGATGCGCTTGGGGCCACAAGTCCAGACCTTGACCAAGGCGATGACAGCGATTTTGTGTAAAGGGCTTGAAGGTTGTGCTCCGCAAGCAGTCTTAGACCTTCCGAGTGATTTTGTCCCTCGGATCGTGGGAGCGGAGTTGGTGCGATTGCGGAGTCAGACGACTTACTACATTTTGACTCGGATGAAGCAGATCTGCAAAGTCTGGCTCGATCGTAAGCGTGCTGCAGAGTGTACTTAGGATTATTTTTGGAACATCTCTGTGAGTCGGTGAGCGACTTGGCTGCTGACGGAGGGGGTTAGTTTTCCAAGAAGTTTTACGAGTCGCCCCTTGTCGATCGTTCGGATTTGATCGAGAACGATTTGGCCTGATTTTCCTTGAAACAGGCAGGTGACGCGAGTGGGATAGGGGCGGCCTTTTGTCGTCATCGGAGCAATAATAACAGTTCCTAGGTGACGATTCATTTCATCGGGTGAAATAATCGTACAGGGTCGAGTTTTCTTGATTTCCCGACCAATAGTGGGGTCAAGGTTAGTCAGGTAGATATCAAATCGCTTCACTTCCATTCCCATTCCTCATGATCCCATTGAGTGGACTGAAATTGATCGAGGAGAGTATCGTCGGAGTGTTTGGAGATCGATTTAAAAGAGTTCTCCCAACCCTCCCTAATTTTTCGCGTGGCATGAATCTGAATTGTTTTATTTTGGACTACGATCTCGACCCCATTTTCAAGACCGCATTCTTCAATGAACGGTTTTGGGATGCGAATCCCCCTTGAGTTCCCAATGGAAATGAGCGTTGTTTTCATTTAAAAAATGTAACTACAATGTGATCACGTGTCAAAATTTTTTATTTCTGAATTAAATGAATCTTCTTTGCTTTTTTTAATTTTGCGGGGTTAACTCTTTTATGGAAGCATTTGAAGAGATCATTTCACAGGAAGAGGGGAGAGAGGAGGGGGCTATTTTACCGGCCAAGGTCTATGAGATTCTGAGTGCTCGGTTTGGGTTTCCCTCTTTTTTAGGAGAGCAGGAGCGGATTATCGCCTCGATTCTTTCTGGGAGAGATACTTTAGTGGTGATGCCGACGGGGGGTGGGAAATCGCTCTGTTATCAGCTCCCTGCCTTAGTCCGAGAGGGGTTGACCCTGGTGATCTCCCCCCTTTTAGCGTTGATGAAAGATCAGGTGGACGCTTTGGAGCGAAAGGGGATCGCCTCGACCATGATCAACAGTCTGCTCTCCCCTTCGGAGCAGGCCGATCGGATTCGAAGAATGAGGGCGGGGGAGTTTCGCTTGGTTTACGTCGCCCCGGAACGATTTCGGCATCAGGCTTTTCGTGAGGCGTTGCGCGCCGTTCCCCCGGTGATGATTGCCGTGGATGAGGCGCACTGCGTTTCTCAATGGGGACATGATTTTCGCCCTGATTATTTAGCGATTCCCCCTGTGTTAGAGGAACTCGGCTATCCGCAGATCGTCGCCTTGACCGCAACAGCGACGCCGATTGTACGTGAGGATATGATTCGGCATCTCGGGCTTCGAGAGCCTCAGGAATGGGTGACGGGGTTTGAGCGAGAGAATCTCGGGCTTCAGATTCAATACACCGCGACCGTCGCGGAAAAATTATTGATGCTGGAGGAGTTTGCGCGGAAACAGGAGACCGGAATTATTTATGCCGCCACACGCAAGAATGTGGAAAAAATAACCGAACATTTTCGCGAGAAGAAAATAAGACATGTGAAATATCATGCGGGGATGACGGAACTCGAACGAGGGGCTGCACAGGAGAGTTTTATCTCTCGTGAGATCCCGATCGCAATTGCGACGAATGCCTTTGGAATGGGGATCGATCGGGGGGATTTACGTTTCGTGGCCCACTTCGATATCCCAGGGAGTTTAGAGGCCTATTATCAGGAGGTCGGAAGAGCGGGACGGGATGGGGAGCCGAGCGAATGTATTTTGCTTTATAATCCAGTGGATACGCGGATTCAGGAGTTTTTTATCGAGGGATCGAATCCCTCTCGGGAGACGCTGCATGCCATTTATAATTATTTACGTTCGAGGCCCGGTTATGAAACCACCGTTTCGATCAGTGAGATGCATGAATCGATCGGAGAGATCGAGAATGAGATGGCGTTGGGAAATGGGCTTGGGGTTTTAGAGAAAATCGGAGCGTTGGAGCGATTTGAGATTCCGGGCCAGCGAGCGAAGGGGACACGACTTTTAAAGCCAGAGATTCCGTTTCAGAATTTAAAAATTGATTTTAAGGGGATGGAGGAGAAACGTCGGCGAGCGGAGGCCAAGTTGGAGCAGATGGTACGCTTTGTGCAATCGCGGAAATGTCGTCAAAAATTGATCCTCGATTATTTTGGAGAGAAGCGAGAGGAGAATTGTGGCCGATGTGATCGCTGTCGAGAATCTCACCACCGGGTGATTCGCAAAGGAACCACGGAGGAGACCTTGATCGTCCGTAAAGCCCTCAGTGCCGTGGCGAGAACCTCGCGACGCACCTCAGAGGGATGGGTGGGGCAGTACGGGGTGGGACGAATTGTCTTATCGCTGATTGGGAGTCGTTCGAAGGAGGTCCTTGAATCGGGGATGGATCGACTCACGACCTACGGATTGCTTCGAGAGCACTCGGAACATTATCTTCGCTCCTTGTTTGAGGCCTTGAAAGGGGAGCATTATTTAGAGGTGAGTTCTGGAAGTTATCCGATCGTGACTCTCTCGGCGATGGGAGAGTCGGTGATGAAAGGGGAGCGGGAGCCAGAGATCGACTGGCCGGGAAGTGGGGAATCTGGCCCATCGGGGGGGCGAAAAAAGAAGAAGAGAATTGAGGGAAAGAGTCCCCAGACGATTGAGGAGACCTTGCGATTATTACATCAAGGGATGAGCTTAGGAGAGATTGCGGAGAGTCGAGGGCTGACGGAGATGACGGTAGAGGAACATATTTCAAAGATTCTTCTTCGAGAATCAAGTCCGCTCAAAATTGATGAGTTGGTCTATCCCGATCGTCAACAGCAGATCTTAAGCAAAGCGCCGAGTGAAGTGACTCGATTGAGAGAGATTAAAGAGCTTCTTCCGGAGGACTATTCCTACGCCGAGATTAAATGGACCCTAGCGGCGCATGGACGATGGAAGGGATAGAGAAAAAAGGGGTTCTCCGAGAAGAAGTAAAAATCTCTCTTAGTGAAGTAAAGCTTCCAATAATATATAAACATCTATCGTCCAAGAGATTATGAAAAATACCCAAATACAGTTTTTCACACGAAGCCGCAAAGTTGCCCAAGGCTCCTCCCGAAACACAAATGATTTTTTTGATTTTTTCTTTTCCAAATTCCTACGGGGAGAACCTTGGGAAGCTTTGCGGCTCTACGAAGCCCCTTCTCACCCCCGCTTCTGGTTGCCTGCCCTCGGCTCTCCAAATGGTTTCCCATTTTTAATTGCGTTACCACGCAGGGAGTGTGTGAAAATTGCCTTTATCCCTGTTCCACTTCACAACTGTGCCATTCCCCATTCCATGGGGACTCTTGCTCTTAGGGAAGGAAGGATTTGGGGGAAATTACCCCACTTGACAGAAATTCGAGAGGACTTAGGCTGTTTTTTACAAAAAATTCATGCAATCGACATTTCGCGATTTTATTCCCGCAGGGAAGGGAGATTGGACTGCGGCCTCCGATTCCGAGTGGAATGATTGGAGTTGGCAGTTACGAAATCGGGTGAGTCGACTCGATCAACTTTCTTCAAAACTCTTACTTACTCCTGACGAACTGGCGGGGGTTGCTTTTTCAGAAACGAAGCTCGCCCTTGGAATTACCCCTTATTATTTTAATTTAATTGATCCGAATGATCCCCTCTGTCCGATTCGACAGCAGGTGATTCCCCGAGGAGGGGAGATGCTCCAAAGTCCTGGGGAATTATTGGATCCCTGTGGCGAAGATGAATCGATGCCGGTTCCTGGTTTAGTTCATCGTTATCCGGATCGAGTTCTTTTTTTAGTCACCGATCGTTGTGCTGCTTACTGCCGTTATTGTACCCGTAGTCGAGTCGTGAGCGGTGTAGGAGAGCAGCATTTAGAGACCGATTTTGCACGGGCGATTAACTACCTGAAGGAGCATACGGAGATTCGCGATGTTTTGCTCTCGGGGGGAGATCCATTGCTGCTTTCGGATCAGAAATTACACACAATTTTGAAAGCGATTCGGGATATTCCACACATTGAATTTATTCGGATTGGGAGTCGAATTCCGATCTTTCTTCCTCAACGAATCACCCCGGCACTGGTCGCAATGCTAAAAGAGTTTCATCCCCTTTGGATGAGCGTGCATACCAACCATCCCAAAGAATTAACGACCGAGGTTCAAGCGGCTTTAGGTCGTTTAGCAGATGCGGGGATTCCGTTAGGCAATCAGGCGGTTCTCCTTAAGGGGATCAACGATGATCCAGAGATTTTGAAGACCCTTTTTCAGAAACTGTTACGTTGTCGAGTTCGTCCTTATTATTTGTATCAGTGCGACTTGATTCAAGGCTCGGCCCATTTTCGGGTTCCGATTCAAAGAGGATTGGAGATCATGGAGCAGATACGAGGCCATACTACGGGCTATGCCGTTCCGCAGTATGTGGTGGATGGTCCAGGCGGGGGTGGCAAGATTCCGTTGAATCCTGATTACGTTGTCGCCAAAGAGCCGGATCGTTGGATTTTAAAGAATTATAAGGGAGAGCTCTTTGAGTATCGGGAGCCTGTGATCGAGGGAGAAGCGGTCATTCGACCTCTTGTCAAAGAGACTGCTACTTTTTAGGCGATTTTAAGGTCCGAAATCTTTTGGATATAAAGATAGTCCCTATCCTGTTGGAGAACTGGAACTTTATGCTCAATGGCGCAGGCGGAGATGAGACAGTCAATTGAACTTCGAATTGTAAACCCTTTATTTTTTGCATCTCGATAAATTTTTGCAGCAAGTCTGTAGGTCGTTTTTTGAGGAAATATCTCAATAAAACTCTGAAAATGATTTTCAATTAATAAACAATCACTCTCTTTTCGACAGCCTTGCAACAACTCTTGCAATATGACTCCTGTATAAAGAATGGTTTCCTCTTCCTCTAAAAAGAAAAGAAGTCGGTCTATGGCTAAAGTCTTTCTGTTCTTAAGGAAATCAATCCAAACGCTCGTATCAACAAGAATCATGCGAAACGTGATTTACGAATTTGATCCAAATCCCCTGACCATTCAATTTTTCCTCTTAAATGAAGAATCTGTTTTTGATCTTTTTTGCGCAGAAATTCAGATAATGCGAGGTGCACGAGGTCTTTTTTTGTTTTAAGTCCAGAGACGTGAAGTCCCCTTTCAATCAGTTTTTGATCGAGATCAATATTTGTTCTCATACACAAAAATTATCATGATTAGTGTATGAGTCAACAGATGTATTAATTATGACCCAAAACGAGCAATCCATTCCCCTTTAAAATCAGGAAAATGTTCTTTATATCCCTCAAGTTCGGAAGCGTGGGAGACCATGAGAAAATCAACCGGGTATTTCTTTAAGAAATCAGGGGGGACGACGGGAATTCCTCTTCCTGGGATCCAATGATTTTGGCGCTGGGGAATTTCATCGATGATATATTCAATGGGGAGGATTTGAATTTGGTTCAAGTAAACTTGAGTGCGTCGCGAGGCGCTGATGGCCGCAATTTTTTTTCCCATACGCCGCGCTTCAAGGGTTTTTTGGACAGGGAGTGAATCGAAACGTTTTTCATAAGCTGCCTTTATTCGAAGGAGATGAGGGGAGATGCCTTCAAAACTATTTTCACAGAGCACAGGAACCCCTTTGCGAAAGACATGACGTTGGACGTTGGTATTGTAGGAAGGAATAAAGCTCTCCACATATTCAAGTCCGATGGGGTCGAGGCAGGATTGAAGAGAGGCAAGAGTCCAGAAATTTGCCTGAGAATGATTTAAAAGATCCCACTGTTCATCGACGAGCAAGAGATCAAGAGAGGGTTCCTCGATCCAAAACTCTCCCCCTTCAATGAGAAGTAGGGAGGCGGTATTAAAAAATAAGCGAGCCTCTTCGGTGTTTCTCAGCGCATTCGTGAGACAAACGACATGGGCCCAACCGTCGATGTGGAATTTATCAATCAGAGCCTTGGTGAGCGGGTCACGTATCCATTGAGTCTTTTCATTGGTCGGAAGTGATCCTGGAGATTCAAAATCGATTCCAAGTTTATTCCAAGAATCGGGAAGTGAGCTAAGGAACAGGCCATCATTGCTTCCAATCTCAATAAGATGAACATTTTTATTGAGTTCATAGCGTTCTGAAAGAAGATTTGCGAATTCGGTGTAATGGGAGACAAGCCCTTTAAATTGAGAGGTTGGAAGAGGGGTTTGATCGATTTGGAAATGCGGATTAAGAATTTCTTGAACTTGAACCAATCCGCAGTTCTGACATTGAAGAAGCGTCAGCGGGATTTTAGCGATTTTAAGAGCAATTTCTTGAGAGGAATTCAATGGCCCAGCGGGGGGCATTGGATTCATATGGATCATCTCTTTTAAACCGCTGGAGGGATGACTACAGCCTCGGCAATGCCGCGTTTTTTGATAGAGATCAATCACTTTAAAATCCGTATGGATTTATAATTATTGGCGCCAATTACCAATCCACTGTTTCTTGGCTTCAATCTCAGTCGATCCTGATGTAGTCCAAAGATCAAAAAATCCGGGATTCATTCCCGCGTTTGCTTCGTTTTTATGATAGCCGTAGGCATTTCCCCAAGGGTCAACGAGATAAGTCTCTTCCTCCGTTGAAATGCGAGAATTTTTGTCGACTTGAGTGACTCGGGCTTCAAAATAGATCTGTCCTTCTGCTGCCTCTTTATAGTTTTTACGTCCGCAGAGAGCTTGGAAGAGGGTTCGTGAGGCTGCGATATAGGATTCGCTAGTCGGGTCTCCCTCCGTTTCGGGATCGGGAGATACTTCAGAAAGAGGATAGTCGCCGTTATCGGCTTTATATCGTTCGAGGGCCGATTCAAAAGCAACAATCTCAGCGCTGGCTCTCGATTTTTTTCCTTTTTCCATCACCGGTTTCGCCACGCTCATTCCCATTCCCGCAAGAATGGCGATAATTCCGATGACCACTAAAATTTCAATAAGGGTAAAAGCACGTTGATTCATAAGCAATTACCAGGAGTAGAGCGCCTTTTCAGGTGTTTGATCCGTCCCCCCAGCTCGTGAGTAGAGGGCGACGGAGGAGTTCACCGGGATCTCTTCAGTGATATTTTTACAGGCTGAATCCGGTTGGACGCGAACGATTCCATCGTAATCACCATCGAGAATCATGACATAATAGCCAATTGCTTTTCCGAAGGTCGGGTCTTTAAGGGCTCCCTCAGGGGTCAGCTCTTTTTTCTTAAAGGAAATATAATTATTTTCGCGAGGATTTGGGAATCGCGGTTCTTCGACTTTTTCTAAAGTAAAGGGATCTTTGTTTCCTTGAAGCATGATCACAAGCTCCTTCCAGTCCTCCTCTTCAGAGATCGTATAGTCCTCTGCTCCCGCATCAGGTGGGATCGGAAGGCGACTATAGTCCGATTGGTAGGCACTCATCGCAATTTTGAGATTGCTCATCATCGTACTCGCCTCGGTATTATGAACCGCTTTAAAGGCAGCGGTGGCTCCGGTAAAGCCGATTCCCGCTAAAATCGCGATGATCGAGATGACGACGAGTAGTTCAATTAAAGTAAAGGCACGACGGGGAAAGGAGGGATGTCTTGAAGTCATGAAATAAGCTTAAGTCTAAATCATTGAAATGCCATTAAAAAATCGAGGTTTCCTTTCTTAAGATCAAAGAGTAGCATTGAGGTCGATGGTTTACGCTCTTATTGCAGGATTGATCGGAATGGGGATATCGTTGATGACGATCCCCTTTTTAATCGCTAAGGCCCGATCTGGATTCGGGGTCGATCTCCCTGATGGGCTTCGCAAAACCCATATTCAGGGGATTTCTCGATTGGGGGGAGCTTCTCTCGCCCTCGTTTTTGGGCTGGGAGCTATTTTTTTAGGGATGCAGGGAGAGGTCAGATCTCATTTATGGATTCCTGCTTTAGGGGGGCCATTCGCGATGTTTCTTCTGGGGTTCATTGATGATTTTAAGCCCCTCGGTGCCCGAATTAAATTAGTCGTGCAAATTTTGATTGCGATTGGGATTTACGCTTTAGGGCTTCGAATCGATTCGATGACTTATCCAGGAGGAAGCTTTACCCTCGATTTAACTCGCTGGAGTTTTTTAATCACGATTTTTTGGCTGATTGCGATTCCGAACTTAATTAATTTGATCGATGGGGCGGATGGGATTGCGGGCGGATTGGGGGCATTTTTGTTTTTGACCTTGGGAGTCGTGGCGATTCAGTCCCAGCAGTGGGGAGTGGTGCTGATCTCCTTGGGGATGGTGGGAGCTCTTGTTGGATTTCTTTTTTTTAATTTTCCGCCGGCAAAGATTTTTTTAGGAGATGGAGGAGCTTATTTAATTGGCTCTGCGATTTCGACTCTTTCCTTAGTGAGCTCGAACAAAGGATCGATTGCAGCCGCTTTGCTCGTCACCGTTGTCGCATTGGGAATTCCGATTGCTGACACGCTGTTTGCGCTCTGTAGACGATTTCTAAAGGGGTACCCGATTTTCCGTGCAGATGCCGAACATATTCATCATCGCTTACAAAAAATCGGCCTTTCGAAGCGACGAATGGTACTCGGAATGTACGCGGTTTTTTTACTGCTCGGGCTTTTTGGATTGAGCATTTTTTGGAGTCAGGGGCGAACTTTACCCATTGTGGGAAGCTTTCTTTTTTTATCGGCCGTCTATTCTGTGAAAAATTTGGGATACGTTCAGTCGTGGTCCCATCTTCGTCTTAAGGTCGATCGGGCAATTCATCGTCGATCGCAAGTGCAATACGTAATCCTCGCCACTGAACTTTTGGAGCTGGAGGTTGAACGATCGAAGAGTTTTGAAGCATTTCAGGTGTTTTTTCGAGTCTTGATTCAGGGGGTTGGTTTTTCATTTGATCGGAAAGAGGAACGATCGATAGCGATAGTGTTGAGTGATGGACAGAGGGTGGTTTTGGGTGTTCCGGAGAATGAGGAGATCGAGCATTGGGAAAATCTTGCGGGGCTGTTTCGATCGGCATTGAATCAATCGTTAAAAAAATGGACTTATGCAAAATTCTCTGAATAAATGGATCGCCTCCTCCTTATTGGTTTTTCTTTCCCTCCTCCTATTTGGTGGGGTCGATCTTTGGTCGCAAGTCATTGTGTTTAGCGTATGGATTTTAGGGATGAGAGCGCAACCGTTGAGAGGGGATGTATTTCCTTTTTATTTAGTCGGTGGAATTTCATTTTTTTTGATTTTCCTTTTAGCCAAAGAGCTTTTGCCTGCCTCGCTCTTTTTTGAGCCGTATTGGAGAATCTCGCTTCGGGAAGATTACGGGGTTTATTTAGGTAAATTACATCATCCGGAATGGACCGGTTTTTTAAAGTTTTTCGTTCAAGGCGTGGGGATTGCGGGATTGATTTGGTGGTGGCGTTCCTTTAGTGATACACGAACCTTGAGGATTCATTTAGCGTGGAGTGGCTTTATCGCGATTGTAGTCGTTGCGCTTTGCTCTTTTGCTTTGAAAGATGTGGCGATCTTTAAGCTTCGTCCGACTTTAGGCTACGATGGGTTTGGCCCTTTTCCGAATCGCAATCATACGGGAGCCTTGATGGTCATGGGGCTTTTTTTAGGATGGGGCTGCGCTTGGGAATCGTTTAAGCATCGCCTCACCTTACAATCGGTTTTTGCTGTGTTGGGAATGGCCGTTCTTGCGGTCGCATTGGTTGCCTCCAATTCACGGGGGGCGATTGCCTCGGGATTAATTTCACTCCTGATCGTATTGATTTTGATCTGCTTCCATAAAAAGGATTTTCGGTTTTTAGTGGTCGGATTTGCGATCGTTGTTATCGCGGTAAGCTTTGTCAGCCTCTCCGGTTCTTCGCTCATAAAAAGAGTTCAATCCGAAATTTCTCCACAGAGAGCGTTGGTCGGTCGAGTTGAAATTTGGAAGGATTCACTGAAGGTCATCCAAGAGGCGCCGTGGTTAGGGCATGGCGTGGGGATGTACGAGAAAGTGATTCCCTTTTATCAGACGGAAGGAAAACCGAATCACCAGGTGCTCCATCCAGAGAGTACTTATTTACAGCTCCTGGCGGAAGGGGGAGTGGTCTTGTCGCTCCTTGGGATTGCGCTGATCCTTCTCATGGCCTTTCCCGCTTGGGACGAGATGCGTTCTCATCATCAATTTCCGTTACGAATGAGTGCCTTGGGGGGGCTGATGGCGATTGGACTCCATGGCTGCATTGATGTTCCGATCCTTCGCTGGGGGAACGCCGTGATTGCGGCCCTTTGTTGGGTGATTTTTACGGCGACGAGGCTTCCTTCGCACGAAGAGTCTCAGCGAGATTCGCATCGAAGTTATCTCTTTCCGCTTCTTTGCTGCCTCATTTTAGCGTGGTTAGGCTGGAGTTCTGGGGCGAGCTGGGGGGAGAGAAATCTCGGCAAATTATCGGCACAACAATTGGAGCAATTAATCAAAACAGATCCTCTCAATGGAGCCTATCGGCATGAACGAGGGAAACGATCCCTTGTGAATGAATCGACCCGAGAAGAGGGCTACCGCGAGTTTCGCTTAAGTCACCGACTCCTTCCTACGGCTTGGACGCTCCCCGTAGAGGCCGCCCTTGCGGTTCAACGGTATTCTGAGGGGATCGCTCTTTCCTTTTGGGCGCGAGGAGTCGAGCGGTCGGGACATCGCTCGGATGAGATCTTCATGATGGCAGTGAATCAAACCCGCTTACTTCCCAACGCCTCTCTTTTTTGGAAACAGTTTATCGATTTACATCCGGCCTTAATTCCGACCTATTTAGTTCAAGAAAAACCGTTGGAGGCCTCTCAACTCTTTGAGGGTTGGAAGGAGAGTCGAGGCAAGTTAAAGAGTTCGGAGTGGGGAGTGGATGAAAGAAGAAATTTTTATGAGGTTGTGGTTCAGCTCAATCAAAGAGACTACTGGCGTGACTGGGTTAAAGATCAAGGAGAACCGGAGGTTTCTGAAAGGGGTCGTTGGTCCTCGGTTGATCAGCGGCTCGGAGATTTTGAAAAAGCTTGGGAATCGGTTTCAAAAAATTGGACTCCGATTCATTTGCCCTTAGAGAGTCAGGGGAAAGAGGAACTTCTTCAAAGGGAATGGAGTCAAAACCCGAGCAATTGGGTAAACAGTCGAAGTTGGATTGAGTGGTTGCACGCCAATGGCCGGATCGAGGAGCGTGATCAGGTGCTCCTGCAGGTCGCCTCGCTCTCGGAGGCTCCGCTTTGGTTTAAGCAACTTGTAGCGCAAGTTCTGGCGGAGAAGAAAAACTATCGAGAGGCCGTCGAGTGGGGGGTTAAGTAGAACGAGTATGAGACTACTTTATTTATATGGGGAGGAGATTACGGGAAGAAAAGCACGAGAAATTCATACCTTGAATCGAGTGCTTTCATTGGCCCGTTGTGGCATTGAGGTGACTTTGGTGACTGCCTATGATCATTCGGAGATTACAGCGAAAAGTGAGCTGCTGACGATGAGTGGCGGAAATCTCTCCGGGATTGAATTTCATAGTTTTTCTCGGCAATGGAAAATCGGAGGAGTTCCCATTAAATCCTCCGCCCATTTTTATCATCAAGTCGGGGAGTGGATTAAAAAACAAAATTCCTTTGATGTGGTTTATGGAATTCATCTCAAGGCAGCGGCTTTTATTAAAAAATCATTTCCGAAACTTCCTTTTGTTTTTGAATCTCACGAAGTTTTTTCCGACGCTTTCGATTCCCGTTCATGGCGTTATCGAAAGCTATGCACTCAAGAGCAGGCCGTTTATCAAAAAGTGGATGCCGTCGTTTCAACCTCGCACTATCTTCTCACACAGATTGAAAAAAGTTTTTCGATTCCCAAAAGTCGTCTGGTGAGCCCGAACTGTGCAGAGGCCTGTTTTTTTGAGTGGGATCTTGAGCGGGCCGATTCAAAAGAGCTTTTATACTTAGGGAGTTTTCAGCATTGGAAAGGGGTTTCAAATGCGATTCAGGCAATGAAATTACTTCCCGATTTTCATCTCACGATTGTGGGAGGGAATGATCGTGAGATTGAGGCTCTCCGAAATGAGGCTCCGGTGAATGTCCGTTTTTTAGGATTCTTGCCTCATGATCAAGTCCAGGCAGTCATGGAAAGAGCCTCAATCGCACTCATTCCGAATCGACTCACTCCTATGAATTCACTCCAGACCTTTCCGATGAAACTGGTGGAGTATGCCGCCGCTGGAAAAAAAATAGTGACCACCGACCTTCCGATCTTAAAAGAGTTACGACCTGGAGATTGGTGCTCTCGAGTTCCCGCCGATCAGCCGGAGGCGATCGCTCGGGCGGTCAAAGAGCAGGCATTAAAAGTTCAAGATCGATTAGAGATTCGGGCGTGGGCAAAATCTTTTCAATGGGGACCTCAAGCCGAAAGAATTCATTTGTTTATTGCGGAGTTATTGATTTTACTGAAGAAATAGGGTGATAAAAAAAGGATTAAGAATTTTTTTGCGAAGCCTATTCATAAACCGGAGCCGGAATGAGTTGGTTCGTTATTAAAACGATTCGCGCTTCAAACGAGCCTTGACTCCAGCTTATCCGGTTTATGGGGGAAACGACCGAAAATCAACGGAAGCGCTAGGCCGATTTTTTTAAGAAATGAAACCCGAACACGTCCCTTCCAACTATTGTAGTCGCTCTTTTCAATCTCCTTAAGAATTTCGGCATAAAGCACGCGCATGAGCCAAACTGTTTTTTGAACACCGTTCTGAGGTAGCTCTCGAATTCCGGCTTCCGATCGTGAATAATAGTCGAGAGCGCGCTGAATCTGGAATTGAAGGAACGGAATCCATTCCGGATTTTTGACTCCCTGCTGAAATTTTTCCGTCGTGATTCCAAATTGATCGAGCTCCTCTTGAGGAAGATAGATTCGATCGCGTTCAAAATCCTCTTGGATATCTCGAAGGATATTGGTGAGTTGCATCGCTGTTCCTAGATCTTTGGCGGCGGCGAGCAGTTCGGGACGAGGTTGAGTAAAAAGATGGGTCATAATGACCCCGACGACCCCAGCAACAAGGTAGCAATAACGGTCTAACTCCTCCCAGGTTTGAATCCTCACGGAGCCTTGGTCGAGGGTCATCCCTTCTAAAAGCTCCTCAAAATAAATCCTCGGAATCTGATAGCGGTGAACTGTTTTGGAGAACCCTTCGATCCATGGATCTATTTGATGGTCAAAGAGTTGCGTTGAATAGACAGAGTCAAGTTTCGCATGAAATTCAATCACGGCAGCCTTCCGATCAGCCTCCGACGTTGCCAAATCAACGGCATCGTCTGCCATGCGACAAAAGGCATAAATGGCATAGGCTCCCTGGCGAATTTCGGGGGCAAGGGTGTGAGAGGCGAAGTAGAAAGTTTTGGCGTGAGTCTGGGTGATCAGACGGCAAGATTCGAAGGAAAGCGCAATAGTTGTCATTTAAAGAGAGATAATACTTGCAAGGTTACGCTTTTTTGTCAAATTCGCCCCCCGTTTTCCAAGGACAAACTATGAGACACACTTACGTACAAGATGCATTAAATATCATCAAAAGCCCAGAAATTCTCGTGAATATTATTTCACGACGTTGCCGACAACTCGGTCAAGGGGCTCGCCCTTTGGTTGAAGTTCATCCGAAATGGACTTTCATGGATGTCGCCCTACGTGAGGTCTCAGAAGGAAAGCTCAGTTATGAGCTGATTGAAGGAGATGATGCCGGCGACAAAACAACGACTCGCAAGCCGCGTCGTCGTCGCAGCTAATCTGGTTTCAATTTTTTGATTCCCATTTTTCCCTCTATTTTTGGAGTTTCCGATGAGCGATGAAATCAGCGTCAATCGGAAAGCCTCCCGCGACTATTTTATTTCCGAAACGATTGAGGCTGGGCTTGTGCTCAAGGGGACTGAGGTTAAATCGTTACGTCAAGGGCATGTGAACATGAACGATGCCTTTGCCCGAATTGAAAAGGATGAGGTCTATTTATATCAACTCGATATCTCTCCCTACGATAAAGGGAACAAGTTTAATCATGAGGCAAAAGCGGTTCGTAAGCTTTTACTCCATCGCAATGAGATCATGAAGTTGTTTGGTGAGGTGGCGCAGCGAGGAAGGACCTTGATCGCCCTGAAGATGTATTGGAAGAAGAATAAAGTAAAAGTGCTCTTGGGCTTAGGGGTCGGAAAAGATAAGGGAGATAAGCGCCAAGATCTCAAAAAAGCAGCGATTAAAAAAGAGCTTCAACAAGAGTTTAAGAGCAATCAGATTAAAGGTTAGGCTCGCCTGGCGAGATCTCGATCCTTCGGAGCACAATAGCCGCGATCGCTCCCGATAAAGAGATCACTTCTTTTTTATTTTCTTGGGAAAATCTGCACCGCGAGAAACCGACTCCCAGGCCGAAAATTCCTTCCGCAACTCATCGATCTTGGAGATCGCTCCATCGTAAGCATTGTTGCCGAGAAGAAGATGATGTGGAGGATGGAGTGATTCAACCGCTTTCACAATCGCTTGAACTGCGCGAACAGGATCGCCCGGTTGTTTACCCGAGTCGTTACGAATTTCCCGACGCCACTCCCCCGCGGTTTTCGCATAGTCTTTTATCTGATGTTTACTCTCGTTTGCAGACCGCCCTGCCCAATCGGTGCGAAATCCACTCGGTTCGACAAGCATTACCTTGATCCCAAGTGGCTCAACCTCCTGCCAAAGTGCCTCCGACAATCCTTCAACTGCAAACTTAGTCGCATTATAAAAACCCATGGAGGGAAATCCTCGAAGCCCGGCTACTGAAGAAAAATTGACAATCGTCCCCTTTCGTTTCCTGCGCATCTTAGGCAAGACAGCCTGAATCATCCGACTCAGTCCAAACAGATTGATCTCAAACATACGACGAACTTCATCCTCTTCACTTTCTTCGACGGCTGCAAAATAACCGATTCCTGCATTGTTCACCAGTACGTCGATACTTCCAAATTTTTCCTCAGCCGCTTTAATTGCAGCATCAACTTGAGATTGTTTCGTGACATCAAGTTTAAGAACTAACGCATGATCATGATACTTAAAGTCGGCCACAGTCTCTGGATGACGAGCAGTGACGACCGTTCGATATCCAAGTTCAAGCAGATGTCGGGCGAGCTCACGGCCAAAACCGGTTGAGCAGCCTGTAATAAACCAAACTGGTTTTTTAGTGATTATTTTTTGCTTTTCGTTGTCATTCTATTTTCCTTCAGTTAATAAATATTTTTTAAGAATTTCCATTTAATATTGTCCTTTGATCAAAAAAGATTTTTAAAACGAGTCTCTCTCAGGAAAGCAAGAATGCAGGAAAAGAAGTTTCATTTTTAAAAACCAAAAAAATTGTCTTCTTCATGAATTCCAGCCTTCCTTAGAGATTCTGAGAGTCGTTCACTTTAGATCAAAGGATGGTCTAAAATAGAACCGTAACGAAGATCAACTATGGGGTATAACCCTATTTAAAATAAGTCGGGCATACGACAACACGCATTCATTTGGTTTTTGCTGCGTCACAAACGATTACTCATAATTTTCAATCGTTTTAAATAATCGGGTAACACCCCATGGAAGTGTCTATTGATTCTCGATACTTTTACGCTCACTGGTTCACTGATGACCGAGGAAGTCAAAGCGGATCTTCAATATCAATCGGGAGGGGGTTGGTCTTCTCTTTGAGTCGACAACCCAATTCACTCTTATGCGCACCACTCTTATGCATCTCCCCCTGAAACGCCATGCTGAAAATCTCACCAAAAAGGTTCGAGCCCACAAAAAATCGAAGTCCTTGAAATGGGGACTGATCCGCCTCCCCATCCTCTTCGCTTTGGGAGTCGGTGCCTGGTCCTGGGGGAAGCATCTCGAAATGATCAAAAATCAACTCCCCCCCTACGCAACGGAGAGCCTTCAGTGGGACGAGATTCAACTGATCATTACCGCCACAGCAACGATGGATCGAGCGAGCGCCAATCAACAGATCGCAGAGGCATTAGGCGCAGGAGCCAAGGCCCTAGTGCGAATCAACGATTGATAGTGAACCATCTCAAGAGGATGCAGCATCTTTAATCATTTTAAATAGTCGGGTAACACCCCATAGATTACAGAGAACTTTTGTAGTACTCTTTTTCTAGAATTTTATTTTCAAAGTACTATTCGAAACAAACCACCAAAAGGAAACTACGATTATGCTCTGCAGCGCCAAGACCATCCAAGGATATAAACTCGATTGCCGTGACGGCGTAATCGGTAAAGCTCAAGAATTTTATTTTGATGATAAGCATTGGACAATCCGTTATTTGGTCGCCAATACCGGCAACTGGCTCACAGGTCGCCAAGTGTTGATCTCGCCCTATGCACTTGTCGCTGTAAACGAAGCAGAGGAAAATATCGAAATCAGTCTGACAAAAAAACAGATTGAAAAAAGTCCCTCTCTCAATACGGATAAACCGGTTTCACGTCAGTTTGAAGAAGATTTCTTTGGCTACTACGAGTGGCCCGTCTACTGGAGTGGCCCCAATCAATGGGGTTATCTTCCGCGCCTTTCACGCAATCGAAATGAATGGGATAAGCCCACTTCAACAGAAAAGGCCTGGGATCCCCATTTGCGCAGTACTCATGAGGTGAACGGCTATCACATTCAAGCATCCGATGGCGAGATCGGACATGTCGAAGACTTCATCATCGACGACGACTCTTGGGCGATTCGCTATCTTGTGATCAGTACTCATAATTGGTTGCCAGGAAAAAAGGTCTTTACAGCCCCGACAGGTCGGGGCTGCAGTTGTACCCCCTCCTCCCTCCGTACCAAAATTATTTCCGCTTCCAGCGGAGAGATCTTCTCGTTTTACGAGCCTTTTCCCCGTCCGATGAGGCACAGAGCCTGTGCCCCTCCATTTTTTATCACCATTTTGGGATATCGTTTACGAGGTATATCCATTCCCAATGCAAGAAATGGGTTTATCCGAATCCCTTGAGAAAAATAGACCAGTAGGGAAAATATTACCGCTATTAAGAATTTTTTTCTTTATTTCCCTGTTTTTTGATTGTTATTGAATTATTTGAGGAGTTTTTTTCTTAATTAAATCATGAAAAAAAAGTAAATTAATACTTAAACTATTGTATTTTAGCTATTTATAACTTTTTTAAATAAAACTGGCACAGGCTTTGCAGATATCGACTTGAGATGAATACCATTGCCCCGCTTTTCAACGACTCAACGCTTCAAAGCCTCAAGATGAGCTTGAATGCCTCCTCGTTCCGGCAGCAGGCAATTGCGAGCAATATCGCCAACGTCAATACTCCAGGCTATAAAAGACTCGATATTTCCGCCCAATTTCAATCCTCGCTTCAGGAGTCGTTAAAGAGGCTCGACCATGGTGAAGAGGCTCGACCTCTCTTTCCCCATGATATTATTCAAAAGGATCTCAACGCTTTAGGGGAGAAATCAGATGGTAATAATGTCAATCTCGACTCTGAACTTTTAGAAATGACTAAAAATCAAACTCTTTTCGAGTTTTCGAGTCATCTTGCAGCCAAAAGATATAATGGCCTCAAAGCCGCGATCACAGGGAGAACCTCATGACGAGTAATCTGATTCCTGGCATTGCGATTAGCGGAAGCGCTCTTCAAGCGGAACGTACCCGTTTGGACGTCATCGCCACCAACATCGCTCAAAGCAATACAACGAAAGATGCGAACGGCAATCCCTATCGTCGTAAACAAGTGATCTTTGAATCGTATCTTCCTCCCGAGATGACAGGGAAGAGCGATACTCTTTCCAGCCCTCAAGTAAAAGTCACGAAAGTGGTCGATGACCCGAGACCATTTCAAAAAGTTCATCTCCCGAATCACCCTCATGCAGACAAAGAGGGGATGGTGACCATGCCGAATGTCGAAGTCATGAGCGAAATGGTCGACATGATCACGGCGAGTCGCTCCTTCGAGGCAAATCTTCAAGTGATTAGCACGGCACGGCAAATGTTTTCTCAATCGATGAGGATCGCTCAATAACCGAGATAAACGATGACAATTCCCTCTCTTCAAGCACTCTCCAGCGCCGCAACTCTTCCCCTTCCGACGACTCAGGGGAGTCCTGCGACAGCAACTCCTTCGGGGCAATTTAACTTTCAAATTCCTAAGTCGATTGAGTTTCAACCCTCCACAAAGGCTCCTCAGCCTCTGAGCTCTTTAGGTCTCCATGAACCGACGACATTTGGACATCTCATGCAACAAACCGTTCGTGATGTGAACCAAGTCCAGAAAGTCGCGGGAGAAAAAGTTCGAGATGTCCTCCAAGGAGGAGCGACTCCGGTCCACGAAGCGATGATCGCAGTGGAAGAGTCCAGTGTTGCTTTCACGATGTTAACCGAGATGCGTAATAAACTTCTTGATTCCTATCAGGAGGTCATGCGAATTCCGGTATAACGTGAAAGAAAAAAATTAAAACCGTGACGGCAAGGATGCTGGGAATCGGTTTTAAAGGTGGTGAAAGCCCTCAAGGAAGAGAGCTGAACCACATTTCGGATAAGCTGAACGATTCAGCAACTCAACGAAATTAAAACGAGCATGGAGGCTAGGTTATGGACGAGATAAAAAGATCATTGAATCAACTATGGCAAGGGTTATCGGGGTCAAGAAAGCTATCATTGATCGGCAGCTTTGCGCTGGTCTTTGCCGTCCTGATCGGAATTACCTATTTTGCGAGTCAGCCGAAATTTAGTCTCCTCTACGCAGGACTCGCTCCGACGGAGGCCTCGAAAATCGTCGATTTTCTCCAGAGTAAAAAAATTCAATATCAACTCTCCGATGGAGGAACCGCTGTTCTTATTCCTGCCACTGCTGTTTATGAAACCCGCCTCTCTTTAGCGGCGCAAGGAATTCCACGCACCTCCGATTCAGCCGGTGGCGTTGGATTTGAACTTTTTGATAAGCCGACCTTTGGAGTCTCTGACTTCATGCAACGCGCCAATTACTACCGCGCGCTCCAAGGAGAGCTTGCGAGAACGATCAAACAATTTGATGAAATTCAAGAGGCGCGCGTGATGATCGTTGTCCCTGAAGAAAGACTCTTCGTTCGCGAACGACGGGAATCGAAAGCCTCGGTCTTCGTTCAACTCAAACCGGGTCGCGTTCTTGCCCCCGGTCAAGTGCAAGCGGTTCGTTTTTTAGTGGCAAATGGAGTCGAAGGACTTCAACCGAATCGGGTCACTGTCGTCGATAACACAGGAAAAGCTCTTGCTGAAGATGAAAATATCTCCAGCACCGCCTCACTCACCAATCGTCAACAATCAGCCGTTAAAGAGGCTGAAGAACATCTTCGCGAGAAAGCTCAATCGATGCTCGATCAGGTTCTCGGGCCAGGAAATTCCGTCGTTCGCATTTCCGCAGAGTTAAATTTTGATACCGTCCAAGAGACCTCGGAACGGTTTGATCCTAAAAACCAAGTTCCTCGAAGTGAGGTCGTTAATAATGAAGTCAGCGATAGCTCCACTCAAAGTGCGGGCGGAGCGGCAGGAAGTCCAAGTAATATCGAGGCCTCGAGTGCCTCGAATGGCTCTCCTGTTACGAAATCGAACATCACTCGTGAGAATACGACCAATCAATATGAAATCGGTCGGGTCGTTGAAAACCGACAATATGCGGTCGGACAGATCAAAAAAATCGGCATCGCTGTTTTCTTAAACACCCGCAAAGGAGGAGGAGCAGCTCCTACCGCTACTCCCCGTAACGACGCAGAAAAGAAATCACTCGAAGAGATCGTCAAAGCGGCGATTGGATTCACTCAAAACGAGACTCGAAAAGATTCCTTCCAACTCGTTGAAACGGAATTTAACGACCTCTTTGCGAATACCGCTCCTGTTGGTAAGACCGACATTGAACAGTTCAAAAAATGGCTCCCTTGGGCCTCTCAAGGGTTCCTTCTCTTGATCGCGGTTGGCCTCCTGTTCTACCTTTGGAAGACCGTCAAATCGACGACCCAAAGCGACGAAGAGGCTCGAAGCGAATTCGAAGACTTGCTCTCGCAATTTGAGCCCCCTTCGGAAGAGGAGATTAAAATTCGCCGACGACAACTCTCCGGTGAAGAGGAAGAGGAAGAGGCCGAGAAAAACAGAAAGTCAAAGCGCCGAGGAGGCGCTCCCGGTCAATTGACTGCCGATGAAATCTCGAAGCTCATTCAAGACAATCCTTCCAATACCTCCCTTGCGATTCGGCAATGGCTGATCAAAGAAGAGGGAGATGAAGTATAATAACCGTGTCATCTAGCGATTTCCTGCTAAAGTAAATGTAACTGATATGAGTGCAACTCAAGACATCCTCCTCGAAAACAACCTCGATCAACCTGCGCAAAACGGGTCTGATAATATTAATCATTTAGAAGGATGGAATAAAAACCAGAAGCTTGCAGGACTTTTGGTTGTCTTAGGGTCGGATATCGCCTCGACAATTCTCAATCAATTCGATGAACGAGAAGTCGAAGAGATCATGAAGGAGATGGCGAAACTGGATTTCATTTCGATTCCGGTCCAACAAGCGATCGTCAAAGAATTTAGTAACATTACCGTTCACGCCGTCACCTCGACCGCTGGCGGCCCGAGCTATGCCCGAGCTGTTTTAGAAAAATCGCTGGGAAGTCTTAAAGCGAATGAGATTCTCACCCGAGTCTCCCCTTCAAAGTTTCGTTCCTTAGAAGCAGGGGTTCTTCGTGAAGTTCAACCGCGCCAACTGATGGGTTTATTGCGCAAAGAACAGACCCAAACGTGGGCCTTGATTCTCTCCTATCTCGAACCGACCCGTTGCGCCGAGGTTTTAACGCTTATCGCTCCCGATCAGCGAACGGAGATCGTCGAACGTCTTGCGATGATGGATGCCGTCTCCTCTGAGGTGGTCTCCCAAGTCATGACCTTGATCAAAAACCGACTTCAACTCCGAAATCAGGTCGATTTCTCGACGACCGGAGGAACTAAAAATCTCGCGGAAGTTCTCAACGTTCTCGATGAGGCGACCTCGAATCAAATTCTCAACAGTCTGGAAGAAAAAAATCCGGATGTCTCCCGAGCGATCAAAAAGCTTCTTTTCACTTTCGAAGATCTCAACGATCTCGACAAAGCTCAAATGCAACGTGTTCTTCGCGAAGTCGACTTCCAGATCCTTGCCAAGTCCCTCAAAACAGCGAGCGAGAAACTCAAATCCCTTATTTTTGGAGCCCTCTCCAAACGGGCGGTGGAGTCTCTCCAAGAGGAACTCAAGTTTATGCCTCCTGTTCGCTTACGCGATGTCGAAGAGGCTCAAGACAAAATCGTCGATGCCGTTCGACGACTTGAATCCTCCGGTGAAATTACGATCATTCGTAAGGGTGGTGGTGGTTCTGACTCCATCGTCTAAAGAGAACCGCCCATGCAAATCAAATTTGCCATTCCTTCAAAAATTAACAAAATCGAGCGCATCGAGGGCAAGCCCGCTCTCGATACCAAACAATTTGATGAGGGGTTTCACGCCGGTTATCAAGCAGGAAAATGGCAGGCTGCCTTGGAACAGAAAAAATGGGTCGATACGCAGAAAGAGGAGTGGAAAAAATCGCTCCAAGCACTGACCTCCCTTCATCAAGAGTCGAGAACCTTGATCGCTTCTGATTTTCCTCAACTCATCCAATTGATCACGGATAAACTTCTCAAGAAAAATCCGTTCACGCACCAGCAAATTGCCGAGGAGATCCAATCGTTACTTCGAGATCTCAGCGAGGCTCAATCGATTCGTATCGAGTGCTCCCCTTTGGATCTCGAAAGCATTCAAAATATTTGCGAAAAAACGGGGATGATCCTTGGTCAGGGAACGATTCTGTGGAAATCCAATCACGATCTCACTGCGGGAGAGTATCGAATTCATAGCGATCTCGGGTCCATTGATGGACGTCTTCAACTGAAATTGGCAAAACTTAAACTTGCCTTGGATCAATCATGAATGAGCTCCTGAAGCCCCTTCAACGATCGATTCAAGAAATGGATTCCTACGCCATTTCCGGTCGAGTCTCGAAGGTCGTCGGACTTACTGTCGAATCGCAAGGCCCCCCCGCATCTCTGGGAACGGCTTGTTGGATTCAAACCCATCAAGGTCATCGAATCCTTTCGGAAGTCGTCGGATTTAGAGATAATAAATTACTTCTGATGCCTTGGGAGGATCTTAAAGGAATTGCCCCTGGGGATGCGGTTCAATCGTTAGGAACTCCCCCGCAAATCCCCGTCGGCGATCATGTGCTCGGAAGGATGCTCGATCCTCTTGGACGTCCGATCGATGATCTCGGGGCGCTTCCTCAAGAGACGCTGCGATCTCCGATGATTCAAAAGGTCCCCTCTCCCACGAAAAGACCGCGGATTCAAAAAACTTTTAAAACAGGAATCCGGGCGATTGATGCCTTTGCCACTTGTGGCGTCGGCCAACGTCTCGGTCTTTTTGCCGGAAGCGGCGTCGGTAAAAGCAGTCTTCTGGGAATGATTGCTCGCTATGCGGAATCGGACATTAATGTCATCGCATTAATTGGGGAGCGCGGTCGTGAGGTCCTCGAATTTGTTGAAAAAGATTTAGGCCCTGAAGCTCTCAAAAAAACAGTTTTAATTATCGCCACTTCCGATCAGCCGGCTCTCGTTCGTATTAAAGCAGCCCATACCGCAAATACGATTGCAGCGCATTTTCGTGCCCAAGGAAAACATGTCCTGCTGATGATGGATTCCCTGACACGACTGGCGATGGCACAACGCGAAGTCGGCCTTGCGATCGGCGAGCCTCCGGCCACTCGTGGCTATCCTCCCTCTGTTTTCGGGCTTTTCCCTGTTATTTTGGAGCAAGCCGGCTGTTACGATCAAGGCGCAATCACCGCTTTTTATACCGTACTCACCGAAGGGGATGATTGGAATGATCCGGTCAGCGATTGCGCCCGATCAATTCTCGATGGCCATCTTCTCCTCACCCGTCGACTCGCAGCAGAAAATCATTATCCTGCGATCGATATCCTCGAGAGCTTGAGTCGTCTACAGCCGGATCTCGTTACGGAGGCGCATCAAAATCTCGCAGGGAAAGCAAGGCATGTTTTGGCGATTCAACGTCAATATCGAGAGCTGATCGAGATCGGCGCCTACACCCCTGGAAATAATACACAACTCGATCAAGCCCTTCATATCTACCCTCAACTAATCGAATTTTTACGCCAAAAAATTTCTATTAAAGTCGAGTTTGAAGAGACTCTTAAAACCCTTGAGTCGATTCTCGGAGGGCTGAAATGAACGCCCTGGAAATTCTTAAAAAAATTCGGAAATATGAACTCGAAAAAGAGGAGCATCAACTGATGCTTCAACATCGAGAGGTCTACACACGACTTCATGAGCTGCAAACTTCACAACAAAAACTTCAATCCGATCTTTTTGCGAAAGAGGCCTTTCAAGGCTCCTCACTCCTTCGCCATTTTGACACCCATTTTGTCGAGTCAGAGCAAGCGATTTTGACAAGAACGAACGAACATCAAAAATCGATCGAGCAAAGAGACCAGCAAATTGAAAAAACACTTTTAAGCAAGCAGCGACACGACATGATCGAACGAGTGATCGAACACCGCCAAGAACTCGCATTGGAAGAAGAGGATCAACGAGATCGGAAATTTCTCGATGACATCACCCAAACGCGCTATGCTATGAGGATTGCCTCATGAAAATAACCGTTAAAACCGTTCTCATTACCTGCGTGATCCTTCTTCTTGCGATCTTTGGCGGGGTCGGTGCGGTCATGATGACCTATCTCCTTCCGAAGATTCAGGAGATGCAGAAACCGGTCGTACAGACCCCCGTCGCCGCACAACTTCCTGTCCCTGGAATGGAAAATGCCGGACCTCCTATCCTCAAGGTACAAACAACCGATTCCCTTGCGAAAACGGCCGAGGAAATGGAACTATGGTCGAAAGATCTGAAGAAACGGGAAGAGGAACAACTTGCCAGAGACCGTGATCTTATCGATCGAGAGGAGCTCCTCAAAAACGAAAGAGCAGCGATCAATGTGGAAAGAGATCGCGTGCTCGAACTTCAAACACGAATCGACGAACAACTCCAAAAGCATAAAAAAGAGATCGAAAGTCGTGTCCTCACGATTAATAAAGGGGAGGATGGCAATCTTCAAAAAATGGCCGATCTCTACTCTTTGATGAAAATCGATGAAAATGTCGAACTCCTTCGAGGAACCCCCGATGATCAAGTGGCAAAGCTGATGGGATTAACGAAGGTAAAACGACAGGCCAAACTTCTTGAAACGTGGGCTTCAAAACATCCGGATGACCGCGAACGAATTCTTCGAATCACTGACACGATGAAGCGTTCTGGAACAGCTACACCTTAATCCTAGAATCGCAGGCCTCCCCTTTTTTGATCGGAAAATCTGTTTCCTCTTCATCTATTTCGGTTTTGGACGGCCGTACAAAATCTTCGCTCTTTATAATTGATTTTTCAAAAAGCAGCATTATTTTTCATCCAAATGAAAATCCTTGGACTCATCGCATTATTGATTGCCTCCGTCCATGGGCAAATCTTTCTCACCGATTCTTCAGGGACGGAAACGACCCATTCTGTCTCCGAATATTTTTTATCGGATGGCGCTTTTTATTTCAATGATTTAAATTTAGATTTTAGACTCGAAGGCAACACCTCCATTACCACGGATACTCAAAATATCTCCATCATCGCCCATTCGATCCTACTTTCTTCAACTTCTCTCATTAATACCAATACCGGAACAATTTCTTTCCAGACAGGACCTACATCGTTGAGTCAAGCAGGAGGCCAAATAACAGGAGGGACAATCCAAATAGGCAGCGGAAGTTCGAATATTAGTTCTTCAGGGGCAGGAACATTGTCATTAAGTGGTGCTAACATCTATTCCGGAACTACCGTCCTCTCCGCAGGAACAATAACAACAATATCTGGCAGCAGCCTAGGGATGAATTCTGGAACTCAATCATTGACTCTTTCTGGATTGAATACTAATTCTGGAGTCATAATTACTTCCCCAGGAGCACTTACTATCGATGGATTTGGCAATAATCTTGCAATTCCTGAGCCAAAAGGAGTGATGTTTTTACTCTCCGTATGTGCTCTCATTTTTCTTGGTAGACTGACTTTCCGTCGCGCTTCATAAGCCCAGTATCACTACGCCATTTGTCCCTGCACGGAGATCAGTCCAACAATCGATCCTCTTTGTTGTGTTATTTCATGCCTTCATGCCTTCATTAGAGAGTTTCCTGTATTTTCTTTGTTTTTCATTAAGTTGACGCATATGCGGGATCTGGGTTAAAACATAAAATAAGATTAATAGAAACCTTTCTTCGCCTCCTCTATGGAGATCATCTCTCTTTTTCCGATCGATTGAACTCCGACCTCTTGATACCCTGCTGCTTCTAAAATCTCTAACCCCTCGAAAAATCGATCTCCGACTCGTGTCGGACGATGGGCATCAGCCCCAAGGACCACAGGAATTTTTCGATTTGCCATTTCTCGTAGAATAACCGAGCCGGGATTGACCTCCGAAACCGCTTTATTCCAACCGGAAGTATTCATCTCCATCGCCACCCCCGTTGCTGCGATCCGATCCAGAGCCTCACAAATTGTTTTCAGAAATGAGTCAACGTTCCATAACTCCGGATATTCATTTTTAATGAGATCGGGATGTCCCAGGGTATCAAAAAAACCGCTTTCCGCAGATTTTGCAAGCAACAGAAAATAACGTTTTATATTTTCGACCGGAACTCCTAATGCGTAAGTCGCTTTGTATTCTCCTGTTTGAGGATGAACCGAGCCCAGAAAGTGACTCCACGGATGGCGCTCACGAATTTTTGCAATCCACGGCTCAAGCTCCGGAAGATAGTCACATTCAAGACCTGTTCCGACTTGAAGCCGCCCTGCGTATTGTCGGCGAACCCGATCGATCATGTCGAGGTAGGACTCAAATTGATCCTCTCTCATCCGCACCTGCGGGGAAAATCCAGACGGCAGGGGGGTGTGACAGGTAATATGAATCCCCGCAAGATTTCGCTCTAATGCAGCGGCCGCATATTCTTCAACGGTTCCGTGTGCATGATTGCACAGTGTCGTGTGCGAATGTGTTTCCCAAATTAATCCCATGAGCAGAAGCTAACAGAGGAACCTCAAAAATACAAAAAAGAATTGGACTCTCACTAGAGATAAAACCAAGGGAGTGCTATGATCTTATCGTGGAGTCGCATAGGTCGGGGAGTACGACAGATGATGTAGCCCTGTTTTGATCTTTCTTCGTTCTCTTCAAGAAAAAGAAGTAAATGACGGGCATCACGGAGGTTCGGATGCTCGGTCCATTCACTTCAATCGGCGTCAGTTGGTTTCCATGCTCGACAATAAAATCAATTTTAAACTGGAACTGCCGTTGATTTGACAAGGACCCGTCGTTGAGCGATTTATTAAACCCATTTCTTGCATTGGGAATGGATATACCTCGCAAACGATATCACCAAAATGGTGATAAAAAATGGAGGGGCACAGGCTCTGTGCCTCATCGGACGGGGAAGGCAGTGGGCCACTGCCCCTCCAGTTCTAATGCAAGAAATGGGTTAAACGCAAAGCAACTATCCCCATGGAATGGGGAATGGCAAAGGAGTGAAGCGGATTATTAAAACTTTCAATAGGGAACTCAGGAAAAGAGGAAAAAAACATTCCTGCTTTTCTGTCGAAGATCCGCCGTAGTTCTGAAAGAAAACGTAGGTGGACGCCGACACTTTGAGCCCACTCCAAATCCTTATTGACTCATTCAACTCCCGTCTCATTCGGATTGCGTCCTGCAATCTCTTCTCCCGCTGCTGCGGGATCAGATCGTCTCCTCCAAACCCTTTTGGAGTCGGCTCCTTATTAAATTGAATTTTTCATAGTCTCTTGAGTGATAGATGTTTATATATCTTAGGAAGTTTACTTCACTAAGAGATTTTTTATTCCGATTCGCGCTGCGGAATCTCTTTGCCTTGCAGGAGAAGATTCAGATCGGCTTTGATCTCCTGTTTCCCCTCGCTGTCGAGGTGATCGATGAAAAGCTTTCCATGGAGATGATCGTATTCATGTTGGATCGCTCTCCCTAAAAGTCCTCCCGCCTCAAACTCAAAAACTTTACCCTCTAAAGTTTGCGTCTTCACTTTAATCCGTGTGGAGCGGGGAACATCAAAGCCAAGCCCCGGAAAACTCAAACAGCCTTCGTTGCCAAAAACTTTTTTCTTGGTCAATTCAAGTGTCGGATTCAAAAGAACGAGCGGCATATACTCCAGCGGGTCGACCGCTTGATCCTTGATCCACATGCGACTTTCACGATTGGTCACCTGCGTGACATCAACGACCGCAATTTGCAGCGCTTTTCCCACTTGCTGAGCCGCAAGTCCAACTCCATCAGCATGGTTCATCGTCTCTAAAAGATCTTCGACTAATTTACGAATCTCTTTCGTAACCGTAGTCACAATTTTCCCTTTTTGACGAAGCACAGGATCTCCGTAGCGAACAATCGGATAAACCATAACCCCTCTTTTTTAGATCCGCGGTCTTTCAGCGAGTTTTAGCGCCGCATTCACAAATCCCAAAAAGAGCGGATGGGCACGATTCGGTTTCGAAAGAAATTCAGGGTGATACTGACAAGCAACGTACCAAGGATGACCTTTGATCTCGATGACCTCGACTAATTTCTCCTCACGGGAAACCCCTGCGATGAGCATTCCTTTCTCCTCCATTCGAGCGCGGTAGTCGGGATTAAATTCAAAACGATGGCGGTGACGCTCAACGATCTCATCACTTCCATAAACACCACGGGAAAGAGAGCCTTCGGTTAAAAGGCAGGGATAATTTCCAAGGCGCATCGACCCTCCTTTGTTCGTCACCTGTTTTTGCTCTTCGATGAGAGCGATCACCGGATCTGAGGTTTGAGGGTTAAATTCAGTGCTATGGGCTTGAGTCAGTCCGAGGACATTTCGAGCAAATTCGACAACGGCGATCTGCATCCCTAAGCAAAGTCCTAAATACGGGATCTTCATCTCACGGGCATATTTGGCGGCAAGGATCTTTCCCTCGACACCACGAATTCCAAATCCACCAGGGACAAGCACGCCATCCATCCCCATCAAAAACTTTTCAGCCCCCTCGGCCTCAATATCCTCCGCATCGACGCGATGAACATCGACTCGCGTATCGGCCGCAGCTCCGGCATGCGTCAGGGATTCGTAAATACTTTTATAGGCATCTTGGTGCTCAATATATTTTCCGACGACGGCAATATTAATATGATATTTCGGTGCGATCACGCGATCGACAAAAACGCGCCATGCTGTCATATCGGCTGGTCTCGGCTCCAGACGAAGATATTTACAAACTAAGGAATCCATCCGTTCGCGCTGAAGCACGAGAGGAAGTTCATAAATCGTGTGAGCGACATCTTGCTCTTCGATCACAGATTCAATCGGCACATTACAAAAGAGCGAGAGTTTCTGACGCATTTCACGGTCGATCGGCTGATCGGTACGGCAGACCAAAATATGCGGTTGAATTCCGATTTCGCGGAGTTTCGCCACACTTTGTTGACTCGGCTTCGACTTTAATTCCCCTGCCGCTTTGATGTACGGGAGAAGGGTGACGTGAATAAAACAGATATTATCCTGACCGACCTCAAGGGCGAATTGACGGATCGCCTCCAAAAACGGAAGCCCTTCGATATCCCCCGTTGTTCCTCCGATCTCCGTAATCACGAGATCGGCATTTTGATTTTGACCGACTTCACGAATTCGAGATTTAATTTCATCCGTCACGTGCGGAACCACTTGAACCGTCTTGCCGAGGTAATCCCCCCGGCGCTCTTTGGCGATAACATTTTCGTAAACTTGACCGGCCGTTAAATTATTGCGGCGACTTAAATCCGTGGAGGTAAAACGCTCGTAGTGTCCCAAATCGAGATCGGTCTCCGCACCATCGGCAAGGACATAGACCTCCCCATGCTGAAAAGGACTCATCGTTCCGGGATCGACATTCAGATACGGGTCAAACTTTTGCAGGACGACCTTTAAGCCTCGATTTTCAAGAAGCGTTCCCAAGGCCGCAGCCACGAGTCCCTTTCCTAGGGAACTCACTACTCCACCAGTGACAAAAATATATTTCATCTTTTCGATCCTTTAACTTTTTTTAAACTTTCTCGCTTTATTCCACATTGCTTCATCCGCTTGATCACCCGAGTCAGATCCTCCGGGGTATCGACGCCGAAGCATTGAAAAGGGGTCTCCAGGACACGGATCGACATCCCATTTTCAATTGCTCGAAGCTGCTCAAGGCTTTCGGCACGCTCGAGCGAACTCGGCTTCCAACGAACAAATTGGCGTAAGGCTTTCGCTTGAAAAGCATAAATTCCAACATGTCGCAAAAGAGGAATTCCACTTTTTCGAAGATAGGGCAAGGGAGAACGAGAAAAATAAAGGGCCTCCCCCTTTAAATTCCGAACGACTTTCACCACGTCGGGACGATGAAATTCCTCTAATGAGCCGATGCGATGCGCCAAAGTGGCCATTGGAGAATCCCCAATTCCTCGAAGCAGGGAGTCGATCACCTCTGAGGTCACCAGCGGTTCATCTCCTTGAAGATTTAAATAAATCTTCGCCCGGATCTTCTCCGCGACCTCCGCCATCCGATCGGTTCCGGAAGGATGTGATTTCCGAGTCATGATCCCCTCTCCTCCGAATGATTCGACGGTCTCTAAAATCGATCGATGGTCGGTGGCTACGATCACCCGGGGTGCACTCTTGGTTTTCATTGCCGCCTCCCAAACCCATTGAACCATCGGCTTCCCATTCAACATCGCCAACGGCTTCCCCGGAAACCGGGTGGAGGCGTAGCGAGCAGGGATCACGATCAGCGCTGGGATGACAGATGGCATCCCCCGATCTAACCGAGGATCTGGAGGAGGACAATCAAATCTTAAGGTCCATTGAGCAAGTTCCCTCAACTTAAGGGAAAAAGAGGTGAACCGCCAAGTAAAAGCAAAAGACGCCAATAAAACAAAATAGTTTTTTTGATGATTTATTCTTTTCTAAATTCCTACGGGGAGAACCTTGGGATGCTTTGCGACTTCGTGTGAAAAATTGTCTTTAACTCTTTTTTATAGGAACGCACATGCGAACGAGCAGGATCGCTCCCGATCTATTCCTCATGCAAAACTTGGGTTAACCGATTCTGAACAAAACAAAACTCCTCAACGACCTTCCCCTGAATCAAATGCTCTTGAATAATCCGCTCTAACACCTCTGGGGTACAGGAGTGATACCAAGTTCCCTCGGGATAGACCACGGCAATCGGACCGTTCACACAAATCTGGAGGCAATTGACTTTCGTGCGATAAACCAAGGCCTGAGGCCCCGTTAAATTCAGCGCCTTCAGTCGTGCCTTCAGAAACTCCCACGAAAGAGTACTTTTTTCGGCACTGCAACACTTCGGCTTGCTCGGCTCTGCGCAGAGAAAAAGATGGCGCTGAACGGTAGAAACTCCAAGTTCCTCCACTTTTTTTTGTAACTCGAACTCTATTTCTCCTCGATCACTCATGGGGCCCCTCTTTTAATTCTATTTCTTGCATTAGTCCCTCAAATGAACATTGGTTCCGGCTCGTTCGGTTTATGAATTGATATCGGTGATTAACAACCCGATATCATCCTGAAAACCGATCCCCTCGGAATATTTCAACAGATCGGCTTCGAGTGCCTCAATCATCTCCGCACTGGAGAGAGAGTGATGTTGTTCAAACCAACTTCGAAGCCGCTCCTCTCCATAAGTCACTTGATTGAGATTTTCAACTTCGAGCAATCCATCGGTAAAAAAGAGGAGTCGATCCCCTTTTTCATAAGAGAGCTCCACAATGGGATAAGCCGAATGCTCATCGATCCCTAAAATCGGTGCGCGAACCTCATTTTTTGAAACCAAAGACTCCACCTTGCCGTTCGCTCTCATACGAAAAGGAACATAATGGCCGGCATTCGCAAATTGGATTTTCCTCTCTTCAAGATTCACTCCAATGGCCCCTGCAGAAATTAAACTCACCCCCTCCAATCCATGAAAGGCCTCTAGCAGGCCACGATTAATTTTCTCGAGAACGGCTCCCGCAGAGATCGGTTGATGGTTGAGTTGAGAAATAATCGCCCGAATCATCGAGACAATCAAAGCCGCTTGGACTCCATGCCCCATCACATCTCCCATTAAAATCACTCCACGGGATTCATCAAATTTAATCACATCACAAAAATCTCCTCCGACTAATCCTGAAAAGAGAAACTTTTGATTAAAGGTCAAAAGCGATTCAGAGGAGGAGCCAGGACCAGAAAAAATCGGAAAATTTTTCAACATCAACGCTTTTTGAATCTCCGAAGCTAAAATCAAATCCTCCTGGAGCTGCTTATTTTTAGCGACTAACTCTTCATGAGCTTGATGAAGCTTTTGCTCTGCGCGAACGCGCTTCGTAACATCTCTTGAAACTCCGAAAATTCCGATGAGCGCTCCCTCCTGATCAAGCCAAGGGACTTTAGAAGTGGAGACCCAAGACTCCTTCCCATCGCTCCAAACTTCGTGCTCGATTTTATCTAATAAGGGGACTTGGGAACGTAAGATCTCCTGTTCGTCCTCAAAGGCCTCGCGGGCATGATCTCCAATAAATAAATCGAAATCGGTTTTGCCAAGAAGATCCTCGACCTTCTCAAGCCCAAACCGTTTAACCATCCATTCGTTCACCAGAACAAACCGACCTTCCTTATCTTTAAAATAAATGCCGTCGGGAAGAATCTTCAAAATCGTCTGAAGATAAGAATTTTGATCTGACATAACACAATTAAAACAAAACGCTCTTAGGAAAGCAAGAAAGCAGGAAATATATTGAATTGAAAATCTAATTCTACCAATACTCCTCACCCTTGTTCACAGAGAGATGGGGAGTTAGTGGGTTGGCTTGGGAGATTCATTATCGAATATTAATTTTGGCTCTCCAAAGATAAAGTCCTGTAAACATTTGTTCAAAATATCAGGGCCAGCATTTTTCCTATAATAAAAGGAATAATTCTTTTTAGTTTTTCTTTCTATCAAAAAATCGCAGTGTTCGTGTCATGACGTAAAAAGTAAATTAGAGTCTTCCCTTTCGGATAAGACTCATTCCTGTGATAAGACTTCTCGCAGTGTTCGTGTCATGACGTAAAAAGTAAATTAGAGTCTTCCCTTTCGGATAAGACTCATTCCTGTGATAAGACTTCTCTTGCTTTTGATTCCCAACTCTTGAGCAAGCCAATCCACTTTCACAAAACTTTCCTCTCGTATTTCATAAGCAATTTTCCACTTCTGTTTTATCGGAAGTTGATTTAAGTCTCCTTTCTTCGCTTTCCACTTTGAGGTTTCTTCAATATTGTGGACACGTTTTTTTGGTTTAATAAGGAATAAACTATGAAATCAGCAATTAAACACACGGTTGAATTTAAGAAACAAGCCGTAGAATTACTACTCAGTAGCGACAAAACGTTAAAGGATGTGGCACAAGATTTAGGAGTCCATCCAGTGACCCTAAGGAGCTGGAAGCAAAAAGCCTTGATCCATGAGCCTCCCAGTCTCATTCCAGAGATTAAAAATGGATCTCGTACAGAGCTAGAGCGAGAAGTAAAACTTCTTAAAGAACAACTTCGAGCCAAGGATCGAGCCTGTGAAATTTTAAAAAAAGCCATTGCCATTTGCTCAGAATCACAGGGCGCCAACCCATTTATGGGTTGATGGAGCAAATGGCATCTGAATATTCACGCGCCGAGATTTGCAACACGTTAAACATACCTCGAAGCACCAGCTATGCCCAGAAGCAAAAGCCCTTTGGTGTGCGAAAAAATCAAGATAAGGATCTTACTGTGAAAATAAAAACTTCTTTTGTTCAAAGCCGTAAAACCTATGGCTCTCCTCGTATTCAATGGGATCTAAGAGATCAAGGTTTACGAATCGGAAAAAATCGAATTAATCGTCTTATGCGCCAAGCTGGACTTTTTGCCAAACAAAAACGCAAATTTCGTCCATGTACAACACAATCCAATCCCCTCCATCCTGTTGCGGA
>CAMCSM010000013.1 GCA_945877805.1 Methylacidiphilum caldifontis | reverse complement strand
AGTGGGGATACAGACCGTGAACAAGGGGGACGGGTTTGGGGGGTCAAAGGAGATTGGCTTCGATTTGAAGAGGGAAAATTAAATTTGAATCGAATTCGCGTTGGGCATCGGGTTTGGAAGACGGATGATCCGCATTTACAAAAAAAAATACGCCAAAGTTTTTCAAAAGAAACCGCTGCGAGCAGAAAAAAGGTCGCTCTTTTGGTGAGCGGTCGTGTCGGTGAGGTACTTAAAGTAGAGGCCTCTTTCGGAGAGGTCGGGGTAACGGTTTTCTCCTCGATCCCTTTAATCGAGGCGAAAAATCAACCGTTGACTTTAGAACGAGTCCAAGAACAGATGGGACGTCTCGGAGAGACCCCTTTTGAACTGGAAAAGGTCGCCCTTCACTTGGAAGGGCAGGGAATGCTTCCGATCAAGGAGCTCAATCAACTTCGTCGAGAGTGGGTGATGCGGCTTGAAGAGGCTTTAAGAGATTCGGAATCCACTCTCCCTGTGGAAGCGACGGAATCAAAGGGAACTTTGGAAACAATTTTAAATTCGATTCCGAAATCGAACCGAAAACAAAGAAGCGAAGGAGAGACCTCATTTGATCTGCGGGTCCTTTGTCGAACTTCTGAGCAACTGCAGGCGGCATTAGAATCAGGGATCTCGACGATCTATGTCGATTACGAAGATATTCGTCGTGGAAAAGAGGCAGTGGCTCAAGTTCGCGCCCATGGCGGTTCGCAGATTTTTTTAGCGACTCCGCGAATTCAAAAATCGGGAGAGGTCGGTTTTTTTAAGGTGATTGAGCAGGCCGATCCCGATGGAGTCTTGATTCGAAACTTAGGGGGGATCGATTATTTTCGGGATAAGAAATTTCCGCTGATCGGAGATTTCTCCTTGAACGTAGCAAACCCGATCACGGCAGCACTTCTCAAAGAGGAGCCGTTGAATCATCTGACGATCTCTTACGATTTAAATTCCGGTCAAGTTTTAGACCTTCTCCAGTCGACCCCTCCGGAGTGGTTTGAGCTGACAATGCATCAACATCTGCCGATGTTTCATATGGAGCACTGTGTTTTTGCGGCCTTCTTATCGAAAGGAAAAGATTACACCGATTGCGGGCGTCCTTGTGATCGACATCAAGTGGCACTCAAAGATCGTGTGGGAATGCTTCATCCGTTGAAGGCTGATGTGGGATGTCGAAATACGGTCTATCATGGCAAGGCCCAAAGCGGGGTCGATTATTTTTGGGATTTCGTCGAGGCAGGGGTTAATCGTTTTCGGGTGGAGTTGTTAACGGAGTCGAAGGAGGACTCTTTAAAAGTCATCAGAGCTTATCAAGATTTGATGGCGAAGCGAATTGAGCCTGAGGAGTTAGGAAGACGCTTAAAAGTAGTGAATCAACTCGGGGTGACCAGTGGAACCTTGACGGTTTTGGGATAAACTCATTTCAGGTATTGGGAAAAAGATCAAGACCCCGTCCCGTCGCATGAGGATCAACTTTATGACAACTAAAATACAATTTTTACCGCAGATAGAATGAGAAGGCTAACCTCGTTGGAATATGTTAAAGTCCGGGTGGAAAAAAACAAACCGGTGATACTTCAACGTGTCACCCCAACGGAGGTTAGCGAATGAACAATAGCATGATTGGAATGGATTTGGGAGACAAAAAAAATTGGTACTGCGTCTTAAGAGTAGATGGAGAGGTGGAAGAGCGAGGAAGTGTGAGTAATGATCCTGAATCGATGAGAGTTTTTTTAAGGAAGCACAAAGGGAGCGAGTTGGCGATCGAAACCGGGGTACACACGGGATGGATTGTAGATCTTTGTGAGCAAGAGGGAGTGAAATGGATCGTGGCCAATAGTCGCGAGGTGAAATCGATTTGGAAGAGTTGCAACAAGAGTGATTCGAGAGATGCGGAGCAATTGGCTCGATTAGCTCGTGCGGATCGCAAGCTCTTAAAGCCTGTGCAGATAAGAAAAAGAGCCCATCGATTGGATTTGGGGTGGATCAAGGGACGGGAGAGCTTAGTCAACGCCCGAGCTGACCTTGTGAACACGTTGAGATCGATTGCGAAGAACTTTGGATATCGACTCAAAGAGACGAGTACGAAGTGTTTTAGTGGTCAAATTGAGTTACCGGAGGAGCTTAAAGGGTGTTTAACAGGAGTGCTCAAATCGATTGGATCAATGAGTGAAGAGATAAAAAAGTATGATCAGATGATTTTGGCGCAGGAAAAGAATTACCCTGAGATCAAAAAGCTCAAAGCAGTGCCTGGCGTGGGACCGATCACCTCACTGGCGTATGTTTTGATTTTGGAGGAGCCTGGGAAGTTTAAAAGCAGTCGAGAAGTAGGGGCGTATTTGGGACTAAAACCCAAGAGAGATCAATCGGGGGAGATTGATAAAAAACTAGGGATTAGTAAAATGGGAAACTCGATGTTACGCCGGCTCTTGGTCAACTGCGCTCAATATATCTTGGGAAAGTTCGGCCCCGACAGTGATCTCAAGCGCTTTGGACTCAAACTTATCCAACGGGGAGGACGAGCGGCTAAGAAAAAAGCGGTGATCGCAGTCGCTCGAAAACTTGCAGTGCTTTTACATGCTCTCTGGAAAAGCGAAGAACCCTATCAAGCCTTGAAATTACAGAAGGTTTAAAGGCAGGCTTTTAATTAAGCAAAGCCCGAAACAAAACAAAAGAATCAAGGAAAGAAAGCTCGAGGAGAAAAAAAGAAAGATTTTTAACGGATAAGATTTTAGAGAAAGATCCCGATTTTGATGACTGCGTCGTATACCCTGTCCTTTTTAAAGGCGGACCGCAGATAGCAGCTCAAGACCGGATTTTATCATGCACCGGAACCCTTGAAGGTTCCATAAAAGAGTGCGAATGGAAGCGTGATCTTGATCTCTAAAATACAATCCCGAAAATCTCTTTCTCTTACTTCTTGACTTGCCTTCTCATGGAAGGGTAAACGGAGGGTAACAGATGAAAATTCTGTTCTTTTTTTTCAAAACAAACTTAACAAAATAAATCGCATTTCTCGTTTTCTTATAAAACCAGTATTTCCTCCGTTTACTCTGTGGTGAATCCGGTATTTTTCCTGCATCCCTACAAAATTATTTTCACTTCCAGCGATTTTTAGCTTATCGTTTTCGCGATCCTTTTCATAAACCGGACGAGCCGGAAGCAAGGCTCATTTAATGGACGAGTCGTTCTTAGATCGAAAAAAATCATTCCGACTCCGGTTTATGAAATTTGCTTCGCAGAAAACAGAAATTCTGGTTTTTTGTTTCGGGCTTTGCCGAAACTTGCAGTCCCTCACAAAAATCACAAAATGTTGACTATTTTGCGAAGAATTCAAACAGTGAGGGACTAAAAGATTATTTTTTAATCCAGGACTCAAGGGCGGCGATGGTGAGATGAACGCCGAATCCGGTAGCTCCTTTTTCGATGCAGGGGAGTGCTTTTGCAGTGGTGGCGGTTCCGGCGATATCGACGTGAATCCAAGGAGTTTCTTCGGCAAATGTTTTTAAAAAGGAGGCGGCGGTGCAGGAGCCGGCATCCCGTCCTCCGGTGTTTTTAACGCAGGCGATCTCACTGCGGATCTGCTCATCATATTCATCTCCGACCGGCATCGGCCAGACAAGATCTCCGGATTGATGGCCCGCGAGACAAAAGAGATCTCGTAAAGAATCTTGATTTGAGAAGACTCCTGCACGGCGAGTTCCGAGGGCAACGATCATCGCTCCTGTGAGGGTTGCGAAGTCGACGATCCATTCCGGCTTTAGATGAATTCGCGCATAAGCGATGGCATCAGCGAGGATGACGCGTCCTTCGGCATCGGTATTGAGGACCTCAATAACTTTTCCATCGTAGGCCTTAACGAGGTCGGAGGGACGATAGGCATTGGCGCTGGGCATATTTTCGGCACTTGGGATCAGACCGATGATATTAAGAGGGAGCTTGAGACGAGCGACGACTTGCATAATTCCAAGGACGGCGCACCCCCCCATTTTATCGTACTTCATCTCCTCCATCCCGCCGGCTGGTTTAATCGAGATTCCACCCGTATCAAAAGTGACTGCTTTCCCGATCACGACGATCGGTTTTTGATTTTTCTTTCCCCCTTGATAGTCAAGTTCGATGAATCGGGGAGGGCATTTCGACCCTTTTCCGACGGCAAGAATTCCGCCAAAGCCCTCTTTGCGTAATTGTTTTTCATCCCAAATATGGCAACGGAGCTTCCATTTCATGGCGAGCTTGATCGACTCCTCTGCCATCCGTGCCGGGTAAACTTCATTGGGAGGAAGATTGCCGAGATGACGGACTTGATTGATCGATTCTCCAAAAATTTTTCCACGAAGGAGTGCGGCTTGCAGCTCCTCGGATTTGGCATTGGAAACCCTCAAACGAACACTTTTCAAGTTCGTTTGACGTTTGCGATCCTCCGGTTTGAAGTCATCAAAGAGATAAGAGGCGAGGAGGACTCCTTCGACTGCGGAGGCAAGATGATCCTCTAGGCCAAGTAAATTGAGGGTAATCTCCTCGGCTCCAATGGAGAGGAGTTGTCGAATGGCAACCCCCGTCGCTTCACGGACAATAAAGGAGTTGAGTTTTTCTTTTTTTCCGAGCCCTGTGAAAAGCAGACGTTGCTTACCGTTCCGAATCAGAGCGGTAGTCTCACGTTTTCCTTCAAACTCCTCTTTGGGAATTTCCTCTGCGAGGTTTCCTTGAAAGAGGTATTGGATTTCCTCACCGGATTTAGAGGGGACATTAATGAGTTCGAACTTAGGATTAGGAAGCATCCTTTATCTATCTCATGATTAAGATTGAAAAACCATTTCAAAATTTGACTTTCGAAAAATACATCTTGCCATTGAGCTTTTAAGAAATCCTGGGATGCCTCCATCATTGCGGCTGCGATTACATTGGGATGTAAAATTTTGTATACCGAAGATTTGAATTCCGGACAAGATTATGATGGAGTTCGGGTGGTGAATTCGTTTGTCGTCAGTGAATTGAAATGAAACTCCATCTCTCCTGTGATTAGAATTTTTTGATTAAACCCAGATTTTGCAATAGAACCAAATCTTCGCATCTCGAAGAATTTCACATCGGCGTCAACTTAAGGAAATACAATTTAAAACATTTTCACACGAAGCCGCGAAGTTGCCCAAGGCTCCTCCCGAAAAGGCAAATGATTTTTTTTGTTTTCGAAATTCCTGTGGGGAGAACCTTGGGAAGCTTTGTGGCTTTGCGTGAAAAATGTTTTTAAAAATCCAACTTCACAACTGTGCCATTCCCCATTCCATGGGGACAGTTGCTTCGCGTGAGAAACTGTCTTCGAATATTTCTTAAGTTCTCCCTCTCTTTGAGGGAAAGTGAACAATTAATGAGCAGAGCCGCTGGCGTTTGTTGGGGGGACTTGGTCGCGATAATCGGCGGGAAGAATCGTTTCGACATCGACACCACGGAGCTCATAGATTCGACGGATCGTCTCTTCGATCAAATTATTAGGACAAGAGGCCCCCGCGGTGATTCCGACAGTGACATTGCCTTTCGGGAGCCAATCTTTTGTGGAGATCTCGATATTGTCATGTTGATTCCAATGTTCGATTTCACTGGTGGAAATTAGTTTTTCAGAGTTTTTAATAAAATAAGTCGGAAGATGTCCCTCGCCCATTTCTGCCAAATGAGAGGTATTACTGCTGTTATAACCCCCAACGACGATGAGGAGATCCATTTTTTCATGGTCGAGCATATCACGAAGCGCATCTTGCCTCTCTTGTGTCGCCCCACAAATAGTATCAAAAAATCGGAAGTGTTGAGTGACATTTTGAGCGCCGAAACGATCTTCAATCGCTTTTTTAATCCGATTTTGAACCTCTTCAGTTTCGCCGCGCATCATGGTCGTTTGATTGGCAACACCGACGGCTTTCAAATGGAGATCGGGATCAAAACCAGTAGAGTATCCTCCTTCGAATTTTTTAAGGAACTCCTCACGGTCCCCGCCGTTCCGAATATAGTTACAGACATAGTCCGTTTCCGCGAGACTGTAGACGACGAGATAGCGTCCGGTACGATCTTCCCCTGCGGCGTGGGAGGCGGTTGCTTTTGTTTCCTCGTGCCACGCTTTTCCGTGGATGATCGAGGTGACCTGTTCCTTTCGATATTGACGAACGCGGCGCCAGACCGACATGACGTCGCCACAGGTTGTATCGACCAGTTTACAACCGAGTTCTTTGAGGCGTCCGATCGTTTTCACTTCAGCGCCGAAAGCGGGGACAATCACGACATCTTCGGAAGAAAGGTTGTCGATCGGATAATGACCATCGACCTCGTGCATGTGCTCGATTCCCATGGCGTTGAGCTGATCGTTGACTTCAGGATTGTGGATGATTTCTCCTAAGACGTAGATCCGTTTTCCTTTAAAAACTTTAGCGGCGGCATAAGCGAGATCAATGGCGCGCTCAACGCCGTAACAAAAGCCGAAGGCCTTTGCGAGTTTGATCGTTAATCCGGCGTTTGAGATCGGTTGTCCTGAATAGCGGAGGAATTCGACAATAGGACTGCGGTAATGATTTTCGACTTCCGCTTGAACTTGACTCATGACTTCGGGAGTACGAAGGTTCACTTTTCCAGCGGCGTTAGCATGTAAGTTAGAGGACATAACCAGGGAGGATAGCCACCAAGATTAAAAAATCCACTATTAAAAATAAGGAATTCAATGGGATTGAAATGGGGGAGAGACTATTTTCATTGAGGAGATATCCTTGGTTTCGGTCTTTGACCGATTTATGGGAGTTAGTTGACGTAGATCGTCTCATTGAGAAAGATCAGTGATTGAGCCAAGGCCTCCCAAGCCGATAGTGGAGTTCGCATCACGAGAGTCCCTTCGTTTTTTACAGCCTCTTTTTTTCCAATTCTTTTCTCCCTCTTTTTTGAATCATTTTCGTTAGCGGCCGATTTGATCTTCATCAATTGTTCCTCACTGATTTTTTCGGCAACTCGCTTCGCTGGAACTGTCTTTAAAAACTCGCGACTTAAATCAACCTCCTCCATTTCTGGAGTTCTCTGAAGCACAATCAAGTAGAGAGCAATAATTTTTTCCCCCTCAGTTGCGGCTTGAGTAAACTCCGATCGATTCAAAATATTCCGCACGACCTCAATAATCATGGGGCTATTCATAAAAAAGAGCGACTGCTGAGGAACCACTGTCGAATTCCTTTGAGAATTGGAGGCATCCGGATTACTAAAATCAAATTGAGCCATCAGCTCAGGAAGATTCCCCCGATCGATATACCCATAGACACTCCGTCGATGGCTGTACGGTTCATCGACTAAATTGACCGGTTTCCCCCCAAGAGTCGTATCCAAGTTCCCTCCAAAGCTAATTAAAGAATCGCGAATCGATTCAAAATCGAGTCGGCGAATATTCGCACGCCAGAGTAATCTATTTTGGGGATCAATTTCAGTATACTCAGCCCGATCAGAGCCATTTTGCTGATAGGTACTGGAAAGCATCATGAGCCGATGAAGCTCTTTGATCGACCATCCATTATCGATAAAGACCTCCGATAGATAATCAAGTAGTTCAGGATGACTTGGCGCCTCACTTTGAGTTCCTAAATTATCGGGAGTGGAGATAAGGCCAGAACCAAAATGCCACATCCAGACTCGATTCACCATCGCTCGAACCGTTAACGGATTCTTAGGATCGGCAATCGCTCGAGCAAGTTCTAACCGACCACTTCCTTCACGAAACGGTTGCGGTTGACCTTCGGGAGAGAGAATTGAAAGGAAGGCACGTGGCACAATCGCTCCCGGCATTTCTGCCTGTCCTCTAATCAATACGGGAGAGTTCTTGGGTTTCGCCACATCTTTCACGATCATCGCACGCGCAGGAGCCCCCGGAGCCGTCAACTCCAAAAGACTGAGCGGTGAAAATGAGATTCGATTTTTAGAAATCATAATAAACTTCTCCAGAGGCCTTGAAAATCCTTGAACAATCGAGGTCAATTTCTCTGTATCTAGTTGGGATGCAGGAAAAATCTCAAGCGGAAATTGGATCAACGGATCGATTTGAGAAGGGGTCTCACTTTCCGTGATCGATGCAAATAGCCGACGGATTTCAATTTCTGAAGTCGGCTGAATTTCTGCGAAAAGTTTTGCATAAAGATCAACAAGATTTTGATGCGATTTTATCGGTGATTGCTGAAGGGCGATCTCAAATCGCGGCGGAAAAAAGGCTTTGGAATTTTGATCCTTCAGAAATTTCTGACAGACCTCTGCCGCTTGTTTCTCAATCTCTGCATCCGAAAGAGAGGCCAATCGCTTAAAAAGAGTCATCAGGGGATTCTGCCTCTCATTTTTCATCACGAGTATCGTTAACCCATTGACGAATTCACGATCCTCTCTTGTGTTTATTTCAAGAGGCAGCGCCTGTTGTCGATCTTTAGGCTTTTGTTTATTTTTGATGCTATCTGCTATCACTGTCAAATAGGCATGAGAATTTTTTAAGAAACGAGCATTCAACTGAACCACTAAATTTAAATAATCCTCTTTATTTCTTTTCTCAATCTCCTCTTTTTTCTTCAAATACTCCGAGTACTCGGGCTCTATTGGAACACTGATCATCGGCTTCTCCTGAGGCTCCATTGTGCTGGAGAATACCCCGTGAAGAGCATAATAGTCAGTGGTCGGAATCGGATCAAAAGGATGATCATGACATCGTGCACAAGAGACCGTCAGCCCGAGAAATCCTTTCGAAACGGTATCAATTTTTTCATTGATCTCATCCTGTTTATTTTTAAATCGTTCGCCTACAGTGAGAAAGCCAAGCGCGGCAAGAATCTCCGGATTTTGCGCCGACTCCGGAAGCTGATCGGCGGCTAATTGCTCGATGATAAATCGATTATACGGTTTATCTTCATTAAAAGAGCGGATCACATAATCACGATAGCTCCACGCATAAGGAAAACGATACTCCGCGAGGATCTGATTATTCGTATTAATGTTTGCTCCAACAGTATCTGAGTAACGAACCGTATCGAGCCAATGACGTCCCCAGCGCTCTCCATACTGCGGAGAGCTCAAAAGCTCATCGACAACCTTCGCAAAGGCTCCTCTGCTCTTATCTGCCTTGAAGGCCTCAATTTGCGCAGGATTCGGAGGCAGCCCAATTAAATCGTAATAAGCCCGACGGATTAAAGTCTCTTTGTCAGCTTGCGTGGAAGGAGTCATTTGCTTCTCCTCCAATTTTGCCAGCACAAATGAATCAATCGGAGATTGGCCCCACGTACTATTTTTAACCAAGGGCAATGAAGGGGAGCCGACCTTCTGAAATGCCCAATGGCTTCGTGCTTGCTCATTGAGTCCTGAAAGCTTAATCCCCGGAGCCTTTCGAGGATCAGGTGCCCCCATTCGAACCCATTCGGTGAGCGCCTCAATCTCCTCCGCTTTTAACTGATACTTTGCCGGCATTTGCAAATCTGGATTCGTATGCCGAATCGCTTCAATCATTAAACTTTTATCAGGATTCCCCGGAATCAAAATCGCTTCGCCTCGATCTCCTCCCTTAAGCATCCCCTGCATACTATCCAAGGTTAGCCCCCCCTTAGAGGTCCCTTTCTCAATACTGTGACATTTATAGCATTCGTTGACTAAAATCGGTCGAACTTTGTTTTCAAAAAACTCGAGTTCATTTGCGGTTAATTCGGCACGAGCAAAAGAAAGCCCTGTTAAAAAAAGAAGAAACACCGTTTTTACCACAGAGACACGGAGGCGCAGAGGGCCGAGAGGGAGAAAATCTCTTTTTAACTTGAAAAAAACTTTCATGGGCTCCCTTGAACAATCTTCTAGGCCAGAACCTTTTGAACGACCTTTCCGTAGTTATCCGTGAGTCGAAAGTCCCTTCCATTATAGCGATTGGTTAATTTTGTATGATCAAACCCAAGCAGATGGAGAATTGTCGCGTGAAGATCGTGCACATGAACTTTATCTGTTATGGAGGCTGCGCCAAATTCATCCGTCGCTCCGTAAACCGTTCCTCCCTTAATCCCTCCTCCTGCCATCCAGGTGCAAAATGCCTTCCCGTTATGATCGCGACCGGGGATCGGATTGCCGTTTCGATCCATGACCACCGTCCGTCCAAATTCTCACCCCAGATGACTAAAGTAGAATCGAGCATGCCTCGTTGCTTGAGGTCTTGAATCAGGGCGGCCGCTGCTTGATCAATCTTATTGGCCGACTCTGGAAGGTTTTTATGAAGGTCATTGTGATGATCCCATCCTCCGGCATTCACTTGAATAAAGCGTACCCCTCGCTCGACTAATCTTCGAGCCGCCAATAGTTTCGCACCCATATCGGTCTCTCCGTAAAGCTTGCGAATATTTTCCGGTTCTTTCGAAAGATCAAAAGCATCCGTCGCCTCGGTTTGCATTTTAAAAGCCATTTCAAAAGATTCAATCCGCGACTCCATCTGAGGGTCATGTGCCTTAGAGGATTGAGATCTAAATTCATTCATTTTTTTTGCAAAATCAATCTGTTGCCGCTGAACTTCAGAAGTGGCAAATGAACTTTTGATGTTTTTAATCACTTCATTGGCTTTTGTATTTGCGGAGAAATTGACATTACAGCCCTGATAGGGACTCGGCAAAAAATTGGCGGCGCGCCATTCTGGCTCCCCACCAAGGGAGATAAACCCAGGCATATTTTGATTTTCAGTTCCCAGCCCATAAAGAACCCAAGAGCCCATACTTGGCTTAGGAAGCTGCAACGACCCCGTATTCATCATCCGCGCCGCAACATCATGCGCAGGGACATCAGTCCACATCGATCGAATAATCGCCATTTCATCAACGCACTCTCCGAGTTTCGAAAAAACATCACTGACCTCAATCCCCGATTTTCCATATTTTTTAAACTCAAAGGGAGAGGGAAAAGCCACCCCACTCATTCCGGGAAGGCTTTGCCCCTCGTATTTTTTAAGGATCGGTTTAGGATCAAAGGTATCAACCTGCGAGGGGCCTCCCGCAGCAAAAATATGAATCACCGCTTTTGCCTTCGCTGGAAAATGAGGACTCTTGGGGCTCAATAGAGAGCTCCCCGTCCTCAAAGAGGGGGCTTCTGCGGCGTTGGCTTCAGGAAAAAGATCGATCCCAAAAATTGAGGAAAGAGTCAAGGCTCCCATTCCCATCCCCGAGCGGATCAAAAAATCCCGCCGATTGAGGATTAAATCCTCCAGACTCAAGGAATGCTCTTTCTGATGTTGATCGGAGCAGATTGGAAAGGAGTCATCGTTCATTAACTGAATAAACCCCGACTTTTAATCAAAGTTGCGATTATTGCAATCGATCAAGGGATTTAAAGAGCTTGTCTTGATTTTCCGGTTGAAGAGGGACCAAGGGGAGACGCACCTCAGAGCTCATGAGTCCCTTTCGGGCGAGGGCAGCCTTTACAGGGGCGGGGTTGCTTTCGATAAAGAGATCTTTGAAGATTGGATAAAGGGCGCGGTGCATTTTTTCCGCTTCGGCGATTTTTCCGGATTGGAAGGTGAGCATCATTTGGATGATCTCTTTTGGGACGATGTGCGAGGCAACACTAATCACGCCAACCGCTCCTACCGCCATGAAGGAGAGGAAAAGAGAGTCATCGCCACAAAGGATATCGAAAGATTCCGGGAGTAACTGACGGAGTTGACTGACACGGTCCGATTGTCCTCCCGCCTCTTTAATAGCGACGATATTGGGGTGCATTTTCGCGAGTTGAGCGACTGTTTCAACGGCGACTTCAACGCCACAGCGACCGGGGATACTGTAGAGAATGAGAGGGAGCTTAGTTGCGTTGGCGATCTCGCTAAAATGAGCGAGGAGGCCTGCTTGGGTAGGGCGGTTGTAGTAAGGGGCAACAAGGAGAGCTCCATTCGCTCCCAATTTTTCAGCGGCTTGAGTTAAGTCAATTGCCTCTTGAGTGCTGTTGCTTCCGGTTCCGGCGATGACCGGAATACGGCCTTTGGCGGTTTGAACGGCGAGCTCGATCACGCGGAGATGCTCTTCGTTGGAAAGAGTGGGCGATTCTCCCGTCGTTCCGACAGGGACGATCCCTTGAATTCCATTGGCGATCTGGGATTCGATGAGTTGAATAAAGGCCTTTTCGTCAATCTCTCCATTGAGGAATGGGGTGACGAGTGCGGTGATAACTCCTTGAAAGCGTTTCATTATCCCTCCTTTCTAAAAAGGATACGAAAAGGAGCAAGAAGATAAAAAGGGGTTCCTTCCAAGATCCAATGAAATTCAATCTCTCTTAGGAAGGCATGGAGGCAGGAAAGTGAAGATTTTGTTTTAAATTCAAGTCCTCGCATCCCGATTTTTGTCGGGGCTGCTTTTTTGCATTCCTAAGAGAGTTCTTTATTCCCCTTCAAAGGGAAAAGAGTGGGTAAAACAATACAGAGCGTGTGACGCACTACACTAGGGAGGGGGTGGATTTTGATTTTCTTTTTTGACGGGGAAGGGGAGTCGATTGTGGGGGACAAGAAAGGTGGGGACGACGAATTGTTTCTCAATGATTTTACCGGAACTATTTTTAATTACGGTGGATTCAAAAGGGGGGCAGGGGGTGGGGATCGGTTTGAAGAGACCGTTCATATTGTCGGCGAGCTGATAAAGGAATGGAGGAAGGGGTTGTTTCATCATCCAAAGGATCGCATAACCGTTTAAGAGCAGGGCGACGGTAACTCCAAAAATGAGAGCCCAATTCATTTTTTGGTGCCACGGCTGGAGATACCTGTTGGGTGAGATCTTGGTGCTGTTTTTGGCGTTCGTTAAGCCCAAAAAGGAAAAAACAAATGAGATTGTATTTTTAAAATTCATAAATCGGAATTCAATGCGACTGAAATGGGGTCGAGAATGTTTTTAGTGAGGAGATATCCTTAGTTTCGGTCTTTGACCGATTTATGAAAATATGGTCTGAGATTCCTTTTCAATCAACTGAATAAATTCGATCGATGCTCTGGATCGTTAGAATTCGGTAAAAATCTACGGAATGCAGCGGAAAATTGAAAAAAAAGCGGTTTTATTTCAACGAACACTTTACAAGGAGATTTCAGTTATGCAGAATTCCTCTTATGCCGACGACTAAAACTAGCCAAAAAAAGAGTTCGTTTAATGAAGGTTCCACGAAGCTGCTTCCACAGCAGAGTCCAGGGGATCGTTTGGATCTTTTAAAGCAGATGCTTTTAATTCGTCGATTTGAAGAGAAAGCGGCTCAAGCGGCGACGCAAAAAAAGATTAAAGGTTTTTGTCATCTTTATATCGGACAAGAGGCGCTTGCGGTCGGAACGATCTCGGTTTTAAATCCGCATGATGGAGTGATTACGGCCTATCGGGATCACGGTCACGGGCTCGCTCGTGGGATGTGTCCTCAGGCCTGTATGGCAGAGCTGTTTGGGAAGGCGACAGGATGCTCGCGTGGAAAAGGGGGATCGATGCACTTCTTTGATGCGAAGAAACATTTTTACGGTGGTCACGGAATCGTTGGAGGACAGACTCCGCTCGGTTTGGGAATCGCTTTTTCTCAAAAATACAAAGGAGATGGTGGGGTCACTCTTTGTTATCTTGGGGATGGTGCCGTGAATCAAGGACCGTTTCATGAGTCTTTAAATTTGGCCGCTCTTTGGAAATTGCCGATTATTTATATTATCGAGAATAACGAGTGGTCGATGGGAACAAGTCTCGCCCGCTCTTCAGCCGGTCTCCCGCTCGTGAATCGCGCCCAAGCCTACGATATGGCGGGGATTGTGGCGGATGGAATGGATGTCGATGATGTTCGTGCGAAGACTGCGGAAGCGGTGCATCTGGCTCGTACGGAGAGTCAGCCCACATTGATGGAGATTAAGACTTATCGCTATCGCGGTCATTCGATGTCCGATCCTGGAAGTTATCGAACCAAAGAGGAGATCGAAAAACATAAGCAACATGATCCGATTTTGACCTATCGCTCTCGCTTGATGGAGGAGGGGATCATGGATAATCCGACCTTTGATCAATTGGATGCTGAGGCTCAAAAAATTTCACAAGAGGCATACGATTTTGCTGAAAAGAGTCCTGAACCGGAACTTGAAACGCTTTGGGAAGATATCTTTACTCCCGAGGATCAGATTCCTCCTCTCGAACATCGTGGCCGTTTTCACCGTTAATTTGAATTAAACTGAGTTTTTATATGCCTGAAATATTATATCGAGAAGCGTTGAATCAAGCGATGGCGGAGGAGATGGAACGGGATGACCGTGTTTTCCTGATGGGGGAGGAGGTCGCAGAATATAATGGAGCTTATAAAGTTTCAGAGGGACTTCTGAAGAAATTTGGGCCGAAGCGTGTTATTGATACGCCGATTAGTGAATGTGGCTTTACCGGTCTTGGAATTGGGGCGGCGATGCATGGTCTTCGTCCGATTGTTGAGTTCATGACTTGGAGTTTCTCTTTGGTGACCTTTGATCAGATCGTCAATAATGCCGGTCAGATTCGTTACATGTCAGGAGGTCAGTTTTCAGTTCCGATTGTTTTTCGTGGTTGTTCCGGGGGGGGGCTACGCGTTGGGGCGACTCACTCGCATACTCCGGAAAATTGGTATGCCGGGGTTCCGGCTCTTACCGTTATTTCCCCTGCCTTTCCTGATGATGCCAAGGGACTTTTGAAGAGTGCCATTCGGAGTAATAATCCAGTCTGTTTTTTGGAGAATGAAAAGCTTTACGGATTTAAAGGGGAGGTTCCCGAGGGGGATATCTTAGTTCCGATCGGAAAAGCCAAGATTCGCCGTGAGGGAGGGGATATCACTTTGGTTGCGAATAGTCTTTCAACGCATATCGCCCTAGCGGCTGCGGAGAAGTTGGCTGCGGAAGGGATTCATGCGGAGGTGGTCGATCTTCGTACGATTAAGCCGCTTGATTTTGAAACGATTGCGGAATCGGTTTCGAAGACGAATCGTCTTGTGATTGTTGAGGAAAATAAACCGTTTTGTGGATGGGGGGCTCAAGTCGCCTATCAAGTTCAGCGCGAGTTGTTTGATGAACTCGATTCTCCTGTGATCCGTGTGACCGGCTTGGATGTTCCTCAGCCGTACAACAGTTTTCTTGAGGATGAGGTGATGCCGAGTGAAATGCGAATCATTGAAGCGGTTCGGGAGTCGCTCGCTTAATTTTTAAACGATTTAATTTTAGTAAAAAAAAGATAATTTATGGCAAAAGAAATTTTAATGCCGGCATTGAGCCCGTCGATGACTGAGGGGACTCTTGTGAAGTGGTTTAAGAAAGAGGGGGATGAGGTCAAATCAGGGGAGATGATTGCTGAGGTTGAAACGGATAAAGCGGTTCTTGAGATGGAGTCGTTCGACTCTGGGGTGATGAAAAAGATTTTTTGTGGACCGGGAACAAAGGTCGCCGTGAATACGGTGATGGCGGTTTTAGGGGCTAAGGATGAAGTGATCGATTACTCTGTTTTTGCAGCGAAAGCTCCTGTTGCTGCCCCAGTCGTTACCTCTGTTGCGGTTGCTCCGGTCGCTTCTGCACCTGCAATTGCGAAGGCGCCGCTTCCTGTTTCAGGTTCCTCCTCGGTTTCGAAGGCCAACGGAAGAGTCAAAGCCTCTCCTTTAGCAAAGAAGATTGCAACGGAGATGGGACTTTCCGTTGCTTATATCAATGGCACGGGACCTGGTGGACGAGTCGTTAAACGGGATGTGCTAGCCTCTAAAAACTCAGGGGGAGGAGCCGGGGGTTGGGGGATTTATCCTTCGGGGCCGATTGCAAAAGATGAACGTATTTCGTTAAGTAATATGCGGCAGACGATCGCTCGACGTCTTCAAGAGAGTAAGTCGCAGATCCCCCATTTTTATTTAGAGGTGGAGGTCGATGTTGAGGCGATGCTGGAGACTCGAGCGAATTTGAATAAGGCTTTTGAAAAGTTACCGAATCCAGTCAAGTTGAGTCCGAACGATTTTATTCTTAAGGCCGTTGCCGAGGCTCTTCGAAAAGTTCCGGCGGTGAACTCCTCTTTTGAGGGGGATACGATTCGACAATTTGGAAATGTGGCGCTTGCCTTTGCGGTGGCGATTCCGAATGGGTTAATTACGCCTGTGATTCAAGAGGCTCAAAATAAAAATTTAAAACAAATTGCCGATGAGGTCAAATCGTTGGCGGCTCGTGCTCGTGAAGGAAAGCTAAAGCCTGAGGAGTATACCACGGGAACAATCACCGTTTCCAATCTGGGAATGTATGGCATCGACCGATTTCAAGCGATTGTGAATCCTCCGCAGGCGGCGATTTTGGCCGTTGGGGCAACGGTTAAAAAACCGGTGGTGAATAAGCTTAATCAGATCGTGATTGGGCAACGGATGAGTTTGACTCTTTCCTGTGATCACCGTGCGATTGATGGTGCGGTGGCCTCGGAGTTCTTGAGCGAACTTAAACGCTTGATTGAGACACCGGCGCTTCTTTTAATTTAAGCATTTTCAGTTTTTGCTGCCGACGAAATTCGAAGCCGGCAATCAGAAGCAGAAGGAGGACTCCAGCGAGGATATTATCCGATTCCGGAATCGCACTGGAGAGGGGAACGAGCTCGTTGCCGATGATCGTCGCGCCGACTCCATAGCCTGAAAACTGAATTTGAGCCAGAAAGGCAGGAGTGAGTCCGCTGGTGCTGGTGAAGTAGAGTCGATCCGTTCCGCCTGAGGTCCAGTTATTTACCGTGAGAACAGAGCTAGCAATACGATTGATCGAGGCAAAAGTAATCGTCCCTGATCCAGTTCCTAAATCGATCGTTGAATTCGCTGAGAGAGTGAGGGCTCCCATTGTTTCCGAAATCGTTCCTGAGGCGGAGAGAGTTCCTCCGTTGAGATTGACCGTCGCGGCGTTATTAATTCGATCGGAGACTCCGGTGCCACTGAGTAAAAGAGTACTTCCGGCATTGATGGTGAGAGAGGCGGTTGAACCGAGGGCATTCGTCACGGAGGCATTGAGTGTTCCTCCGGAGACCGTCGTTGCTCCGGTAAAGGTATTCGCTCCGGAAAGATTCATTATCCCGGTTCCTGTTTTTGTCACGGAACCGGCTCCTGAAATGACACCCGAGAGCGTTGTTGAGGCGTTATTCCCTCCCGTGGTCAGTGCCCCTCCCGTTCCCAGTTGAATATTTCCCGCTCCAGCGACAGACCCCACGGTTTCTGTCTGTTTATTGAGATTCCAAACGCCATCACTATTGATCGTCACGGCGACGGTATCGACAATCACATTACTGGCTGTTGGAGTGGCGTTTTCTCCGTTTTGGAGGATTGCTGAATTGGCGGCACCGACTCCATCCCCGACCGTGACATTTCCTAAAAGTCCTGTGTTATTGCCCGTAATGGTATCGACGATGAGCTTGCCATCAGTAATTGCGGTTGTTCCTGTAAAGGTGTTGTTATCACCGTAAAGAGTTGCGGTTCCCGTACCGCTTTTGATCAGATTTCCTGTTCCTGTGAGATTTGAATTGATGAAAGTATCCCCGGAACCGGAGAGCGTGAGGTTAAAGGCATTGAGGGCGAGCGTGTCTGTTGAGGAGTTATTTCCAAGAGTAAAGGTTCCCGCTGTGGAGTTGATTGTCGCATTCGCTGCGAGGAGGATGTTTCCATTGACCGCCGCGCTTCCTCCAGTGTTGGCAAGGGCGCCTTGAGAAGAAGCCCCTGTTCCGGAGAGAGTGATTGTCTCATTATCTTGGAGGGAGACCCCGCTGTTAATGAGTAGGGTGCCGCCGCTTTGAACTGTGGTTCCTCCGGTAGTGGAGCCTAGGGCGTTATTACTATTGGCTTGAAGCGTTCCGCTGGAGATTGTGGTGACCCCCGTGTAGGTGTTGTTTCCAGAAAGAACGGTCTGATTGATACCAGCTTCAGTGATTCCTCCGGCTCCCGAAAGAACCCCAGAGAGAGTCAGTGTTCCTGTTCCTGTTCCCCCTAAGGTGACAGTGCTACTGAGGGTAAGATTATTACTGATCGAGCCGGTAAAAGAGGAGTTTTGAATAATCGAAGGATTTGTTCCGGTAAGATTAAATGAGTTTCCGGAGATCGAAAAATTGGTGGTCATCCCAGAGCCAAAAGTGATCGAGTTGACTTGAAAATTATTGGAGATGTTCTGATTGGTTGCCGGTCGACTCCCTCCTGTAAAGAGAATCGCTGTCGTTGAAGAGGAGATTGGTGCGACGTTTGGACTCCAATTATTCTTGGTTCCCCAATTTGCGTTCCCTGTTCCCCCGTCCCATGTTTGAGCGAAGGTCTGAACGATGAAAAGCAATGCCACGGGAAGGAATAAGAGGGAGTCTCTTTTTTGCATGAAATTAAGTTACATTGAGGGGAGGCTCCTGTCAAAAGGGATTCTTATCTCGCTCAAGCTATTAAATTATCTTATGAAACCTATTTTTATGAATTTTCTGCTTTTGTTTTTTCATAAAAATGGCTTTTTGAACGGTTATGATTCAAGTTTATGCCCCAGGACGAGCGGAAGTATTAGGAAATCACACCGATTATAATGAGGGGCTTGTGATGTCGATCGCGGTCGATCGTGGGACAACGGTGAAGGGGGGAGTGCGTCATGATGGGAAGATTAAATTAGTGGCGACCGATTTGGGAGAGGAGATGATCCTCGATATTGCGGAGGTTCGCCCGCAATCATCGAATGAGTGGGCGAACTATGTTCTCGGGGTTTACGATCAATTTATCAAGCGGGGGCTTCCTGCAAAAGGGTTTGAGATGGAGATTTCAAGTAATCTTCCAATGGGGGCGGGTCTCAGTAGTAGTGCGGCGTTGGAGGTTGCGACGGGACTTTTCTTGCAGCAACTTTATCAGACTTCTTTCGATAAGCTTGAGCTGGCTAAAATAGGGCAGGCGGCGGAGCATTATTATGTGGGGGTGAGGTGTGGGTTGCTCGATCAGATTTCGAGTTTATTTGGAAAGAAAGATCATTTGATTCGAATCGATTGTCGGACTTTTGAAGTGCGGAATATTCCGATTCCGTTGGGGACGCAATTTGTGATTGCCAATTCGAAAGTGAAACATGCATTGGTTACGGGAGAGTACAATGAACGTCGGGAGTCTTGTGAGGCGGCGGCCAGATTACTTGGGGTGAAAGCACTTCGTGATGTGACTCCGGAATTTTTAGAAAAAAATGCAGCTAAACTTCCTGTCATTGCTTTAAAGCGGGCTCGTCATGTGGTGGGAGAGATCGATCGGGTGCTTCAAGCGGAAAAGGCACTTGAAAAATCAGAGATCGCCCGTTTTGGTCAATTGATGTGGGACTCCCATCAGAGTTCGATCGAGAACTTTGAGAACTCTTGTAAAGAGCTCGATCTTTTAGTGGCGGCGGCTCAAAAAGTGAAAGGAGCTCTTGGGGGTCGACTCAGTGGGGGGGGATTTGGGGGAGCGACACTTAATTTAGTGGAGACTGCGGCGGTGGAATCATTTACCAAAAAAATGACTCAAGCCTGGAAGGGAACGGAATGCTTGGTCTCAAGTGCCTCGGATGGGGCCACTGTTTTATAGAAGGAGGAGGCGATGGCAAAAAAGATTGATACAGCCCTTGATCTAAAACAGCTTCAAGAATTTCAAACACTTTTAAAACAGGAGAAACTTCTTTTGTTTGAAGTCCCTGAGGCTCGTCATCGGCTTCGTCTCTGGCTCTTGGCCTCGGATCAATTGGAGATCAAAAAGAAAATATTTTCAATCAAGGGACTTGAGCAGCTGGATCAGCTTCTTTTAAATCCTGAATCGAGTGCAAGTGAAATTTTGACGGTGCTCGAAGCCGGAAATGTTTGGAGTGACTGCTGGCAAGAGCCGCGCCTCGCCGCCGAAAAGGCCAAAGGAAAAGCGGCGACGAAGTGGAATCAGGTTTACCAAAAATCGATCGAAATTCGCAATGAAGTTTGTCTTCGTTATGTCGATTTTACCGGATGGGTTGCGAATCGTTATTGCTCCTCTCTTTTAGATCGTGAGGAGTTGCAGTCGCAGGCCTTTATTGGATTGATACGTGCTTGTGAGCGCTTTGACCCGGAGAGAGGAACCTCTTTTGCGAATTACGCAAAAATTTGGATGCGTGATTTTGTGATGTACAGCGTGCGCCGTCAAAGTGTCGTTTCCCCTGCTGCTCAGCACTATAAGGAGATCTCTCGGCTCGATAAGGCGACCGCAGAGCTTACGGCAAAGTTTGGTCGTGAGCCTTTTCCAGAGGAGATTGCCGACTTTTTGGGGTACAGTGTAGAAAAGTTGGAGGAGCTTCAAGGATCTTATTTGACCGTGACCTCTCTTGATTTACCGCTCGATGGTGATGGCGAGGAGGGGGATACTTTGGAGAGTGTGATTGGATCTGAGGGGGCGGCCCCTTTTGAGCGAATGGAGCGAGAGAAAATCGCCGCTCGACTCGCGGAGCATCTAAAGGGGTTGACGGTGATGGAGCGTGCCATTTCAGGGTTTCGTTGGACGAGTCAGATGGAGAGTGGGATGCAGATTGAACCGCTTGAGGTGATGGTGGCGATCGATCGGATGAAGAGGGACTCTTTTAATCGTTTTAAAAAAGCGATGTGAGTTTATCGCAGTGAGGCAGGGAGAAGAAGAATATAGGATTGGGCAACGAGGAGGCTGGTGATCCAGAAGAAGGCCGATTCTTCCCAAGGAAGTATATTCAGGATTTTAGTCCCGTGGATTTGTTGGGAATCAAAATGCCAGATTCCTTGAGCGGTCGCAACTAAATCGCAAAGGGTGTAGTAGAGGCCCCAGGCCATACTGAGGAGCAGGAGAAAGGGAAGTCGTGGGGCAAAGAGTTCGTAGCCGATTATCCACTGAAGGAGAATAAGGGGGCTGAACCACAGGAAGAGATGAACCGTATAGTTCCATCGAGGGGCCAGCGGTTTTTGATGAAGAGATCGTCCGAGGAAAAACCAAATAAGAAACAACAAGAGGCACATCACTCCTTTGAGCGGAGTGAGAGTCGTTTCGAGGTGGAGCGATAGAGAGGGGAAGGTGAGGTAAGCCCAACGAGTCGAGAGAATTACGAGAACGGTTTGAATGAAAAAGAAGAGATATTCCTCAATGGGCAGATAGTTGATTTTAAAACGGTGTTGATGATCGGGAAATCCCCAGATCCCTTTTTTGACCGCCGCATTGTCCCAAGGGGAGGTAAAGAGTCCGACGGCAAGAAAGAGGAGTCCTAAGCAGAGCATTTCTGCGAGCTGGGGGGGGTGCTCTTTTTGGAGATAAAGAAAGAGGAGGAGTGGAGGGAGATTAAAAAGGGAGTGGAATTGAAGATAGGTCACGTCGGAATCAGCGTGTAATGTCTTTTTGGGAGAGGACTTTGAACTGATTTTGAAGGAGGACTTTCGTGGCACATTCCTCATCTTCGACGCACATCGCGAGGGCCGCTTTTCCGCGGGGGCGGGTCAAAAAGGAGTAGGTGAAGTGAATATTGACCTCGGCTTGGAGAAGTGCCTTGAGCACATTTCGGAGATCGGAGGCACTGCTCGGGAGTTCGACGACAACCAGATTCGCTTCGCAAAAGGCGAGGGCATGTTCTTGGAAAAGAGAACGGGCGAGATCCGGATCATCGACGACAAGGCGCGCCACCGAGCAATCGACGGTATCAAGGATGGTGAGGGCAACGACATGAACGTTGTATTGTCCAAAAAGGGAGACGATATCGAGAAGTTTTCCGGCTTTATTTTCTAAAAAGACAGAAAATTGGATGACTTTATGGTCGTGGGTATCTTCAACGGTTTTAACTGACACAATCTGTTGAATATAAAAGCATGAAATCAATCGTAAAGGATTTAATTTTGTAAAAAAATGAGATAAACCTAAGGAATCAACCTCGGAGTCTCCTTGTCTCATTCATAAAAAAAGGGGAGGTAGGGATTTAAACGTTGCGTACGTCGCGCCTTCGCGTGAGACAAGGTTTTTTTGAAGGTTCGCCCCATGAGAAGGAGCTAAAGTTGACGCCCATGCGCTGCTGCGGGATCAGATCTCCTTCAAACCCTTTTGGAGTCGGCTCCTAAAAGTGTTCTTAATTCTTTTGAAAAGGGGAACCAAAATTTTCTTATGGAAGGATTTGGGTAAAAGGAGGGTTTGCTATTTTATTTGTTCAAGGTAAATAAAACTCATGCCTCAATTCTTACAAGTTATTTTGATTTGTCTTTTAATGATGCCTTTGATCCTCGGAGAAGAGCTTAAAGATGATAGTAAGATTGATCTTGAAGCGATTAAGAAATTACTCCTGCAACTGGAACAAAAACAAAAGGAGGCACTTGAGGGTGATTTTGGCTCGTTTGTTCAAGATTTAAGTGCGGCGGTAGACTCGGGGGAGTCGGCGGTGAAGCTTTATCAGTCCTGTGTACGGAAAGTTGATTTTGAAGGGAAGGCACTCGATTCGAATGAATGGAATGAGTGGAAAACAAATAATGCGGAGATGCTGGGAGATAAAAACTTCAAAAAAGGGCTTTTATTTCAGTTACAATTTTTTCAATTATGGATCAAGGCTTATCAAAAAACGGAGATTACTGAGCTTGAGGATAGTTTGGTTGCTCTTTGTTTTGAGATTGAAAATTATAAACTTCTCAGTGCCAGCGAAAAAGTAGAGAAAAAAGAGGGTAAAAAAAGTGGAGATAATTTTAAAAAGGCGATCAGCACCGCTCTTTCAGGAAGTTACTTCGCAAAAGCCTATCGTTTAGAGCTTTTATTGAAAGAGACAAAAGGATGGGATATCAATCTTTCAAATTCCGAACAGATTTTAGAAAAGCTGTTAATGAGTCACTATCGAGGACTTAAGAATGCTCGTTTATTTAATCTTTGGGAAAAGAGAATCGAGTGGTTTGATCTGAAGACCAAGTATGATTCCATGAGTAATGAGCAAAAATTTACTCATGAAAATGAACTTCTTTCCCTGCGGTGGACTCAAGCGCAGGATTTAAAAGTCTTTGGGTTTCAAAATAAAGCGGTAAATTTAATGTTTAGTATCATCTCCAAGGCGCCAGACCATCCGCAGTTTGAGGGTTGGATCAAGGAACTCCGTGGGGTATTAGGAATCAAATCTGAATAAAAAAATGGTTCCTTCCCATTTCCAGTGAAATAAAGAAATCGATCAATAGTAAACTCCCGATCGCTTCCTTAAAAAGCAGCACGGTAAAGGTTCGGGATGATTACTCTTGACTGTTATCCAAAAGAATAACATTATCCAAATGAATCATGAAAATTATGCGCCCTTCCTCTATTCATCGACAACAAATGATCTTGGATTTTATTGAAAACTACCAAGAGGGAAACTCTCGGCCTCCAACGGTTCGGGAGATTCAAGATCACTGTAAGTTTAAAAGTCCTCGAGCCGTTACCTATTTTTTAGAAAAGCTTGAGGCGGCTAAAAAAGTGATTCGTCATACCAAAGCCCGTGGTATTTTCCTAGCGGAACAACCGAAAGCGAAGGCCGCCCCTGTGGAGCGTCTGATTCAAATACCGCTTTTTTCAGGAATTCCGGCAGGATTGACCGATCCACTCGGAGCAGAGCCGGATGAAATGTTAGATCTTTCTCCTGCCTCTTTAGGGATCCGATCCCCAGCGAAGGCCTTTGCCGTTCGTGTTCGTGGCGAGAGTATGATTGGGGCAGGGATTCTCTCGGGAGATATCGTTATTTTAGAGCAGAAAGAGGCGAAAGCGGGGGATATCGTCGCAGCGTTGATGGATGGAGAGAACACTTTGAAGCGCTTGATTAAAAAAGGATCTCGTTATTTTTTGAAAGCTGAAAATCCGCTTTTCCCTGATTTAGAGCCGATCGAGAGTTTATCGGTACAGGGAGTTCTCGTCGGGGTGATTCGTACCTTTGCTTAAGATTAATCGGTTCCTTCTTGGTACTAAGAGAATAAATACAAATTTTCTAAGGAAAGCATGAATGCAGGAATTTTATTTTTCCTGCATTCATGCTTTCCTTAGAGACTCTTTTTTCTCCATTAAATGGCAAGAAGCCTTAATCTTTGATATCTGCGATTTCAGTTTCGGGGATCGAATAGCCCTCATGTCTTGGGATTGCCGTGAGTCGTTGAATCACAAAAATGAGGAGCATGGGGAGGAAGAAGGGGAGGAGGAGTCCTGCGCTCCAAAAGAGGATAATGACCGCATCGAGGTAAAGAATCGTCAAGACAACAAATCCAAGGGTGTGCCAGTGATCGGATATGACGGTACAAAAGAAAAGGGCTAAGAGACTCACGCAAATACAGATCATTCCTTGAAAAAAGGGGTCGAGTTTTTTAAGAAAATCTTGGCGATAGAGCATATCTAAGGCTGTCCATTCAAATTCCGCTTTTTCGCTCTCTTCGCGATTGTAGGAACGGGTAATAAAAATAGTTTTATTTTGAAGATTGCTTGTGCGTCCCTCTGAAACTCTTTGTGAGGCGATCAATCCATCCTCAATAAAGGCAGTGAATGGGGTAGGGGCTAAATCGCTGAATTGACGGCGGGGATTCATTCTCATCGATCCGGTGCTATCGATCGGAATTTCAATAATTTCAGAGCCCTTTTGAATTTGAATAAACCGCCCCGGAACCACTTGGAGGGAGGGGGAGCCGGAACCGACTGGGGAAATTCCACGAATTGAAATATCTTTCGAAGCAAGATAGGTGACTAAGGTAAAGGTCGGAACATAAACAATTTGTTCCGGGTTTTGTTGGATGGCAATAGGGATCAGGAGCGGAATCCTCTCTGGGTCACTATTTGGGAGATTGAAACCGATCAGTAAAGGGGCGGCAAGAATCTCCTGAGGAGGAAGTTTCATCTCAATTTTATCTAAGGAAAGTGGGGTCGATTTAAACTTACCGTGGACGCATCCCTCCGGAATTTTGCAGGACTGAACAACGGTTTTCAACAAAAGATCACGGGCCGCGGCTTGGGTGATCGGACGTTCAATTCGACCATTCGGAATAAGTTCGACTCCAAGTACCGGAAGAGGGGCTTCCATTCCAAGCTGTCTTCTTTCTGCTAATTCCCAAAACTTCTTTTGGAGGTCGAGATTACCGCTTTGAATGAGGTCTTGAAGTCGTCGAACCCGTTCAAAAGAGTCCTGAGGAATCATGGGATGAGGGGCTGCCATCGCAATCGTCGGCGATTCCCCTAATCCGACATCTAACGCAATGACCCGAGGCTTGTGATAATCTTTGATCAGGTCAAGGCTCACGATCCAGTTATTGCGTGTCAGCCATCCCCCTTGATTCCATTCTGAGGCAAAAACGGAGGTTCCGGGGGTGATTGCGGTTTGGTCCACAACCACAGTGATGAGGTTTTCTGCTGGGGAGGGGGTATGAATTCCATTGCGAAGGAGAATCATTTGATCGACGAGTACGGTATCGATTTTTTGAAAAAAAGAGGAAAGAATAAGAAGGGCACAAAGGAGTCCAAAACCTAAGCAGATCAGAGCTCGATAGACAAAATTTTGACGTAGATCAGGAGAATTCCAATTCACAAGAGAATCTACAAAAGCGAAAAAAGATTCATTCGTCGAGATTGAAAATTAAATATCTCTCAATGGAATTCCCCTTCAAACAGGAAGGAACCAACTCCGAAAGCTTTCGGAGGAAGGAGAAATCGGCCTCACTCCGATCCCGCATATGCGGGACGGAGATGAGGAAAATTTTGGAAGAGAAGATGTCTATTGCAAAATTTGGGTTTAAGGCTTAAAGGATCCGCGTTTTTCAGTGACATGATTATTTTTAAAGATGATCGTCGCTGCATCAGTTCCACTTTGATAGGTGTAGGTCGTCTGGGTTCCTCCAACGATTGGTACGATTAGGCAGTCACAGCGAGCTTTTCGATTAATGAGGTAAGGGCAAATTTTAACCACGAATTCACACAAATCGACACGAATTTAAGATTATTTACCGTAGCCCGTATACAAAACTTGGGGCAGGAGGCGCAGAAATTTGAAATTCCGAAATTAGTGTTAATTAGTGTGGATTAGTGGTTAAAAATGCATTTTCTTTGTCACTCGGATTACGCCGCGTCGCCGCGCTGCCGCGGGAGAAATCGGATTTAACCTGCGATCTTCTACCTCATCGCTAAAAAGCTATCCAGCTAACTCGCTATCAGGCTAATGGGCTAATGGGCTAATGGGCTAATGGGCTAATGGGCTAATGGGCTAATGGGCTAATGGGCTAATGGGCTAATGGGCTATCCTTCCGTAAGCGGATTCCTCCTCAGATTGACATAGAAGTCCCCTATGTTAGGATTACTTATGCCAAAAATTTCCGAATTTTTTGGGATAAAAATAATTATCCAATTTAGAGAGCATGGCGCTCCTCATTTTCATGCTATTTATGGAGATGAAGAGGCCTCGATCGGTATTCATCCTTTAACTGTTCTTGCTGGACATTTGAATAATAGAGCACTGGGAATGGTGATGGAATGGGCGGCTCTTCATAACAAGGAGTTAATCCAAGCGTGGAATGATACGCAGACGGGTAAGCTTCCGCAAAAAATTGAACCACTCCAGTAAATCAAATGAACTATTCTCCATCTAACAAAATCAGTTCGGTTAAAGCTTTAGGGGACTATCGCCTTCAAGTCACGTTTTTAGATGGAAATTCATATCCAATTGATTTGGAACCGACGATTTACGGGGAAGCCTTTGAGCCTCTTAAGGATAAGTCCTATTTTTCTCAGGTTAAAGTTGATTATAGAACAATCTGTTGGCCAAATGGTGCCGACATCGCACCAGATACGCTCCGTTTATGGTGTGAAGCGGGTCGAGTTCTTTCTGAAGCTGAAACTGAATTGCAATTTGAAGCCCTTCCTTCTCAAGCGAAATAGTCAAAGGTCATTTTAAACCACTTATTTTCGCTGATCCTCGCTAGCTAACTCGCTATCAGGCTATTGAGCTATCAGGCTATTGAGCTATCAGGCTATTGAGCTATTGAGCTAACAGAGATTACAAGGAGAGCTTCTTCAAGTGATATCGCTGTTATTTTATCCGTCAGGGAATACTTCTCCGCTCCCGGATAAACAATCCATAAATGATCCAGCTTAAGGTCTTCGACCGCAATGTGCATCGAGCGGGAAGTAGTCGGTGCGTCGGAGCATTTAAATTCAAATCCCCATCTTTTTCCCTCTCTCAGTAAGAGCAAGTCCAACTCCGCCCCTCGCTGGGTACTCCAAAAATAGGCCTCCTTATCTCCGTGAACCGAGAGAATTTGTTCAATAGCAAATCCCTCCCAGCTTGCTCCATATCGGGGATGACTTCTTAATGCCTCCTGCGAGGGAATCCCAAGCAGATAATGAAGAATACCCGAATCTCGGAGATAAATCTTTGGGCTTTTGACTTGTCGTTTGGAAAGATTTTCATGCCACGGCTGAAGAATCCTCAGCATATAAGTCCCTGCAAGAATATCCCGATAATGGTTCACGAGGTGGGGGCTGCGACCCATCGCTTGGGCAATCATCGCTGCATTCCATATTTGTCCATGATAATGCGCCATCATCATCCAAAATCGGTTCAGTGTTTGAGAGGCAATCCTTGAATCGAGTGCTGGAATATCGCGTTCTAAAAAAGTTTGTTGAAACCCCTCCATCCATCTCCAGGCCATCTCATCGGTTTCAGCCAGAAAGGATCGAGGAAATCCACCCCTGAGCCAAAGAAGCTGAAGCGAGGAGTTTCCTGTTTCCAACAGATTTAATCCGCCCACATGAACAAACTGAATTCTTCCTGCTAGGGATTCCGAAACCCCCTTTACGATATCAGGACTCACGTTTCCGAGGAGTAAGAAAGTCGATTTTTGATCACTGCGATCACAAAGGGGCCTTAAGATTTCAAAGAGGGAGGGCATTCTCTGGATTTCATCAACAATGATTAATCCCTCTGCTTGAGAGAGGACCAATTCCGGGGTTGATTCAAGAGCGGCTCGACTCGATGGCCTTTCGAGGTCAAACCGTTTACTTTTCGGGAATCGTTTTTCAATTTCTTGCGCTAAGGTCGTTTTTCCAACCTGGCGAGCCCCCAAGAGAGCAACGGCAGGAGATTCCTTGAGACGAAGTAAAACCCTCTGAAGAAGAGAGGATCTTTCAATTAATTGTTGCATATCTTAAATTTATATCAGTATTTTCAACGATAAAAATAGATTTTTGGCTGTAAATTGAAAGTCACTGGAAACCACTGATCTTCATTGATCTCCGCTAATAGGAGAGGAGGATTCACCGCCAAGTTAGATTCAAAAAACGATCGAGTTTCTCTGTAGGGGGATCGGTTTCACCCCTCCTCGGAAAGAGCTCACGATCCTCTCTACGGGAATTCTCCGATTGTTTTTGTATGAAGGGGGAAAGTTCTGACCCCAAGAGATTGCGCACGGAGAGTGGTTCAAACGGCATTCAATGTCTTTAGATAATATCCTGTAAATCCTGTTCATCGATGTAAATACGTATGGAACTCTATTTTCTTTGCATTTTTGAGCCTTTTTGAGCATCATTGATGAATGCAAGAAACAACAACACTCTTTAGAGCTCGAGTCCCTGCCGGACGATTAAAAAAGGCGGAGAAGATTTTAAGTAGATTGGGATTAAAGCCTGGGGAGGCCTTTAATATGATGTTGGCTCAGATCGAGATTCAAAAGGGATTACCGTTCGAGGTCAAAGATCCGGCTTCGGGGTTCTTGACCGCGGACGATCAGGCTCAGATTTGGCTGGAGAAAATGGGTGCATACTGAGCCTCGATCGGGAGAGGTCTGGTTTGCCGAGTTGGGAATGATTGAGAAAAGTCGTCCCGTTTTGGTTCTTGCTTACCCTCGGGAGGAGGATGCCCGTGCATTGGTTATTGTGGCTCCATTGACCTCACAAATACGGGGAATGCGTGGGGAAATAGAGTTAGGGCATCCCCGCTGGCTCACGAAGACATCGGCGGTAAATATACAGGGATTGGCCAGTTTTGATCGTCGTAAATTGATCCGCAAAATGGGGCTCTTGAATGGAGTGCAGATGGGGCAAGTCAAAGAGGGTTTAAGGGAGTTATTGGGACTTTAAAAAAAGCGGAATAGCCAGATAGCCTGATAGCTTAAATCCATTTTCAACCACAAAAGGTTTGGGAAACGAAAAGTGGCTTCGAGTAGGAAGCGGAAATTATTGCTTTTAATGTTTAAGATTGCTCTTGTAAAATGGCACATTTGTGTCATATTTGTGTCATGCTGAAAACTGAAATTTTAAGGACTCGTGTTGATGCCAATAAAAGGGCAAAAGCGGAAGAGGTATTTCTGGCGTTGGGAATTTCAACGGGGGAGGCCATTAATATTTTTCTTTCACAGGTAGCTATTCAGAAAGGGATTCCATTTTCCCTTACCACTCGAGAGCATTTGGACTTAACTAATGCAAGCATCGCTCAAATAGAGCGTCGTTATCAGGAGCGGATTTTAAATCAGAAAACCCAAATCAGTTTGGCGGAAAATTTAGAGAACACGAAACGACATAAGACCGTCAAAACTCTTCTAAAGTCCCTTCGGTCATCAAAGAAGGCCTAATCGCTGGATAGCTTGATAGCCAAATAGTTTAAATCCATTTTTAACCACGGATGGACACGGATTCACACGGATGAAAAAATCAAAATAAAAACAATATTTCCCGCAGAGACGCAGCGGCGCAGAGATTTTAAATTCCGAAAACAGAGTGAATTTTGTTCCTGAACAAAATGGGACTCACGAGAAAAACGATCTCCGTAAGCGCGTTTACGAGAGTCGCTTGTCTCATGGACCCCGATTCGGTCCCAATCGAATCTCTTCTGTTTTCAAGGTCACTCTGAAATTAGTGTTTATTCGTGTGAATTGGTGGTTCAAAATGTATTTTTTTTGTTATTCGTATTACGCTGCGTCTCTGCGCCGCTGAGGGAGAATCGGCTTTTCCTTCGTAGAGCCGCTACCTCACCACTAAAAGCTATCCAGCTACGCAGGCTATCCAGCTATCCAGCTACGCAGGCTATCCAGCGATTGAGTTTGCCCTTCGCTTGGGGATTGATTAGAGTTTATTCAACAAGCGACCTATGAACATTCATTCCGAGAAATTCTTTGAGATCCTCACGAAAAGTTATACGCCAACCAACACATGAAACTACATCTAGGAGCCTTTAATTCCCCCGTTGATGGTTGGATCAATACGGACATTACACCTCATCAGTGGATTACTCGTGTTCCTTTTCTGCCTGAGTTATTGTTCAAACTTGGAAAGATGACGGAGGAGAGGCTTCTGGAGCATAAGAGAGGGGTATTTAAAAAGATTTCCTATCTCAATCTCTACAAGAGATTTCCTTATCCAGATAACACCTATACTTCAGTATTTTCTTCCCATGTGTTAGAGCATCTATTTCCGAACCAAGTCCCAACGATATTAGCTGAAATTAAACGAGTTCTGGCTCTAGGAGGAGTCGTTCGAATAGTCGTTCCTGATCTCGATCTGTACGTTAAAAAATATGATCCAGAGAATCCAGAGGAGATGTTATCGGCCATTTTTGAGCATCAGCATGGATTAAAAAATCGACATCAATGGATGTACACCAAGGAATCCCTTGTCCTTTTGCTTCAGAAAAATGGATTTTCCAATGTGAGATCGTACTCATTTAGAGAAGGAAAATGCGAAGATTTGGATAGAATTGATAACCGCCCAGAAAACAGTATTTATGTAGAGGGAGAAAAAGGTTAAATATGATTGTTACCTCTAATTTTAAATTATATTATTCATCATAATGTTAGATTTCCGACGGCTATTTTTAAGTGTGGGGGCACCTATCTTAGGCGCTGTTGGAAGTATGTGGTTGGTCTTTACGATCATGGAAGCGGATCGAAATGTTCTTGCGCAGTTGATGGAGTATTTAGGGTATGCTGGACTGATCCTAGGAATTTTTTGGCCCCGTGCGGGATTCTTTTTTTTGATCGGAATTTCCGGATATCTCGATTTTTTTAAGCGACTTCTTATTTTGGCGGGAGATGTGAACTGGAATGAGATTATCGATGTGTTGAAAGTCGCTCCTTTGACGCTTGTCGGTATTTTTGTGGGTCTAGTCATCAAGCGCTGGCTAGAAGGAAGATTTTTCTCAAAAGGAGAATGGATTTTATTTTGGACTGTGACTGTTTTTGGGTCGATTTCCGTGGGGCTAGCGTATAAGGAGAGCCATAATCTTTTTGCAGCGATAGCGATGAGTGCGAACACTGCGGTCTATGTGATTTTAATCGTCGTGATCCCCTTATTGTTCGAGACCCTCGAAGAGATCATCAAAGTGCTACGTTTGATTGTTTGGGTCTTTATTCCTGTTGCAATTTATGGCATTATTCAACATCACTTTGGATTGTCTCAATTCGAATTTGAGTACATTAAATCCGGTTATACTTCAACGATTGGAAATCTTTATGATATCAAACCAAGACCGTTTTCGACTTTAAACTCAACCCATGCTTACTCGATCATGATGGCGGCTCTTTTTATTTTATCAACAGTCTTCGTTTTCTTGGATCGTCGCAAGTCCGACTTTTTGATGATGTGGGTCGTGCAAAGTTTAATTCCCCTTTTATTTCTTTATGCCTGTTTTGTCAGTCTCGCAAGAACAGCATGGGTGATGGCATTTTTAGGATTTATTTTGACTTATGTTTATCAATCTAAAATAAGGGTTATTTCTTTTTATCTATCGGCCATTGTTACTTTTATGCTGATCATTTTTAATGCTGGCTGGATGTTAGACAATATTGATGTAGCTCAAAAATGGCTCCCAACACAAACGGAATTTCAAGAGCAAGCATTTCGACTCGGCACTTATTCGGATCGTTTAGAGAGTTTGAAGAACTTAACTTCAAATTCACAATTATGGACTGCCTTTGGAAGTAGAGATATTGTCGCTGCGGGAACGAAGTCGAGAGATCGAAGTTATCTTGCGCATGATGCTATCTCACAGGCCGTTGTCTCCTATGGCTTTGTCGGATTAGGAATCGCAATGGTCTTTGCCAGTCTTTTCCTTTACTTTGTTCATCTCCAGATTTTTAGGACCGTCGATCCTCGGAGTCGAATTATGAGTTGCGGTATTTTATCTGTCATATCCGGAATATTTATTACGGGAATTTTTTCGGGATCTCCCCTTTCGGTTTTTCCGATCAATCTCTTCTTTTGGCTTTTTGTCGGCTCTCTGATCATGATTTCTATTTATAAAGGGTGCCGCCCCCCCGCTAACAGAGATCATCAATTTTAATTAACGAAAAAATCATGATTCAATGGATTGAAAAGAGGATGAAGGGATTACCCTCGAAATCGGTTCTTACCTACGCAGGGACATCGATCGTGAGTCAGGTTCTCCGTTTTAGTGGAATCTTGATGACAACAAAGCTTTTGGGTCTCGAGCAATTTGGGCTTTATGCACAGGCATTGATGGCGATCGGGCTTTGTGGGATTATACTTTCACCCGGGCATCAGGATGGGTTCGTCGCTTATAATGGCGAAGACCCACGATACTCTCGGTTTCATTTTCAGACAGCGCTTATCGCTGGACTCGTCGCATGGATGGGGTTGTATGGAGGAATTCGGATTTTTACTCAGGAATTGAATCCTCTTCGTTCTGTAATCCCAATCTTAGGAGTGATTGTTTTAATTGAATCTCTTACCTTTACCCCTCTTTTTATTGCACAAAAAAGATTTCAATTTAGATGGACTGGATTGGTGGATGTAACGGGGGTTGTGGTCTGGTTAGTTTTGTCCGTCGGTTTGTGCTATTATTTTCCGAGGATGGAATCTCTCCTATATGGACGCCTAGGCGAAGGGATGATTCGTTTAATTCTCCTCTACGGACGGATTCCTTGGAATCATCTCGGTTTTTGTTTGGATCGTGACGTTTGGAGTTATTACTGGAAGCCATTCATTCAAAATGCCTTCCCAAGAGCCTTTGTTGGTTCACTGATGGAAAAAGTGGATATTTTGATGCTTTCTCAATTTGTCTCCATACATGATTTGGGGATTTATGAGAGAACACAGCATTTCCTTCAAATTTGCCTAAGTCTTGGAGCAAATCTGATTGATCGAGTTTCACTGGTGACTTACAGCCGCAATCAATCTTCGTGGATCGATTTGATGAAGACCCTCAAGAGCTCCGTTGGTTTTTGCCTTTTCTCCTCTATAGGAGTGACTCTTTCGATCACCCTTTTTTTTCCATGGGTGATGGGATTTTGGTGGGAGAAAGGATTAGTCGAAGAAATTTATCATCTTTGGATTTTTTCAATCGGATTGGCAATTTTAAAGCCCCTTGCTGTTACAGTTTCACTTTTTTTTCATGGGACGGGTCAAAGTAAGGTATTATTAAAGCAGCACTTTATTCTTTTGCTTATTTTGATTATTACTGGATTACTTTTGATTCCGAACTACGGAACTCAAGGGGCCTGTCTCGGCGGGTCTTTTGCATATTTTTGTTTGATTGTGGTACAAACTGTTGAGATCAAGTCGTTTAGATTCAAATTTATGAAAGCGAATAATTTATGAGTGTTAAAAACTACTATGATTCCTATTGGAGCACGGATGCAAATTGGAGTCCAAGTGAGGGGAAGATTCATCCAATTGAACAAAAGTTCTTTGATCAATATTTAACAAACGGCAGGAGTTGTTTGGATTATGGGTGTGGAGATGGGCGTCGTTATGGAGGATATCTTCAACATAAAGGGGTTGGTTATTATGGTTTTGATATTTCCTCTTCAGCAGTAGAACAGGCAAAAAGAGGAGGAGTAAATGTCGAGTTATTGACTTCAGAAGGGGCCATACAAAATGACAGTGTCTATGAATTTGCGATTTGCTTCGAGGTTTTGGAGCATCTTCTAGATCCAGAGTTTGCCCTGAAAGAAATCTTTAAACATTTGAAACAGCAGGGATATTTAATTGTTAGTGTTCCCAATTCCGGGATCTGGCATTCTAGAATTAATTTTTTGCTGACCGGTTTTTTCAATCCTGGGGGTAGTCCACTGACTTCACGAAAGAAACCATGGAGCGATCCCCATATACGTTTTTTTAATCCGAAAATGATGGTGCAATTATTGAATCAAGTCGGAGAAGGTGACGTGAGATTCTTGCCTGCCGGATTTAGTTTTGGTAATATTCCCTATTTTTACAAAAAAAAATGGTGGGTCAATATGTGTAAAATCGTCGATCCTGTGTTTGGATGGCTTGGTAATATATTACCAGGACTATTTTCTAGTCGTTTATTTTTTATTATTAGAAAATCTTAGGTTTTTTTAAAAAGAACAACAATTCCGTAAGGTTGGGAGCTTTTTATTTCATTTTCTGAGAGCGCTTTTTCGCAATCGATTTCAGAGAGTGTACATAAAAACCTTAAGATAGGAAATTCCTCAACTGCTGCAATTCTCCGTAATGTTTTGATGATGAAGAAATAACGGCTTCCCAAAAAGGAAAACTGGCAAGAATTAAAGAGATCTTTGAGTTGATCTTCAGAATATCCAGGCCTCACATGACCTGGATTTGGAAAGATTTCTGGAGGATGGGGGACACTAATTAAAGCATAGCCTCCAGGCTTAAGGATGCGGTGTATTTCGGAAACGGCTTTTTGATGGTCAGTTATATGTTCTAAGACCTGAGTAGAGAGTACCCAGTCAACACTACAGGACTCAAGAGGAAGATCTAAGAGTGAACCTTGTTTTGAAATTGCATAGGATAGATTAGAGTAGTTATTTATAAGGGTTTTAAAATTTGAATCATCATATTCGATTCCGATCAGTTGCTTCCAATTCCCCTGTTTAAAGAGTCTACGAGACATTTCACCAGAACCGGCTCCTAAATCAGCCAATACTCCTTGTCGCTCACTCATCGGAATATGATCAATGCAACTCAGAAGTGCTCGAAGTTCAATACGATAACGAATCGTGTTCGAGGTCACCCAGTAATCGCTGAGGAATCGTCGCAGGAAGATAAGAATGTTCATTATTTTTTTATCCGATTAAATTTATTCTCCCATATTTCTTCGTAGAGTGCATTCAAATTATGACTGTATTGTTCCTGGGTCACGGCTTCCCCTGTGTCGTAAATCCAGGGGTCTGAACGTTTAAGAAAATCGTTTTCGATCACTTGAGCGATCTGATCCGGCTCTTCAGGGAGAAGGAGACCATTTTTACCAGGCCGCAAAATCATTTCGACACCAGGATGCCGTGTAAGCAGCAAAGGAATTCCTAACGCGGCGCATTCGATCTCAGCAAGGCAAAAGGCTTCGAAGTAAGAGGGAAAGAGAAAGGCATCGGCAGCAGAGAAATACTTTTCAGTTTGATCGGTCGTTCCTGTAAAGGTGATCCAAGTTTCAAAGTGGGGATCCTGTTTTCGAATTTCAGATTTTAAATCGTTCAACCGTTTTGGAGTGCCGCCGACAATCAGAAAGCGAAGGGGTATCTCTTTTGTTTTTAAGAGTTTTAAAGCATGAAAGGCTCTCCAAAATCCCTTTCGCTCGTAGTGACCTTGGCTTGCAAAAAGAAAAACCCGCTCATGATGTTGAAATCCGAGTTCTTTGCGTGTCGTGTCTCGGTGTTGGAGACGTACTTCGAGGTTGAATCGCTTTGAATTATAGGCGTTGGGAAAAACTCGATATGCGGGAGAGGAGGAAAGAAGGGGGTTGATCGCATCACAAATTCCTCTGGAGGCAGCCAGAAAGAGCCCTTGGGGTCTGAATAAACGATGACTGTTTTCAAAAAGAGCAGATAAAATCGTCGGAAGGAGTTGTTTTAAAAATCTAAAATGAAAACACTTCATTTTAATTTGCATTTTTAGCCAAGCGGTATTCCAGAATTGAATAGTACTCATATCTGAAAAAAAATAGGTCCCATGAGTGGCATGGATGATGGAGGCCAGGGGTCTTCCTTTAATGATTCGATGAGAAAGCATCGAGAGGTGAAAAAGAACTGGCGAGAAATAGGAAAATAGGAAACGTAGTGGTTTAGGAATCTGAATGATGATTTGATGTATATCATCGGGGTTTGCAGAAGATTTAAAACCGAGGAAGGTGATTCTCCAGTTTTGTGATAAGAGATAGGGAATCGATTCAAAGAGTGGCTTCGTGGTAGGGCTTTCTTTTCCCAGAGTCGGATCAATCCAAATTAACGACTTTTTTTCTTGGTGTAATTGTTTTTGAATATACTGATCATACGTAGAAGCGATTGACGCATGAGTGTAGTGCTGATTGATTAGATTTAAAATAACATTGTTATCTTTTGTAAGGGAAAGGCGATCCGAATCCCTAAAGAATTGAACGACGATTTTTTCGAGTTGATTGATATCTCCTTCCTTAAAAATAGAGGAGGGATTTTGAATCACCTCAGGGATCGCTCCCGAATCAGATCCGATGACGGGAATTCCGCACGCCATCGCTTCTATGAGAACATGGCCAAATTGTTCTTTCCAGGTTTTTTGTGCAGTTTTGATGGTTTTGCTCGGAAGAACAAGGAGGTCAAGGGACTGGAGGAATTGGGGGATCTCATGGTGGGGGCGAGGAGGGAGAACGTGAATCCAGTCGTGGCGATTTTGGAGCTCTTTAATTTGATCCTCACGGGGACCCGATCCCAATAGAGCGAGGTAAATAGATTGATTTTTATCCCTCGCAGATTCAATGGCATGTATGAGATCGAAGATCCCCTTTTCCTCGATAAAACGGCCGACAAAACCGATGATTTTTGCCTGTTCGGGGAGCAACTGTTCGATTCGGAGTCGCGTTTTTGTTTCAGGGGTTACGGGATGATAAACAAGCGGATCGACTCCAAGCTGGGGGGCGACCAAAATTTTCTTTTCCCAAAGACCTGATTTCTGAAAGAGCTGTTTAGCGTCTTGATTCCCGGCAATGACGAAGTCGGTTGTTTTCGCCGCACAAAAGTAAATCAGGGAGAGTATTTTCCCCTTAATTCCGGGTCGTGGCAGGTTTTCCCAAGTAAATTCCCCAAAGAGTGTTTGTGGACAATGAATTCGTTTAAGGACCCACGTTTGCCAACGAATCCAGGACCAAGGCTCCGCTTCGACGAGAATGACATCAAATGAATGAGACTTAATTACTCTTGAGAGTCCCCATAGTCCATAGCGGGTTCCTTCTTCGGGATTTCCAAAAAAAGGAAGGGGGATGATTTTAAAATCTTCACCGGGGACATTGTCGAGAGAGACTTCCACTTTAAATGCATTGAGTTGGTTAACTTTAGGGAGGAGAAGAGTGACTTCGAAATGGTGATGAAGTGCACGGATTTTCTTCCGATTTTCGACTGTCAAATAGGTGGAGCCAATCATCAAGAGTTTTGGGCGTGTGGAAGACTCCAGGATCATGAGCACGAAACTAAAGGAAAATGAGTAAATGAGGAGAATAAAATAAGTCGGTATTTACTTTTGTAGCGGTTCGTCACAGGATAGTTACTTATCCTCTATGTCAGATACCCATGATCTTTACCGGAATTACTCTGAAAACTTTGCCGAGGCAAAAAGGTTTCGTCCAGAACTCCAGTTCGGATTATTTGAGCAGCTTTATGCTCTTTTTTTGAGCAAGTTGGATCATCATGCCCGTATTGCCGATGTCGGATGCGGAAAAGGGGAATGGCTTCTGTGGCTCAAAGAAAAGGGATTCCGATCCTTGGAGGGATTTGATTTTAGTGAGGAGGATTTGAGTTATCTTCGCAAGAGTGCTCCCGAGATGGTGACCCATGCGGGGAATGCGATCGAGTTATTGAAGGATCGAACGGAGGAGTTCGATGTGGTGCATGCCAAAGATTTAATTGAGCACCTGCCAAAGGCGAATGTGTTGGAGTTTCTTAAAGTAGCGGAAAAGGCTTTAAAACCTGGAGGGGAGCTTTGGATCTTAACTTTTAATGCACAAAGCCCCTTTTCAACGGCAACCCGCTACGGGGACTTTACCCATGAATCGGGCTTTACGCCGATGAGTATGGTTCAGGTTCTTCGATCAACGGGCTTTGAGTCATTTATCGTCAAAGGAGTTCACGTTTGTCCAAAGGGAATCAAGGGGAGAGTCCGAGTATTCATCGGATCGATCGTCTATGGATTTTCCCGGTTTCTGATCGCCCTTCGTCATGGATCATCGACATCGATTGAGGGCGTTGACCTTTATACAGCGAAGCCCGATCTTTGGATTGTGGCAAAGAAGAGATAAGGCATGAAACGTCAATCGGTGATTTTGGCTCCTGATCTTCCTTCGGAAAGATGGTGGAGTATGGACTACTACTGGAGAGAATTTCAAAAGCATATCCCAAACCTAGCGGGACAATTTAATTTCAAAACGGCACTTCCCGATCCTGGGCGATCGCGCCTATGGGATCGGCATGTTTTGTACCCTCATCGAATCGAGACCCTTTTCAAGTCTTCAGGAAAAAATTCGATTCTTCATATCCTCGATCATAGTTATGGTCACTTATGCCGCAGTGATGTTCCCACGGTGGTGAGCTGCCACGACTTGGCGGAATGGCGGAATAGGTCTTTGTCGTGGGGACAGTATTTGTGGTGGAAGTCGAGAGTGCGAGGGATCTTGAGAGCACAACACTTCTTTGCCTTATCGGAATCGACATCGAACGATTTGCAGGAATTTTTTAAAATTGATCCATCTCAGATCACTGTCAACCCGCTTGGAATTGATTCTCGCTATGAAAAAATAGAAGTTTCTGATCAAGAGTTCGAAAGATTTCCGATGCTGAGGGTCTTGCAAGAGAGAAAAAAACAGGGGGATTTCTTGTTGCTTCATGTGGGATCCAATATTTCTCGCAAAAATATTCCGACCCTTTTAAAAGCGTTTAAGGGTCTTAAAGAAAAAGGAAGAAAAGTCTCTCTCGTTAAGGCAGGAGAAATGATCTTCCCGGGTGAACTGGCGAATTGGATCATTTCGGAATCGCTTCAAGATTCTGTTGTGGAAATCAAAGAACCGGCATTTGAGGAGTTACACAGAATTTATTCACTCTGCGATCTTCTCTGCTTTCCGTCACTTTATGAGGGACAGGGACTTCCTGTATTGGAGGCACAGGTTTGTGGGTTACCGTGTGTGATCTCATCGGCGACAAGTTTGAAGGAGGTCGGTGGGGATTCTGTTTTATATCATGATCCGTTAAATCCTGAGGAGCTTGCCACACAAATTGAGCGAGTGATGGATTCGCCAGAACTCAGAAATAATCTAATTCAAAAAGGGTTTGAGAACGTGAAACGGTTTACGTGGGGAGAGCATTTTAATCGATTGGCAGGAGTCTATCGAAAGCTGACAGTATAATTGATTGAATAACGTTTGTTTATTGTAAAAGTTTGTCGAAATATCGTCGGGTCGGTAGATTTTTATGATTTCAGAATAGTTATTTTTATTAAAGCTGCTTTGATGACTCTTATGTCAACGATTCTTCAGATATTTAATGTTTATCAGCAATATGGGAGTGAGGAGGAGATGGTCAACCGTCTCTCTGATTTTTTAGGGCCGGAATCGGTTCAGAACTGTTTTTTCCAGAGTAAGGATTGGAATCATCCGGTGACTCCGGCGCTTTTCGAGAAGTTCTTTTTGCCGACCTATAATCCGACTTCGATCCGAAAGCTCCGCGATGCTCAAAAACGATCACAGGCTAAGGTGTGGTTGACTCATAATGTGATCCCCGTCGGTTCGATGGGAGTTTTCAAGGAGGCGTTGGATCAGGGGATTCCGGTGATTAACTACATTCATAATTTTCGTCCCTATTCGGTTAATTCCTCGTTATTGATTGATGGAGTGATTGATCGATCGGGACTGGAGAAGAATTTTATCCCAGAGATCTTGCGGGCCCCTTGGCGCGGATCGAGGTTGCAGTCGTTGGCTTTGGCGATGGCTTTTTCTGTTTATCATGCCGGGGGGTGGGAGCGATCGATTCAGGGATGGATGGCGGAATCGAGTTTTGTGAAGCGAATCTTTGTCGAGGCCGGTGTTCCAGCGGAAAAGATTCACGTCTTTTTTCCTTTTCGGGAGCCCCCTCAAGATCGACCTGCGATTGAGGATCACGGATTCTTTTTGTATGTCGGACGCCTCATTCCTGAAAAAGGGGTTCGGATGATGGTCGAGACGTGGAACCTATTGCATCAGTCGGAGGGAGAAAAAGGGCCTAAGTTAGTGATCTGCGGTGCCGGACCATTGTCTGAGGAGATGGGGATAGCAGCGTTAAGGAATCCATTGATTGAATTTCGAGGTCGTGTTTCGGATGAGGAGAAGAATGAGCTTTATCGAACTTGTTCCGCGGTATTAGTTCCTTCGATTTGGTGGGAGATTTTGGGTTTTGTCACCTTTGAGGCTTATGAGTGGGAGAAGCCTGTTTTAGCCGCTCGTTCAGGAGGATTAACAGAGACGGTTGAACATGGGGTGACCGGTTTTCATCATGAGCCTGGGAATAGTCGACAATTGGCAGAGCAAGTTTTGGCCCTTTCTGCAGATCAAGGAATGCGAAAGACTTTTGGAAGGGCCGGGTATGAGTGGAATTTAAGAGAGACCTCTCCTGCTCTCTGGCGGGAACGTTTTGAGGGGATGGTAAAAAAAGTGATACGATGAATAAAATTCCAAGTGAATATGACTTTGATTTTTATTGCTAGAGTCGATAGAGTCACCGAATGGCATTGCAGTCTTATGTTGTTCCTTCAAGAGAATCCCTTCCTATCGAGCTTGATGAGAAATTAATTAATCAGGTTTTGGAGCAGGCTCAGGATTTGAAGTCGTGGGTTTTGCTTTTTATTTTGGGGACGAAGCCGTGTTACAATAAAGTTTTTGGATCGGTTCAGGCCTGTGCAAAGCAAGGGCTTCCGCTGTTAGTTTTTGATGCGAATCAACATTATGATCATAATTTAGTTCATGGAATGGATGAGTTTGGATTTAGACCCTATTTGGCGGGGAACCTTCAGATTCGTGGTGATCTCTGTCAAAAATCGGTTGAGTTATTTGAAAAGAGCGTTTGGCTGGCTCGTTATTTTAAGGAGAAATGGCCGCACGTCAAAGTGATCCCTGTGGTCAATGGAGATACGATCCTTTGTCCGATGGTGAGTGGGGCCTGGATGATGGCTCGCAATGAGCGATCGATTCATAATGAAGCGGGAATGAGAGGAATGGCTCCGGACTCTTTTTTGAAGATGAATCCAGAAATCTCAGTTCACGATTTCATGGAGGGACAACAGTCAGGAGAGTGGCACTTATTGCGTGCCGAGCCCTATCCTGAACAGTGGGATACCTTTGTGGCCTCAGCAGGGTGCGACTTTCATTTTGCACCGGTGGCATTGAATCGGGATCATTTAATTCGAGAGGGGTATCCGAAGGATCAAATTTTTGTGACGAACGCCTTGGTTGTCGATGCGATGTTGCATTTGAAGAAAGGGAAAATCGAACAATCGATTTTTGAGATCTATCCACAGCTTGGAGTGGGAAAATGGCTGCGGATGGATATCCATCGAAAGGAAAATTTATCGGAGCATCGTTTTCGGGCGATTTTTGAGTCGTTAGAGAGTTTAATTGCAAATGGGTTTTCAGTGAATCTTGTGCTTTTAAATGGGACGAAGCATGCGATTCAACGATGGGGATTGACCGAACGCTTTGAGGCTTTGAAAAAGAGTCCTCATTTTCTTCCGACAGAAGTATGGCCTGCCTATCGAAATGTTTTGGAGTTTTTTGAATCCGATCATTTTTGGGCAGCTCTTACCGATAGTGGAGGGATGCAAGAGGATATGAACTACCTCAGGAAGCCCTGTATGACGATCCGTTTTTGTACCGATCGACCGGAGTCAGTGATGAATCGCTCAGGAAACATTTTAATTCCGCCGATCAATGGAAAATTAATGTCTCGGCTCATCCAAGGAGTTTTAGGTGATGAGAAGTTGATTGATAAAATTACTCCCGTGGAATCGATTTATGGACCTGGAGCGGGAGTGGGGTTTGCAGCGGGGATATCTCCCATTGCTTTTGGAAATCGATCCCCATTACGTTTTGCCCCTGATTTACTTGGACTGAGCGATCCGCATCAAACTCATGAGATAGATTTTTAAAATGAAACCGATTTTCAAACATGATTGTGGGCATTTCCCTGGAGATAAACCGTGTTCTTTTCATAAACGAGATGGAAGGACCTGTGGTTTTTGTAACGATTATTTACCCCGAACTTTTCGAGTCTTAATCGTGAAATTAGCGGCGATGGGGGATGTTTTACGGACGACCTTTATCTTGGGGGCTTTGAAGCGTGATTTTCCTGAGGCGACGGTGACTTGGGTGACGATGGAAAAGAATATCTCTTTATTACAAAACAATCCTTCGATCCAACAGCTTTGGGCTGTGGAAGGGGAGGCCGTCGCTCGTTTACAAGTCGAGGAATTTAATCTTATTTTGAGTCCGGATGCAAATCCGTGGAGCGCGGCTTTAGCTGCGATGGCAAAAGGAAAGCTTCGGCGTGGTTTTTTCTTAAACAGTCAAGGAGTGGTGGAGCCGACCGATCATGTAGGATGGGAATGGTATCGAATGGGGGCATTTGATGTTGAGAAAAAAGCAAATCAAAAAAGTTATCAAGAGATGATTTCAGGGGCACTTGGCTTGTCCTATGAAATGGATGAAATTCAATATTTTATCAAGGATTCAGAGCGTCTTCAAGCGCATCAAGTGGTGAGTGGATATCAAAAGCAAGGGCAGAAAATAGTCGGGGTAAATTTGGGAGGAGGGGATCGTTGGAAGAAAAAGGTTTGGAAGGCTGATCACTTTGTCTCCTATATTCTAGGAATGGTAGATCGATTTCAGGTACTTCCGATCCTGATTGCTGGGGAATCGGAGCGTTACTTATATGATGAGGTCGTTGGAAGATTGAAAGAGAGATCCTTTATTGGGGGGATGGGATTAGGGATTCGTCAAACCGCAGCGTTGATCGAGTGTTGCGACCTTTTTTTAACTGCCGACAGTTTAGCGATGCACATTGCTTCGGCATTAAAGATTCCTCAAGTAGTGCTTTTTGGCCCAACGAGTTTGGCGGAGATTGAAATTTATGGCAGAGGGGTGAAATTGGCTTCTGAGATTGAATGCTTGGGCTGCTATTTACCCAACTGCGATAAAGATCCTGATTGTATGTCGTTAATTGATCCTGAATCGGTGTTGAGGGAGAGTGAGTTGCTTTTAGGTCTGAGTTCCTCGAAAAGGGGTTGAAAGAGTTTGAGGAGTGGATTGGTAGGAGTACGTAAATCAAAGGGAATTTATTTACATCGATGAACAGGATTCACAGGATCCTTAAAAGGCAAAGAGAAAACCGTTTTTAACCACTAATTCACACGAATTCACACTAATTTAAAACCATTTTCAACCACGGATATCGCGGATCACACGGATTAATTTAAAGGCATTGAAAACAGGGGGAAACTCAAAAGGGTGCAAATGAGTTTAGCTGGAGAGATTTCAGTAATCGCAAGGGATTTAAGAGATTAGGATGAGGATTTGAGTGCTTGGTCTGCTTTTTTGAGTGCCAGTTCTTTCCATGATTCCGTGAGAGCTTTGAATTTTTTGTATTCCTTAATC
>CAMCSM010000012.1 GCA_945877805.1 Methylacidiphilum caldifontis | reverse complement strand
TTGGATGCTAAACTCCCAACACCCAAGAAATTTATCCATTGAAGAACAAAACCCGCAAAAAGGCGCATGCCGAAGGGTTTTGTTTGCACAATGGATGAATTTCGTACATTATTCACCCATGCAAAACGTCGAGGTGCCGTTTTTTTCATCTGATCCTCATTTCGTTGCTTTTAAAATAAACTGTCCCGCAAAAAGTCCTGGAGCATAGGAGAGAGCCTTCGCATCGAGCCAACGGCTGACTCCTAGCGGCATGAGATTTCTCACGATTGGTAATGGCAAATTCCCGTCTGCGATCGCTTTTTCAATTTTCCAGCCATTTTGAGTTAACAACTCCTGAGCCGTGCTCCAATCAAAAAAACGAACATGGGTCGTATCCATTAGGCCGCATTCCGTATATTGAAAACGGCCTCGTAAAAATTCCCAGCGCTGTTTCCAATACAAAACATTCGGAAGCGCGACGACCAATACTCCTCGAGCCGATACGATCTTTTGGAGCTGTTGTACCACTCGCTTTGACTCCGTAAGATGTTCCAGAACATGACTACAAATCACGAGATCAAAAGAACCGATTTTACTGAAATCAAAATGGTTAAGATCAGCACAAAAAACCTCATCCATTTTAGATCGTGATTTTTCGGCCTCTTCCGCTGAATAGGTGATCCCGACAACAGGAGCTTGATATTTTTTCTTCAAAAACTCTCCCAAGAGTCCCGTTCCGCACCCTAAATCGAGGATTCTCTCCGCTTTTTCCGGAAGATACTCCGTTAATTTCCGATTAAAGCTATCGTAGATCATGAGTTTTTTTCAGTCTTTGACCGATTTATTTTTTGAAGATAGCAGTCCCCGGTTCTTTGTGCGATCAGATTCCAATCAAATTCTTGCGAGCGTTCTTTCGCGATCTCCCTTAACCGTTCGAGTTCCGTGAAATCACTGAGCCATTGCACGGCTTTATCTGCCATCCCTCGCCAATCTCCGCTATTCACAAGCCCCTCCTCTTTCAACATCATCGGGGGGCCAGGAGCTCGATAAGCAATGACAGGAATCGAGGCCGCAAGCATCTCGAGAACTCCAAAGCCAAAACTTTCAAAATAGGAGGGGAAGACTCCGATTGAGCAATCAGCAAGGTAACCCATGAGCTCTTCTGGCTGATATCGAGGAATCACCTCTAAGTTTGCTTGTACTTGTGAGGGAAAAAAACCTCTTACCTCCGCTTTGGTTTGAAACATTCCTGCCGTTCCCAATAATCGAAATTTTATATTCGGGACCCTTTTTTGAATTCGGCTGAATATTCGAGGAAGATCAACCCCTCCTTTGCGTTCATCAAATGTCCCAATAAAGACCACTCTGGCCTCCCTAGGGGCCGCACTTTCAATCTGATCAAAAAGAGGTCGCCGCCGCTCACAAATGCCGTACGGAAACACCACGATTCGCTTAGGATCAACCCCCTTTCGAATCATCTGCAAACGGTCCGCCTCATTTGCCACATTCAGGAGTTCCGCATTGAGAATCGATTGATGACTCATTTCCTTCTCACGAGCCTCCTCCCCTCTCTTGAAAAAGGAGCGTATCGATCGAGAAAGAGTTCTTTTGAATCCCGAAAATCTTGGAATCTGAGGAAGGTCATCCCGAAATGAGAAAATCGATACTCGACCGACCATGAGCGGACGAGAGGGAAAAACAGACCGAGCTTCAATGATTCGGTTGTGCTCATACTCAATCACATCGTACTGATCTGCCTCTTTAAGAAGATACTCTTTTAAGGCCACACGATAAGCATTGATCCCGATCAATTCTCCCCCAAAGATCTCAGGTCCAATGAGTTTTGCCTCCCATCCCACCTTCTCCATCCCCTCCGCACACTCAATCATAATCTTGGGCATCCCCAAGGTTTTGGTCAGCGGATGCGGGCTACAAAAAAGAATCTTCGGCTTAGTCATGCTGAAACAACTGCAAATGTTTATTCACCACCGTCTCCCAAGAAAACTGCTTTACCCAATCTCGACATCTTTCTCCAAACCTTTCTCCCTCTTTTTCCCACTGCTCAAAAACTTTCTCCAATGCCCCATGAATGGCTTCCGGTTTATTCTGAGGAACCACATAGCCGGTCTCCCCCTCCTTCACAAACTCACTGGTCGCCCCAACATCGGTACAAATCACGGGAATCCCACAAGCTTGAGCCTCCATCAACACAAATCCCATCAGTTCAGGGGCATTCGCAATTTGCCCGTAGCAATCCTTTTTCGTCGACGGGAGAACCAATACGCTGGCTTTCTGATACTCCTCCATCAGCCGCCTATCCTCAGCCCCTTGGATAAATTCAACGGGATAGCCTTCGGCTAGTTTTCGAAGCTCTTTTTCATAGGGAAGATCATAAGGATTCCCCAAAATAACAAGCCTCCAATCGCTTTGAGGAAATAAATGGCAAGCGCGAATCAGTTGATCGACTCCCTTATGCGCCAAAAGCCTTCCCACAAAAAGGATTCGTTTTTTCTCTCGTTTCATCCCATTGCTTTGAAAACGATTTAAATCAACCCCTCCTTTAATCACCGTGATTTTAGAGTGCATCTCCCTTGGAAGAAGTTCCGCCGCGATATCAGACTGAGCAATCCCCCCCGTGTAAAAACCAAAAACGGGAATTCTTCGATTCAGGACAACCTCCCCACCTCCCCCATGGTCCATGACATAAACTTTCTTCCCCAGGAGTCGCCCAATCAAACAAGTAAGATCCGACATCAAGGTGCAAACCCCATGAATATAAATTACATCCTTCCCCATGATCTCTTTCAAAGAAATTAAATTGAATGGATTCAATCGACTCCCTCTCAGATACCACCACACCTGATAAATAGATTTGGTTAGCTCTCCCTCGTGTACGATTTCTCGAACAGGCCCAAAGCTCACAAAGGTTGTCGGAACTCTCTTTGAAATCGCACAGGTGAATTCTTCGACATATCGCTCGGCTCCGCCAATAAACGATTTCTGATTAAAAAAAGTAGGGCTTAAAATTAAAACCTTCACACAATCTCTTGATAGCCCTTTGCCCTTCGTTTAAGATCCAATAATTGATACTTTTTCATTAAAGTCCAACGATTTTCCCCCTCAACCATATAGAGCCAACTCAAACTTCCAAAATGATAAAACCTCACTCTTAATGACCAAGGAAAATAATGGACTCCGAGTCGATTCTCCTTCATCGCTTGAATAAACTTAGCCCCAGTATCACTCACCACTTTTTTACCGTTAATTTCTGGCTGTTCGTGGGGATATCGAATCACAAATGATTCGTTAATTTTCTCTCGAACGCTCGTTCGCACACCAAAAAACCACGTGGCAACAGAAGGCTCATGAATCGTAATACAATTGGTCGGAATAACGCCCCCATCTCGTCTTTCACTAGAAAATAAATAACAATCCTTATTCCGTTCCATATATTCAACACATTCAGAAATCAAATCCTTCCCTAAAAAAAGAATGTCGGAATCAATGAAAAATAGGTACTTTGTTTCGCACAGTCGAATCATTTCATCAATCCATAAACCATGCAGCTTCAGCTCCTTGCTTTCAATCAATGTGACCCAAGAGCGCTTGCTCGAATAGCTCCTTAAAAACTCTAGTGAGCCATCCGTTGAGGCATTATCCGCAATCACAAGCCGTTCTCGCTTTTGCGTTGTTTTTTCGAGACTCCCTAAGGTGACCTGCAATGCATTTAGGGTATTAAAACTACTGATAAATAAAGTGACTTCAGGAAGTTTTTGAGAGTCTATACTCCTTCTCAGCCCCATCGATACAGCCCTTTGAAACGCCAGCTGTAAATGATAGCTCAATTTATGATAAATCATGAGAATATGATTAAACATAAATAATTCTCGTACCGCACCGATCACCGAGTTTCTGAGGCGCGCCAATTTTTTGGTTTTTGGAGGACGGCTCCTATTGAAAGCCAAGACTCAAAGATCATGTTTTTCGCATAGCTCTTAAATAGTCGATGACCTATTTTGCCCCGCCATTTCTGAAAATTTGTTTTCCATGGTGAGGGATATCGATAGTTTCCCTCTGCATCAATGGTTTTAGTCACTGGCGCGATCCCCGTATATTCAAAATGCTCGAGATCAAGCTTAAGCCCGCGACGCTTTGCATATTCTTCGTAAAAGTTAGGATTAATCCGCCATGTATCAATGGGATATTGATGCAGCGGCCAAGTGCAGGGAGCAATCACGATAATCACTCCCTCCTCTGCAAGAAGATGTAGAAGATTATCTAAAATGGCAATCGGATCAAATACATGTTCTAAAACATTGGAGATAATGATTGTCTTAAACGGCTCATAATTACTAAATGCTTTTTGAATCTCCTCCTTTTTATCATGAAAATCAACAACGACATCGACCTGCGGTCCTGCACTGATATCCGCCCCAATAACCTTTACCCCAAATGGTTTCAAATAAAATTTAAAATTTGACCCGTCGTAGCCCGCCTCTGTTCCAATTCCGCATTCGAGACACGGGGACTGTATCAATCCAACCTGCTGAAGCTTCATCACATAGTTAATATCATTCTGTACCATAGTATCTCCCCATATTTATCGCTTTAACTCGAGTGATCGATTTATTTAATCTTCTATTCTGTCGAACGATCTATCAATGTATCTCAATTAATACGACCCGATTAGCCCCAGGTGCATTCGAAAACGAATATCGATCAAATTCAATGCGATCTTGAAATTCAATCCACCCTTGAGGAGAGTTGCCCATGAGCATTACTTTCACCTCTTTACCCGCTTCTGCACAAATCTGATCGATCTTCGTAAGATCATTGTAACTCAACTGATAAGCCCCCTCTTTCCACTGCCCTCGATCAAACGGCAAACTTACCAACATCGTTCCCGTCGGAGCCAGAAGATTCAGGCAACTCTTTAATCCCTTTTCCCAATCCGGTTGCATGACCGCTTTTGTAATTTCAGCGGTTCCATTCGGCGAGAATTCATTGTAAGAATTGTCCCCACCCACATGCTCCAATGTCGAAATACTTGTTATCAAATCGTAGGAATGCGGAAGCAGAGTGCATTTCCGTATATCCTGTGAGTGATAAGAAATTCTCCCATGTCGTGCAAGAGGCTCACTGACTAAATTTAAAAAATGCATCTCTTGATATTTTTGAAGTAAAATATCGAGCATGATCTCCGTATTCATGACACATCCCACATCTAAGGCCATCCCCCCTTTGGGCAGCGCAGTGATTCTCGATGTCACCCATGAATACTCGGGAATTCGTTCGCAAAAATACGCGTATCTCGGCACTTTAATCTTCACTTTCCAAGAATTCAGATCCTTCCCAATTTCCTCGGCAAGATGTAAAATATTTTCCTCTCTCGTCCAAAAATAGTGAGGACTATACGAAAGGCAGCGATCGTTTCGAATTAAATTCAGGAGCTTCCAAAGCCATTTTTTTCGAGGAATTTTTTTCATTCGTTTCTCTTTTTGCTCACTTTTTTTTAACCGCTCCCCCCCATTCCTTTACCCGCTCAATCATTTCAGGATGCATGGAACGATAGTGATCTTTCTCCTCCCGCATCACCTGAATCATTTTGGAAATATTAGTGCCGTTCAATTCTTTCCCAAAAGCCTCCCTACGATTTCCTGTTAACAGATCCCGAATGATGACTCCTCCTACGGAAGGTCGATAATGACTGCTTTCGAAGTAGTTTTTCATACCTGAAAGCTTTCCTTCAACCGATTCCGTCGTGATTGAATTATATCCGGAATAATCGACAAATCGCTGAATTCTCTTTTCCCCCTGATTTTTCTCCACCGCATCGTTCATTTGAACCAGCTCACGCTTCCAGTTTTCAACATTTTCCTCTTGATTTAATTCGGATGCCACTTCGACGTTATAGCAATGTTGCGGCGAAATAAAGATCAACAGCTCAATATGATTTTGTTCACAGAAATTTAAAATGTTTTGATAATGGAGATACCCTCCCCCCTCCTCAATCCCTTTCCCCTTAAATTCGCGATATTCGTAAAACTCCTGTTGAACCGATTTCTCGAATGATTTTACCGCCTCGGGATCCGCATGCCCCTCCTCATTTACTGCTTTCATTTTGGAGGCGACTACTTTCGATTTTAAAAGAGTATCAAAAGAAAATAAGGTCTCTCCGAGATCGCTCATCGAATACCAATGATTCGCCTCCCCTTTTTCATTTACGGCAAGTCGCTCTTCTTTAAAATCTAAACGTGTCTTACGTGTTGGATTAAACATGATATAATCAAGTCCTAGAATGACCGTTCGGATCGGATGAAGTGACTCCGCATGCTGTAAATATCGGTAAAGCTCGTAGGTCGTTGCTCCCGATAAACCGGCATTAAAGGCCTTTCCTTCAAATACAGCATCCCCAGGATCGATTCCCTGCATCATTCTCGAATTCCCTAAAAGAAGAATTTCAGAAGAGGCTTTTCCCTCTCTCCGATTTAAACTCAACAACTGCGCCTTATGAAGCCTCACAAATGTGGTATGTAAATAATTCTGGTCCCCAGCAAGCCACCCATTTCTTAATGACTCTGGAGGATGATAAATCGCAAAAGGATCAATTTGATAATTAAGATAGGCCACAACGAGACAGCAAATGATCCACGTCCCGAAAAAAACTTTTAAATAGATTTTAAGCTGCTCAGACATAAATTAAAACTGGAAGTAAATGAATTCTGATGCGCTACTCAAGTGCAATATCGCCCATGCAATCAGTAGCCCGACACCAATTGCCCACACAATATTAGGTTCCCATTCGATCCATGTTTTTTGAAGTTTCATGGGAATAAAATATTCGGTCGCTTGCACAATTCTCTGGGTATTCGGAAGAAAAAGAGCGACGACTAAACTAAAAAGAATCATTTTATTTTTCGTTGGAATCCCCTCTCCGCCCGCAGTTGATAAAACCCCGTAACTTCCTGCAAGCCCTTGAACCATCACGTTCCCGCAATGAACCGAAGGGGCTCTAAAATAGATCCAGGCGACCATCACCGCTAAAAAAGTGATCCCCCACGCTGCCCCTTGATAGAGAACGTTATTTTTCCACTTAAAAGACTTTGTCCCTTCACTCCAGAGATGATTGATTATCAAAAATACTCCGTGCAATGCTCCCCATAACACAAAGGTCCACGCCGCCCCATGCCAAAGCCCCCCCAAGACCATCGTGATCAATAGATTGAGCTTCTGTTTCCATGCCGCACATCGATTTCCCCCCAGTGGAATATAAAGATAGTCTCTTAAAAACTGCGAAAGGGTCATGTGCCAACGTCTCCAAAAGTCCACTATCGAGCGCGATTGATACGGCGAATTAAAATTCACTGGCAATTGAATATTAAACATCCACCCCACTCCAATCGCCATATCGGAATACCCTGAAAAATCAAAGTATAACTGTAATGTGTAAGCTAACGCCCCTTGCCAAGCAAGCGTCATGGAGGGATTTCCTCCCCCATCGACAAAATTAAAAACACCTTGGGCCACTAGACTCAAAGGATCTGCAATCCCGACTTTCTTAAAAAGACCGATACTGAAGATCGTAAGACCCATGGCAAAATTCCTGCCATTAAAATTACTATTGTTTGCACGAAATTGAGGAATGATTTGCGCATGATGGACGATTGGACCCGCGATTAACTGTGGGAAAAAAAGAACAAAACAACTAAAGTCGACAAAATCATAATTCTCTGACTTGCCTTGGTAACAATCCATTAAATAACCGACTTTTTGAAATGTAAAAAAGGAGATCCCTAAAGGAAGAACGCACTTCTCGATAACCCAATGCGACTGGGTGAGTACATTGAGGTTATCAACAAAGAAATTTAGATATTTATAGTAACCGAGGACTCCAAGATTAAAAAGTAGACTGCCGATCATCAGTCCTTGATGGCCTCGTAAATATTTTGAGTAATAACGAGTTTGAATCTTTCCAAGCCAAAAATTAACAATAAGCAGCGGAATGATTAGTCCTAAATAGAGTGGATTCCACCACCCATAAAAAAATAGCGAGGTCAGCCCGATATAAATCATTCCTCCCTTTTTACCAAATAGCCGATTAATCAAGAAATAGCCGAACAAGGAGATCGGAAGAAACAAGAATATAAATTCGATTGAATTAAAAAGCATCTTAACTCATCTCCTCTTTCTTCTTTCCAAAGTACTGCTGCATAATCTTAATCCACAATTCCGCCTGATTTTTGCAGTCGAATTGCTTAATATGTTGAAGTGTTCTTTCTTCATCTCGCTTAAAATCGCCCCCCATGACCCGGATCATTGCTGCGGCGAGCTCAGAAACCTCCCATCCCTCAGTTACAATCCCAATATAATCCTGAACGATTTCTGTGACTCCCCCACAAGGGGTGACCACCACCGGTTTTCCAAGGCAGATCGCTTCTAAAGTGACCCCTGAAAAGGATTCTTGAGTTGATGTCAGCACGAATCCATCTGCAATATTAAAGGTCTCGCGATACTCTTGATCCGTCAATTCACCTGTCCATGTGATTCGATCTGAAATTTGAAGAAACTCTGCTAATTTCTTCGCATAAAAGGCATAAGGAGAGGAACAGGCACCGATCCACATAAAATGGACATCATATCCCTTTCTGATAAGTTCATCCGCCAGATGTATGAATAATAAGGGGTTCTTACGGGAACAAATAAAGCCGGAGTTTGCCCATACAAAACGACTCTCTGCGATTCCATATTTTTCCCGAATGATGGGATTTTTAGTTTTACCAATCTTTAAAAATAAATCCATAATCACTGAGCCATAAACCACCTCCGTCGCCTCTTTTCTCCCCAAATCTCCCATAAATTTCTTGGCTGCCTCTGAGCAAGAGATAATTAAATCGGGCATGTTCACCATGTCTAAAATATCCCGCTCTTCTTGAATCCATTGAAAGGCAAGATCAAGTTCATGCACATGGAGCACTGTCGGGATCCCCAGTTTTTTTGCCGCTCGAATCAAGTCTGGCTGAAGAAGCGTATTAACATGCCAAAAATCGGCCGGAAATTGCTTTGAAATTCGAATCAGCCATAACGGAACGTAATCATCCCCTTTCCATTTCTTTAAGAAAAAATTATAGATGCGGTCTGCGACCCGTGTCAAAAAATGCCGATCAGACTCATAACAAAAGGTAGTAATCTCAGAAGGAAATTGATAAAGCAACTCCCCGCCAAATCGACTGACTGCAACTTTTATCAATAATTCCGAGGGAATTCGCATCATCATGTTCATCAAAGTAATCTCACCACCAAACCGACGATAACTCGGAGAAAAAGCAACAATCCGAAGGGGGGCAAATTTATTTTCCATTATTCCTCCATTCCGCAGATTTTTTACCGAGAATCACTTCAAGATCTGTTCGCTGATAATAATGCCGCTTGTTCAAGGAGGTGATGTGGTTTCTTTGAATCTCTCGAATCCGAAATAGAATACGACGGGGAAAAGATTTAAAAATTTCGGGAATCCACTTCATCATTGATTTCGGAGTATTTTCTATTTTAGAAACATTAGTTGCTAAAGAATCTCTCCAATTTCGAACGTAATCACTTTGTTGCGGGGTCGATAAAAATAATGGGCGCTCTGCGATCTTTCGAGCATGAATCACTAAATAAGTGGGGCGACCGTTCACGAGCGTGACTCGTTCTTGGAGTTGATCAGGATCAACGACCTCATACCATTTTCCACTCACGCTTAACTCTCTTATAAGCATCCACTCAACTTCAAATCCGTTAATCGGATGAAAAATTCGGTAAAAAAGCTCGGGGCTGAATTGATAAAATCCATGTCCGAGAAAGTTATTTGCCGTCGTGACAGAAATAAAAGATCCCCCTATTTTTAATAACTCCATTGAGTTGCGGATGGCCTGCGGAAAATTGAAAATATGTTCCAATGTTCCGCCGTCAAGAAGGCATGTATATTTCCCCTTCCAATCCACTGGAATCGGTTGATTCATATCGTGAATATGGGTCGCCCCTTCAAAATCGGATATATCGATTGAATCCAAAGAGAGAGAACCTAATGCACGAATAAATCTTTCAGTCCCCTCTTTTTCTGACTTAAGAAACTCTGCCGCCCGCGGCAAATTTACTAAACTTTTCTGTTGTGAGAACACTTTCTGAAGTGAAACCAGATCTACATGAAAACCTTGCTGTCCTAACATGACTGTTTGATCAAAGTTAACCCCTTGAGCCTTTAATCCGAAGAGCACCTGAATAAATGAAATATCTAAGCCCATTATTATTCTTTTTTAAAATATTCTAGCAAAATTTTGCTCCACCGGTCCGCTTGAACCGAAGAATCAAATTGTTTTATATGCTGCGCTGTTTTCTCCTCATCTCTCGGATACTTTCCTCCCATCACTTTCACCATACTCGACACCATTTCCCGCAGTCCCCAGCTCTTTGTAACAATCCCCACAAAATCCTCCACAATTTCCGTAACCCCGCCACAGGGAGAGACCACGACCGGTTTACCAAGACAAACCGCTTCTAAAGTAACTACAGAAAAAGATTCTTGATTTGACGTGAGAAGAAATCCATCAGCCGCCTCTATTGTTTCCCAATATTCCTCCCCCTTTTTTTCCCCAACCCAAGTAATCCGATCTGAAATATTTAATGATTCTGCTAATCTCTGTGCGTAATATCCATAAGGAGTTGAAAACGAACCTACCCACATAAAATGAACAGGATATCCTTGTTTTAATAGCTCTTCTGCAATTCGTATAAATAGAACCGGATTCTTTCGCGAGCAAACATATCCAGAGCTGACCCAAAGATATCGATCTTCCGGGATCCCTAGTTTCTTTCTCGATAACTTCATCGCGCGCTGAGGTCTATTGATGAGGGGTTCAATCTCTATCGATTCGTAAACCACTTCCATTCTCTCTTTGCGCCCTAGGTGTTTCATCATCTGCTGTGCAGCCATCGAACAGGATAAAACTAAATGAGGAATATTCACCATATCCAGAAGATCCTCCTCTCGCTGTACCCATTGCAATGCAAGTTCTAATTCATGGACATGTAAAACACTCCGAATCCCTAGTTGCTTTCCCGCCCGTGCAAGATCCGGCTGAACAATGGTATTCACGTACCAAAGATCGCTCGGAAAATCTCTCGCTAATTTTTTTAACCAGGCTGGAGCATATTTTTCAGGATTTGTTTTTTTTGATAAATAGTTGGCTATGCGGTCTCGGCCTCGAATCATTAACGACCGCTCTTTTTCATAACAGAATGTTGGAATTGAAGAGGGAAGACTCGGAAGCATCTCTCCGCCGAATCGACTCACTGCAACCATTGAGAGACGATCCTTCGGAACGTTTTTCATTAAATTCATGAGCGCAATCTCCGAGCCAAATCGTCGATAGCTCGGTGAGAAAATAATTGTTTTTAACAAATCAGGTCCTTGGTTCATTGATCCCTTTATATAATCCTTTATCCTCAATGAGCGCACAGTGACAAGGTGAGGCTTCTGTCAAATGAAGATAGAGATGCTCCGATTTTGTCTTACTTAAAAAGTTTTTTTGTAAATCTGTACGATTCTTCCAATCCGTCGCTGGATTTGCAGCAAGCTCGGAAAATTCTTGAACGGCCTCAAGAATTTGGATCTCAGAAAGATCTTTCCAAATAATTCCTAATTTTTGATAATCTTTTTTATGCATTGCAAAAAAAACGGGGTGCTTCAGATGCTCTTCTAAGCTTAACGGTTTTCCATCGGAATAATATAAATTCTTCGGATAAAACCGGTTTTCTGGAAGCAGAACGGTTCCCACAAGCCAAACGAAATTTAACCAAAGTGTTGGTTTCCGGAATAGAAACGGAAATTGTGTCGGACCTGAACAACAGCCAATCATCCATTCGCATCCTTCGACCAAATGCAGGTCATTAAAAAGCCCTTGCTCCTCGCTTGCTCCGTAGTTAATCACGAGTTCCTTAACCCAACTTGCCTCGACTTCATGCCAAAGATGCTGTTGTTGTGTTCCCATCTGAACGATCTCATACCCCTTAGCCTTTAGCCATTCAAGAGCAGGACGATAGTTTTCTGGCTCTTCGATCGCACGAGTCTCTGAGACCCCTGAATAGTTCGCGCGTAAGTGAAGACAAATATACGGCTTTGTTATTCCCAACCTTACTTTTAGATCCTTCAAATGTTTTCTAGAAAATCCTGGGTAGGCTTCCCCTTTCTTTTCCCCTCTTTCAGGAATCAGCCGATACAAGTACTCTTTCTCACTGTCGTAAAAAACTGCTATTGAACGAAACTCTCGATAGGCGGCCTTAAAATCCTCGTTGCCTATATTTGCGTAATCACTATCTTTTTTATGATTGTAGTTTTGATAAACAGGAAATTCCCAGTTGCGCTTTTTCTGCTCTGCTTGAATTAAATGAATAAGCGCTAAATCCCAATGAATTTTTTCTACCATTCCTGGTTTTTCGAAATCATCATCTCCGTTGTTTAGCTCAAGCGCAATCTTTTCATATACCGGGTGACACCAAATACAGTACTCTTCCTGCTTAAGTAAAAATCGATAATAAACGTTGCACGGAAATACATTTGGAGAAAGTAATTTCAGTTTTCGATTTAATTCTTGTGCTTTTAAAATTGTATAATGAATATGTGAAAGAGTATCTCCGACGGCTAGCCCGCGTGGAAAAGTCGAAATCCCCTCCCGATCACTCTCTCTTAAAACAAATTCCCGAATCTCTGCTTGAAGTAAGCCCCAGAAAATAATCTGCAAACGATTCTTCTCTATTGAAACCGATCGTACCACTTCCTTTGCCGTGATTTTATCGGAAAGTTTGATTAACCACTTTTCACGCACTCGGGGGCTGAGCAAACCCCCTAGAACAGCAACGGCCGCTACTCCGTAACGAGAAAGCCCCTTTCTCATTTTCCGCTCATTCTCATAAGATCATCCGCAAACTCTGATTCTGGTCTCTCAGGAATCTTCTTTAAAACTTGCTCTCTTGCCTCAACCCCCATTTCTGAAAGTAATTTTCTTTTTGCCCACATCTTTTCGAGCATTTCGTCGATCGAAGCGACTGAATAAAATGGAGCAACCCATCCTGTCACTCCCTCCTCAATCAGCTCTTTATTCCCCCCAGCATCAGTCACCAAGCAGACCCGCCCACAGAGCATCGCCTCGACAATGGAGATTGGTAAGCCTTCCACTCGCGAGGTTAAAATAAGTCCGTGATGCGCGGCCCAAATCTTCTCCACATCTTTCTCATATCCAACAATCTTCACTGACGTTAAGCGATAAAAATGAACGAGTTCCTCAATAATTTTTTGATGCGGCCCCGCGCCATACAAACTAATCGAAAGAGCTCGGGATCTCCATTTTTCCATCGCTAATACTTCAAGTAATAAATATTGCCCTTTATCATGGAGTTCGTATCGAGCAGGAAAAGCGAGCCGTACTTCCTCCAGAATTAACGGCCATTCAATAATCTTAGTTCGACTCACTCGCACCGGATTTCGAACAATCGATGCAGGAGAAATAGAAGCGGCTATTTGTTTTTCACTCAATTGCTTATTAGCATCAGAGACATAATAGTGATGGATCGCACCGTTCACCCCTTCCCTCATCTTTCGCAATTGCGACTCGTTCGGCCAAAAATACTCGGAAGCTGAATGCGATAGCGTCGCATAGGGAATTCCGCTTTCTAAACATCGATTCATCCAATCGACCCCATCCCAATTAGAGGCCTGTGAAATTAAAACAATATCGGGGCATCGACTCTTAAGCCACTCCACCGACTTTGCCCGAGTTCTTGAAAATTGAATCCCCCATTTCATCACTCTTCGGATGAGCCAATGAGCCTCCCTATCCGGTGAAAAGGTAATAAACGTTGCCCCTGCCGCTTTTAATTTCTGATGAATTTCAGGGGTCTCTTCCCATTCTTTCGTAACAATAGAGACCTTCACTCCTCGATTAAGAAGTTCAAAAGCAGTTTCCGTCCATAACCATTCACACCCCCCCCACGGAGAATGCTCCATACAGGCAATCATTCCGACATGGCGACTCTTCGATGCTTGAGCACTTACACTCATTCTGTTTTACGATAAGCCGATATATTCAATGTACTGTCCATCCCTGCTCGTACATGTCGTTGCATAAAAGGCTTCGGGGAGATTAAATCTGAATCGATGTGATATCGAAATGAGGCCGATTCTAGGGTGCCTAATAACTTAGAAAGATCGGGATCTCGGTCCACGAATCCGTGGTATTCAACAAATAAGTTTGAAACTTGATTTAACCTCTCAGCACAATCACTTAACACCTCTCCCTCAGCCCCTTCAATATCAAGCTTTAGAAAATCAACAGATTCTTGAAGATAGTCACGCAATCGGATCGTGGGCACTTGAATTTTTGTTTTTGCACGATCGGTATCCATTAAAGTCCCAGCATCAGAACCTTCCGAATTAAAATTTAGAAATCCATTCTCTTTCCAAAGCGCACACGCATGAAGTTCGACCCCTTCTAACTCCCGACAGTTCCTCTCCAAAACTTTAAATATCTTGGGATCAGGCTCAAATCCAATGATTCTCGATTTCGGATAAATTTTTTTAAAATACCGAATACTTAAACCGACATTAGCCCCTCCATCAAGAATCAGTGGACTTTCTGACTTTGACTTAAACTGATAAATCTCATTTTGAAAAATCGACTCCCGCATCGCTAAAAAAGAAATGCTATCGACAAATTCAAATCTCGCCCCCTCGATCTCCGTTTCCCCATGCTGATAACGGGGGATTTTACGAATTCGTTGCCATTCTTGATGATAGTGGCGATAGTTTGAATCATAGCATTTTTTAAAGAAATGCCTTAGTCTAAAGGGGATGGATAGCGGTAGCTTCATTTTATGATAATTAAGGAGCTCAAAAAATCTTGCTTACCCTTTTTTTGAATGAATCGACATTTAAGATAAAGAAGCCCAATCATTGCTGGATTACGCCACCATCCTTCAATTTGAAAATATTTTCCACGACAGATTCGTATCGTTCCCTGTCTTCCATTGGTATTCACTTCCTGAAAATCATATCCGAGTGTCGTATCCTCGATACACTCACTTATCTGCTCCGACTTTTTAGGATTTGTCCTTAAATCTTCCCCATAAATCGCAAAAGCTTTTCGATTATTCCAAGCTCTTTCAAAGAGGTAGCTCCAAACCATTGAGGCTCTTTCTGGGGTCGGAAGATCAAGATCCAGCTGATCAATAACTCCCCATATAGAAACTTCCTCATAATTTCCCTTTTGTCGAAGTCGTAAAAGGATTCCTTCATAGATGGCGGTTTGACCCTCCCACTCTAAGCCAAGAATCACTCCGTAGAAAATCCAACTTCCGATCCCCATCCCTACAAGACACTCGACGAGTCCCTGGAGTGAAGGATCTAAAGTAACAATACTCTTCATAACCGCAGTCAATAAAAGCGCAATGGGAAGTGAAAAAAGGATCGCATTCCTTGTAAATATCCCCTTTCTGGCGAATGATTTTCCGACAGCGATATAAGCGAATGCTCCCGCCATCCACAAAAATAAGGAGACTGCTATTTGTAGCAAAGAGTTTTCCTGCTCCCAATCACAAACTCCAAACGGGCGAGTCAACCCCCATATCCCGAGCCCCGCAATAACAAAGAGAACAAGACCAGATCGTCGAACCCAGATCCAAGACTCCTGAATCGGCGCACAAAAACCATTTTGGATCATTGTATAAAATGCAACTGCATAATGGAATGAATCGAATTTCACCCGATTATAGTTTTTATAAATTCCATGTCGTGGCGTCCACTTCTCTTTCACGATCCAAAATATAAAAGGAAGCGAGATGTTCACTCCCGCCCCTTTTAAAATTGAAATCAATTCTTGCCCAGAGCCCCACTGAATCAGTATCCATACAAAGACCATTGCAAGATGGAGAACCAATGTCGCATTACAGTAAAAGCCAAACCAAATTAAACTCATGGAAAGCACTTTTATGAGCCAGTAGGTTCCCCCCTGAAAATCTTCCCCAAGAAATACGAGCCACCATCCCCCATAAAATGCGGTTACTGGAAATAAATATTGCGGAACAATAGCGGAATCATTCCCTGTTTGAAAACTGGGAAAAATAAGCGTGATGACGGCAACTAAAAGGGCTTGCGATGGATCCATCCATCCCGTCGCTAATAAAAGATGATAGATCACTAAAGACTGAAAATACACCGCCACAAAGCCACATATGGCATAGAGAGCCCGATAACAACGAAAGATTCCAAAACCACGATGAAGATAGTAAATAACAGGCATTCCCACCTCATCAAAAAATCTTTTCATGGGCTCCCAACGCTGATTTTCAATCCAACTGCTTAAGGGCCATCCATCCCAATACCAGCCTCGATTGATCAGAATTGATCCACGTGAGAACAAGGCAATGATAAACAATGCAAATGCACTTTCGAAAATTCCCGATAGATTTGAAAAATTTATCATTATAAAATCGTTTGATGATCAAGCCTATTTCTTGCTCAATTCAGCTTTATTCCGCTTCCACACCTGAATGAAAAAATATTCTTGAAATGGGCTTTTCCCTTCATAAACAACCTTCCAATTTTCTCCGACAATAAATTTGTCTTTTGTCATTCGAATATTGTCATCCGTATTTGTCCAGTCAAAGTACTGTTGCGAATAGAATAATTTTTTAGTCAATCGATCGATTTGATGAATATAATTTTTTATCTGCTCGTTTTTCATTTCCATCAGCGAATTAATGTTGATGCATAAATCGGCAGATCGATCTGGCAACATCTCCATTTGATTCGGAGTAAAAAAAGCAAAACGACATTGTTCCAATTCTTCGCAAATCGATTCGTACGATTCAAATGAACGAAAGGTAAATATTTTTTCTTCGGGAAACATTTGTTGAATATACCATTGCGAGACAAATAAGGCTGGAGGGATATCAAATATCAGATAGCGGCATCGAGTTGTCCGTCCCATCATTTCTGCGAGCCGTCCATGTCCTGCACCGAGTTCCATGACGGTAATGGGATCGCTGTCACTCCAACCCCCATGCTCCATCATCAAATTTCGCTCTAAAACAGAACGTGCAAGATCCTGTGAAATTCTTTTGCCCTTCCGGTAAATCTCAATCGGATTCCCTACCCCTTTTTCCTCTAACCGATCTAACCATCCTGTCGCATCATTTCTTAAAGCAAACTCCCATAAACTCCCAACGGCTAACTTATGGATGAAGCTCGAACGACTATCTGCTATAGGATAATAAGGAAAATAAAGATGCTCATGGTAACCAACATCACTCGGAGAGACAAAGTCATTCCACAAGGGCTGAAATGAAAAATGGGCTAAGGCATCTTTAATCAGTGCCTTTGTTTGAGGGTCATTCCATTGATAGAGGAAATAGGTTCCATAATAATGGCATACCGTTCTCTTACAGTATTCGACTCCATATTTCTCTAATAGTAATTCATGAAAGCGACAGATCTTTGACCAAAAAACGGACGGTTCATAAAGCGGTTTTTTGTCGATTTCTAACCACATCGCATTGAGGATTCGTCGCATTTCCTGATTTAATTTCTTAAATTCTGGGTTTGCACTTTGCCTCTCAATATACTCAATCCGATCGATTGCAGCGACCGCTTTGCGATTTTTGCGATTGCTTAATATGATCTCCTGCAATGCCTTCTTTGCTGCTTCATGTTCCCCACTTTCATAAAGAATAATTGCCCGACCAACCTGAAATCCTAGATTCTTGGGTGCAAGCTTGAGGATCTCATCGTATTCACGAATCGCTTCTGTAAATCGTTTCTCACTCAATGCGGAATGCGCCATCCCCATCTTTTCGATAATTTTATTTTTCGACTTTCCTAAGTTAAACATAAATCATCTCTCCCTATTCATTTTAGATTCCACCTAATTCCCAATTCAACTGCGGACGTACGGCACCCGGAAGTGCCCCATGATAACCGGAGCGAGTGACCGTTGTTTCATTTTGGTCTCGAATATTAAACATAAGACTATGCGGCTGCCAGGCGTGAACAACGGTTCCCTTTTCGAAACTGGCAATCCCAACGCTTACAAAATAGGCCCCTTCATTCAAAAAATTCTTCGGAATCAGACAGCGGGCACGATATTTTCCGGGGGCAGGGGCTTTGATTGGTGGCGGCATGCTGATAAAGGCACAAACTCCATCTGCTGTAAAAAAATGAAGATTTACAACTGGATCAACAGAACGCTTTTCAAGCACTTCATAGTCAACTTCTATCCCTAATCCCCTTTCAATATCAATCTCCACTTGTGATTTGCCCTCATCATCTATCGTGGATGCGGCAACGAGGCACACGTAGTGATCTCCAATCGGCTCCGTCTCACGATGATTTCTTTCCGTATAAAGAACCGTCGCGGCGCCAGATTGAGTTGCTCCATAATAATCCAGAACAACCTTCGACACTGCATCGATTCTTTTAATCCTCCCTTGATCGAGCAGTAACGCTTGATGACAAAGTGCCGTAATCGTCGGCATACTATGACTGACAAATAAAACCGTTCTTCCTTCCTTACTCACCGACTCCATTTTCCCCAAACATTTCTTTTGAAACTGCGCATCCCCGACCGCTAAAACTTCGTCGACCACTAATATTTCAGGATCTAAATGAGCGGCAACCGCAAAGGCCAAGCGCACGTACATCCCCGAGGAATATTTTTTGACCGGAGTATCAATAAATTGATCAATTTCAGAGAAGGCAACAATCGCATCAAATTTACGACTAATCTCTTTACGTGTCATCCCAAGAATCGTTCCGTTCAAAAAAACATTTTCGCGGCCAGTAAGTTCAGGATGAAACCCCGTTCCTACTTCTAATAAGCTTGCCACCCTCCCTCGAATTCTCACGCGCCCCTCCGTCGGTTGAGTAATCCGACTCAAAATCTTCAGTAAGGTGCTTTTCCCGGCTCCATTCCTCCCCACAATTCCTAAAACATCTCCCTCTTTCACTTCAAAAGAGATATCTCTCAAAGCCCAAAAATCTCTCGGGGAATCGATTCTTTCTTTCTGTTTTCCTGGTCTCCAGCGAATAATATTTTGCAGCCCCTCCTCTAAAACATGGCGTAGCCCCCCGGAAGAGGTTTTCTTAACGCCAATTTCATAGCGTTTCGAAACATTCTCTACTTTTAAAACAATATCGCTATTCATCTCCCGCCTTCTTTTCTAAAATGATAACACTTTGAACCCAGCAATCCCGAGGGCCAAAAGAATAATCGATGAGACGAAATCCACTTTCTGCAATGAGTTCCTCTGCCTGTTTTCGAGATCGGATATACGTAATCTCAGCAGGGTGTAACTCCGTAAATGTTTTTGAGGTCGCTTTTAAAACTTTGTGAACTCCTTTTAAGATGGCGACGCTTATTGAAAAGGCATGAGGCCAAAAAAGAAGCACCTTTCCCCCCGGTTTTAATACACGATAAAACTCTTTTAAAATGAGTTGTATTTCCGATACTTCAAAGTGCTCCATCACTCCTAAATTATAAATCCCTTCAAAACTCTCTGCTTCAAAATGAAGTTTCATAATTGTTCCATGTTCGACACTGTATGCTTGTGGATTATTAACGGCATATTGTCGAAGCGCCGAAAGAGAGATATCAAGTCCTGTAACTTTCCAGCGATTGTGTAAATAGCGATCAACTTGACCGCTTCCACTCCCCGCATGAAGCAATCGAGTCCCGATTGGAAAGGCGCTCTTCATCCAATATTCTAAATTTGGTCGAATCACTATCTGACGATAGTATGAGGCGATGACTTGATAAAGAAGTCCGCTCGCACTCCCTTTTTTATTCCAGTAAGGATCCCAGCCTTGAGGATCACTTAACCCCTCTTGAGGCTTTACGACAATTGATGTCGCTCGGAACTGTTCAGGACAAGAGCTGTTCCCAAGAAATAGTGCAATTAAAAAACGGAAGCTTCTTGCCGCCTCAGAAATCGACATCTTCGAACTCCCATAAGTTCGCGCAGAAAGATGAATCGGAATCTGATTCACATGACAGCCATTCTTTCTTAAAATAAATAAGCTTTCAAAGAAAAAAGAGTAACTTCTTGCCGTAATAATTTTAAAAATATCGATCGAAATTTTTTCGAGATTATAAATGCGGAAAGCGCCACTGGCATCCTCCTCTAATCCTAATAATATTTTCGTAAGAAAATGAGCGAAAACGGTAATACATTTTCTCAACGGATTCCATTCTGACAAACTGCCGCTCTTTAGATAGCGGGAGCCTAAGGCGATTTCATGACCCTCCAGTGCCTGAATCAGGCGCGGAATATCGGCTGGATTATGGGTGAAATCACAATCCATTGTTAACAGCTTTTTGTAACCTTTTTCGTACGCATACCTAATTCCTGTTAAGTGAGCGCTCCCGATCCCTAATTTTCCTTCCCGTCGGATGAGGGTGAGATTTGGATGATTCGGCGTCAGTTTTTCAACGGCATCCCCCGTCCCATCGGGAGAACAGTCATCAATAAAAAGAACATCGGCGGGAACTCCTGTCGCGACAATCTCAAGAAATATTCGCGGTGCGTTCTCGACTTCGTTATAGGTCGGAATCATGATCAAAAGTTCGTTTTTCATACTCTTTATAGTTATATTTTTTAAACTGTCTGACCATTCGATTCGTGAAGAAGCTTTCTCACCATTTCCTTAAAATTGAGGCTCGGTCTCCATCCTAAATTCTTAAGCTTTTGAGGATCGCCGACTAAGTTTCTTTTCTTTCTCACTAGCTTTGAACAGTCCTCTTTAACGACCTCTTTGAAAGCAATCCCTAATTCATCACATACGATCTCGGCGAATTCTCCAACGCCGTGAGATTCTCCCGTTGCAATGATATAATCCTCTCCCTGCGGATTCCGTGAGATTAATTCCATCGCTCGTACATAGTCAGGGGCATATCCCCAATCGACTTGTGCGCTTAAATCTCCAAGAACCATTTCCTTCCGCTCTTTTCGTGAGATCTCTTTGAGTTCACGAACAATTTTCTTCGCGACAAAATTCTCTCCTCTTAGTGCTGATTCATGGGTATAAAGATATCCGACACTTATTTTTAATTTTTTCTCAGCACGGTACCATTTCGCTAGATGGACTCCCATCGTCTTCGTAATTCCATAGACACAGATCGGCCTTAATTCACTCTCTTCATTTTGAAGGCCAGCAGTTGGGGAACCAAAGACTAAGCTCGATGCGGCATAAAAAATATGTGGATTCAGCTTCTCGGCGATTACCGCATTTAAGAACCGCCGAAAATAATGCAGATGAACCTCTTCGCTTTTTCCCCAAATTTCTTCCTCCTCAATGCTCTCTTTTTGTGAGGAGGCATGATGATAGGCGGCGAGATAAAAAATACGATCTGGTCTTGATTGTTGAATCAGCGACCGAACTTGAGCCTCGTCCTTAATTGAACCAACCTCTTTTTCCCCTCCAGGTCTTTGAAACCATCCATTCCCCACTTGCCAAACTTTTTCATTTTGCTCGTTGAGTAAATCGACCAAAAGTCGCCCGTCCTGACCTCCTGCACCAATGATCAATGAAATCGACATAAAATTTATCGCCAAGCCCGATCAATAAACGTCATCAAAGAAATACGATTAAACCACAATACCTTTTGAATAGGGAAGGCAGGAAAAAAGGAAAAATACCTCTGATTTTTGGTTTTTTTGCAAATCGAAGATTTGGTTGTATTGATAAGCGCCAATAAGTGAGAATCAGTGGTTTAAAATGGTTTTTTCTTGGCGTTTTCCTGCCCCGTACCCCTTGTCGGGGTTGCCTTTATATTGCTCCCCTTCAACCCTCCGAGCTAAAATTACAAGCAGCGCTGCTGTTAGTGGCTAATCGTTTTCACGATCCTTTTGGCGGTTAAATCTCTTATAGGTCTGCCGCAGTCACGATTCTCACATGAGGAAGTGGGAAGATCATCGAAGTCCCTGCTTTAATCGTCGCCGCCTCTCGCTGGATAAACTCTTCTTGGAAATGCCAAGGTAAAACAAGATAATAATCGGGCTTGAGCGCCCGTGAATCGGCCTCACTGACGATCGGAATATCGGTTCCCAAAGTGATCGCCCCATATTTATCAGGATTCCGTTCAGCAGCGCAATCGATGATCCGATGGTCAATCCCACACCATTGAAGAATCGTATTCCCTTTTGTGGAGGCTCCATAAATATGAATTTTTTTACCTTCTCGTTTCAACCCCTTAAGAAGTTCATTGAGTTCCTCACGGTGGACATTAATCCGATCTTGGAAATTTTTAAATGGTTTATCGGTATCTAATTCCAGATCAAATTCCTGACGGCGCAGTTCGCGGATTCGCGCCATGGCCTCTTCATTTTTATATTTGAAACTATTTTGATGCATTGCATAGCAACGGATACTCCCTCCGTTAATCTCATTGAGCGTGGCATCAACAATTTTCATTCCCGCTAATTTTAAAATGTTTTCCAAAACGGCGAGGTGATAATACTCCAGATGTTCGTGGCAGATCGTGTCGTAAGAGTTCTGCTTCAGCATCAACGGCATGTAAGACATTTCAAAGATCCAAAGGCCCTCCTCAGCAAGGTGGTCTCGAATCGATTTTACGAATCCGACAGGATCTTCGAGATCGTAAAACATCGCGATTGAGGTAATAATCTCAAATTTCTTGGTGCCGATTAGTTTTGTCAGCTCTGAGGAGGGAAAGATATCTTGAACGACTGTATATTCGCCCACTCCGCTTTGACCGACATCGGACGGATCGACCCCATACTTTTCGATTCCCTGAGGATAGGAGCGCAATAACGTCCCATCGTTACATCCAATATCCAACACCATTCCCTTTTGAATCGGGTGTCTCTCCAATGCAGATTCGACAATCCCTTTTAAATGGTTCTTCATCGTTTGATTCGTTCCGGAACGATACCAATAGTTCGAGTAGAGCACTGCCGGAGGAACCGTATGTTCCATTTGCACCAGCCCACAGGCCTTTTCGTCACGAGTGGGATCACATCGAACAAGTGAAAGTTCTATTTGTCTCAGCGGAGGATCAATTTCACCAGGCTTTACAAAAGAGCCTTGAAGGTGCTGTTTTCCAAGCGTGATCACCGGCGTCAAGGCCTTTGATCCGCAGACTCGGCATGTTTGTCTTGTGATGAGATGCATAATGATCCTTGGGTTACTCTCGGTTACTCAAAGCAGACTAAATCGTAGTCGCCCGAATATCCAGTTTTTTGAAATATCCATTCCCACTCTTGGGGGGTGTAAAAACATTCACAGGTCAATTGCCAGTACATGAGATTCATTTTCTCTCTCTCGTTACGATAGCCATCAACAACAATAAATTTATTATTTTTCCCGACTCTCTCGATTTCCTTAAATGCCTGCTCTAATTCAGGAAGCTGTAAATTATGCAGCGTATTAATCGCAAGGACTAAGTCAAATTGCCGGGATTCAAAAGGAAGTTTTGTTGCATTGCCGACTAGAAGGAACTCCTTTACCGGTTCCATTGAATTTTCAATCGCATAAGCGGAAATATCGACTCCTGTTACTTCAAGTCCTGGAAGTTCAGTTCGAAGATCATGTACCAAAAACCCTTTTCCACAGCCAATATCCAGAACACGATCCCCTGGCTTAAGATTGTAATGCTCGATCAATTTTTTTGCAAAGGGGACCCATCGACCGTCGTATCGATATCCGCCGTATCCATGCTTTCGATCCCCATCGAAATAATCTTTTCCAAACTCTTTTGCAATCTTTGAGGCCTCTGCCTTATCGCATTCCGTCACTCTTAAAAGATAGTTCCGTGCGGTTGCCTGATGAATACCGGAGATAAAATTTAAAAATGCCATTCGCGGTTATTGATTTCGTTTGGTTTGTTCAAGTTCGAATTGAATCATAGAATGAATGACTTTTTCAAAGGAGGTGGGGGCTCTTTCTAGAAAAGCAGTTCTGACGACGCGATCCTCGTATCGCTTATGGATGATAGGTATTTGCCTTGGGAGCTTCTCCAACGCCACTTCATGGGGACAAAGCCTTTGAATGATTTGAGCGACCTCTAAAAAAGAGCGGCCTTGTCCAGAAACTAAATTACAAATCCCACTGCTTTTCTTTTGAACCGCACTCGCAATCCACTGAATCGCGTCCTCAACCCAGAGATGATCTCGAATCTCCTCTCCCTCACCAAAAAGCTTAATTTTTTTCTCTAGGACTGCCGTTTTTACAAATCGGTTAGGTCCGTAAGCCCCATGCGTATCTCCAATCCCAAAAACGGCACACATCCTTAAAATAACCAACGGCTTATTCAGTTGTTGCATGAATCCCTGGATCATTTTCTCACGACTGTAATGCATCAGCGCATAAAAATCAGCGGGATCGCAAGGACTTTTCTCGTGAAGTACATCATCGCCTTCAGCATAGATCGCATCGGTACTCATATAAGTAAAATGCGCCAGTGATGTTTTTTCAACAACGTGAGCAACATGCTCGATCATTTTCATATTCTGAAAAAATATCCTATACCCTTTTCCTTTATCAGGTGTTAAGGCCGAGAACATAATTACACTGTCATCACTGCGAATTTCCCGAACGAGTAAATCGACACTTTCCGGCTTTGTTAAATCCAATTCAGGATAGCCAAAGCCAATACAATCGATTCCTTGAGATTTAATGAATTCGACAAATTTTGCCCCGATAAATCCATGGGCACCCAAACAGACCACCCGCTTAGGCGGGCAGTCTGTTTGATTTAAATGCACAATCATATTAGTTTCACTACTTGATGGGAAATAAAGAAATCTCTAAGGAATGCATGGAGAGAGGAATTTAAAACGAAATCTACACTAGGCACGAAGCACGTAGCCTTGACTCCAATCCTTCAAGACCTCTTTATATTTCTTTGCCCATTCGACCGTCTCACGAATTCCCTCTTCCAATGTAATCTCAGGCTCCCAACCGACATCTTTCTTAATCGCACTGCTATCGAGCCAGTACTGCGAATCTTGTCCCAATCGATCCCCAGTCATTTCACAAAGTTGCTCAAACGGGATCCCCATGACTTTAGCGACCATTTCGACGAGTTCACGGATAGCGGTAGGCTCTTTGGGCCCTGCATTATAAACAGTTCCTAACGGAGCCTTTTCCGAAACGAGATGAATCGCACGTCCTAAATCACGCGCGTGAATATACGATTTCTTGGCACGTCCTCCTCCTTGAAGCGGCAGCTTCTGTCCGGTCAATCCACAGACAATCGCACGTGGAATAACGCGGTGCAAAAGTTGTCCTGGGCCGTAGGCATTTGAAGGGCGAATAATATTCATTCTAAATTTCAAAACATTCGCGACTGAAATTAAGTAAAGATCGAAAGCCGCTTTTGAGGCCGCATAGGGGCTTGTCGGACGAATCGGGGTCTCTTCCGTTGAAGCGGTATCGACCGATCCATACAATTCCGAAGTTCCAATTTGAATAAAACGTTCCATATAGTCACGCTTCATTAAATCTTCGGTCATTTTAACAAGGGCAACGCAATTCGTTTCAAAAAATCTCCAGGAATTTTTCCAAGAGACAGCACCCTCTCCTTGGGCTGCAAAGCTCACGATAACCTCCGGTTTTTCTTTGTCGAGAAGCTCGAACAATCGATCCTGTTCGTAATTTAAATGAATTTGATGATATTCATAACGGGGATCTCCCTTTCCTACATTGAGAGTAAACGGTTCCGGTTTTTCGGAATTTCTTCCAATCGAAATAACCTTCTTAGGATTTGCATGATCCAATAAATATTTTGCTGCATGAACTCCAAAGGAGCCCCCTCCACCCATTACGACGTATGTTTTCATTTTTTTCCTTTTTTAATTTAAACTTGGCGTTTTTTACCTTTCCCTTGGTGGTTACCGATCTTCTTTTCCTAGTCCCATACGGGCGTAATCAAATCCTCGACTCCCTAGCTCTTGTTTTTCCCATATTCCCATCGGATCGATCACGCATTTACCTCGCATCGAAATTAACTCTTTTTCTCCGAGAAAGGCAAATTCCTTCCAAGGAGTCATGACGACCACCGCATCGACATCAATTAACGTTTCTCCTGCGGAGGAGCAATAGGAGTAATTCTTTAATTCCCATTCCGGATTCAATTTGACTTGTGGATCCCATCCCTTTTTTTGTGGAGCTTCAAGAGTTTTCAAAAGCCGAAGAGCCGGAGAATTTTTTACGGAATGGGTATCAATTTTGTAAGCGAGTCCCAATACCGCAATCGTTTTCCCCGCTTCATTTAACCCTCTTTTTATGAGCTCTCGAAGCGCCCAATCGGCAGAAAACTGACTATTTTTCTGTGCCGCTATCGGAAAGGATTCATCCGTTTCTCCCTTTGATGCCATTTGACGAACAGCAACAAGATCTCGTTCTAGATTTCCCCCCGCAATACCAAGACCTGGTTGTAAATAGGCATAAGGCCCAATTCGACGATCGAGTCTCAATGCAGGAACAATCTCTTGCCAATTCGCCCCTTGATTTTCACAAATGGCGGCCAATGTATTCGTGACCGTCACAGATGCGATCAGATATTGATTGATCGCAATCTTGGCAAGTTCTGCACTTTCATAACGCATTAATAACAGTGGGCAGCCGAATGACTCGAGCCACTGACGATACTCCACGGGTAATTTTTCAATGGAACGATGTGCTTCTGGGGCACCGATAATATAGCGTTCCGGCTTCGTCGCCCTCTCCACCGCCGTTCCAAAAGCTAAGGTTTCAACTTGGTAGAAAATCCCCCCTTTAAAATTTGGCCAGCGCCCCAAAAGCCTCTTCATGAACCCTGGTTGAACCTGACTCATGATCACCAAGGTCGCATTCGGCTCCATTGCATCCACGACAATCTCTAAAAGCTCATTCAACGGCCTAAGATCGACACGATTCTCCTCATCGGTAATCACATCGATAGCAACAAAAACAACGGAGCAGGAATTAAGTTCCTGAGCTTGAGAAACGTATCGAATCGATTGCTTTGATTTCTGCCAGAGTTCATCAAGTCCTGGTTCAGAAACAGGAAAGAGACCCTTTGTAAGATGATCGACAAGCTCCTGATCGGGATGAAACGCCACCGTCTCAAATCCGCGCTCTGCCGAAGCGAGACTGTAATGAATCCCGAGATGGGTGAGACCTGCAAAACCAATTTTCATGAGGAAACCACTAATCTGCACTAATCTTCGCTGATCTTAAATTCGAAGAAAATTTAACATTTAAAAGAGGCCATATTTTGCGATAGCTTATGGTCACTGACGACAAATCGCTTCCACTGGAGATCATCCTTATGGGCGAAATTGATTAAGTAGCCGATACTGATTTTTGAAATTCGCATATAATTAAGCAATTGTGCCTCATGCTCTTTAGCTAATTCGTTAACAGCCTTGAGTTCTATCACGATACTTTCTTCAACAAGAAGATCGGGCTGATATTTCTTTTTTAACTCACGCCCTTTATAATAAACGTTTAATTCTTTTTTCGGTGAAAATGAAATATTTCTTACGCTTAACTCAATTTCTAAACTTTCTTGATAAATTTCTTCTAACAAGCCACTCCCTAAATGATTATAAACCTCAAACGCTGCGCTCATTACTTCATAACCTAAATTACTCATAAGACAGATTAGTGAAAATTAGTGAAGATCAGCGGTTAAACTGTCTTTGTGAGCTTTTCTAGTGTCAAATAGATCCAGCGGTCGGTTGATAAATCCTGTGGCGGTTTCTCACATAATTTCTGAAAGTGGTTGTATTCCGCTTCCCAGGTCGGATCAGAACACTCCAAAGTCTCCTGCGTCTCTTTCGGTCGTCCACTTGGCAACACCCGTTCGCGCTTCGTAAAAATGCTGGGTCCCCACTTACACAGGCAATCGATATGAAGCGTTCCATTCTCCGCAAAGAGATCGAATCGAAAGGTATTTCTCCATGAAAGCATCGTCATCTCGTAGTGGAGCTCGATCTCTCCCTCTAAATGAAAAATGGCGTGATCAGGAGCTTTATTCTCATGTCGATAGGTCTCAACTGTTTTTGGTGCCCAGCCCTCTTTTCCAAAGAGGTAATCCGTCCAATCTAAAAGATGTGATCCGAGATCTCCAATCACTCCCCACCCTTGATCTCGCCACGCTGAATTTCGTACATCCCGCGCGGTTCCATTCCCATAGAAAAATCGCGCCGAATATATTTTTCCTAACCAACCCGTATCGATCTCGCTTTTCACTCGCATCATATGGGGTTCGAATCGATGATTATAAGCGGTGTAACAGATCGCCCCGTTCTTTTTTGAAATAGTCTCTAGCTTTAATAATTCCTCGGCAGTTCCTAAAAGGGGCTTTTCAACCAAGAGGTGTTTTCCTGCGCTGAGAAGCTTCTCCAAAATCGGCAATTTCGCATCGTCTGGAACAGAAACCAAAGCGGCATCAAACTTTTCAAAGGGAACCTCATCGATGCTCTTCCAATCAGCCTCTGGCGAAACCGGATCAACAATCCCGATACAATCCGCTCCCGCAATCCGCTTCCGCTTCTTGCCTTGAACTCCGTAGCCGATGACAACCACTTTCATAAGGGATTAACCGCCATTGTTTTTTGTTGGGAACAAAAAACAAGAACCGTTCGAAAGATCGGTGGTTGCAGGATGCAACCTGACTGAGTTGGGCGGCGAAGTCATCAACATTGATTTAAACTCGATCGTGAAATTAAGGATTCGTGTAATTCATTATTTACATCTGCATGAGTTATTAAGACAAAGAAAATACCAAGTTGAAATACGTTTTTTTGTTTTTTGAATTTTATAATAATGAAAGTTCTTTGCCTTTATCTTGGCGCTTTAAAATTCATAAATTTATCTGCTTTGAGATAAATTTATTCGTATCTTATCTCTTTTTCGAATTTCTGAATTTTTTTCATCACATCATCAGGAGAGACCGGAATGTTTCCCTCATTTTCGCACGCGGCGGCGGCGGCCATCGCTCCGAGAATCGATGCGATCACCGAGTTTTGCGTTTTGAAAAAAGCAAGCGAGGCGTAGGAGAGAAAGGCATCTCCTGAACCAACGGCATCAACAACGTTTTTGGTAAAGCTATCGAGAATGAAAAAGGATCGCGCTTCCGGACTTGGGGCTCGATACGTAATCGACCCACGCTCTCCTAATTTTAAGATCAATAGTTTGCACTTTGATTTAATAAAGAGATCCATCGCGAGCGGACGGACGGTAGAGTCTTGGTCTCCTAAAGAGAATCGTGCCTCTTTTTCATTGGGGGTAATTAAATCGAAATTTTGAAAATCTAAAATATTTCCCCAGCGGCTAGCGACCTGACTATCGGCAACTTTTAATATCTTTTCTGGGATTGCGGCGATCATATCGGCAATAGTGCGTTGATTAAAGATGCCATGTCTAAAATCACTAAAAACAATAATATCCTCTTCTGAAGAGGAAATTTCCTCTTTAAATTTCTTGAGGATTTTGTCGGATATAGACCGGTTATCGAGTTTATCGACTTTTAACATTCGATAGTTTGAAGCGGTAAAAACATTTTTTTGCGTCGTCGGTCTTGTCGGATCAATGACGGCATTACATTTGACTCCATACTCTTGAAGATCTTTCAGTACATAATTCTTAAGTTCATCATCGCCTAAGACCGTTGTGAAGCGGACCTCAGCTCCTGCCTTACAAAGATGTTTCGCCACAATTCCCGCGCCGCCGACGTAATCTTTGTGATGGTCATACCGGAGACTAAAGGTCGGCGTTTTTGTCATTCCCCCAATTAAAGTACAATAAGTATAAGTATCAACGATGGTATCTCCAACAACATGAACCCGAACCCCTTTCATTGACCCTAGCGCATTCTTTAAATCATCGAAAGTGATTCCCTCCCCTTGCATTAAAATCTGGAGCTTTTCAGCGGTCAAATTCGGGGGATTATTTTCAATCACGAAAGAGGAGGAATAAACGATATCTCCAGGAGTAAAAAGAACCTCCCCACCGTAACTTTCTAAAACATTCACCTCTTCTTGCGTTTTCGGATGAAGGCCTTCTTTTCCGTATTCGTAGCCTTTCGCAAAAAAATCTGGCTGAATAGCGGCAAGGTTTTCCAATGGAGTTTCATTTCCATCAACAATGACATAATCAACCATCTCCAAGGCGGCCAAATTCATGGCACGAAGATCTTGGGGAACAAAAGGACGGTAATCGGCTTTTTTGATATGCGGATCGCTCGTCAGACTTGCGATCAGAATATCGGCCTTACTTTTGGCATACATCAAATGACGGATATGCCCTGGATGAACCAGATCAAAAGTCCCATGGCACATGATGACTTTTTTATTTCGAGGACGAGGTCCGATCGCCTCGATGAGTTCCTCACGGGTTTTAATCTTACGTTCGTAGCTATTGTTTTTAGTTGCCATAAAATACTCTATTTACAGGGATTGACAGGGTGGATAGGATTTAAATTCATTTTGTTCTCGTAAAACGTCTATATTCAAGTTTTTGATTTCCGAAATTAATAATAAGTCCAATATCAAAGCCGGTTGCTTTTAAATAATGAATTACCTGCGCATAATGCTCAGGGATAAGTGATTTTACAGATTTTAACTCTACAATTACTTTTTGATTCACAAGTATATCTGCATAGAACTGTCCAACTTCTCTGCCTCGAAATAAAACTTTTATTGGGTGTTGGCATTGGGTCTTGAGTCCCTTTTCCTCAAGTACTATTGCCAAAGATTTCTCATATACCGACTCTAAAAAACCGCTTCCCAACTCTTTCACAACCTCGAATGCACTTTCTAAAACAACTTTTGTAATCTCTTCGTGCTGCATAAACAGTAATCCTGTTCATCCTGTCAATCCCTGTTAATTCTTCTTACTTCTGTAGAAAGTCGAACCACGTTTTCGTTGCTTTTTGGATCGAGGCGGGGTCCCAGACGGGGGCCTCTTTCCAGTACTGAATATTCTTTACCATCTCACCGACCCCCTCTTCAAAACTCACGAGTGGTTTCCAGCCGAGTTCATTTGTGATTTTAGTAATCTCTGCCCAAGTGCAATCCGGTTCTCCGGGACGTTTCGGAACATAGACCACCTCTCCGCCAAGAAGTTCGACGAGTCGATTTACCGATTGTGGATTTCCTGCTCCTAGATTGTAAAACTCTCCTGATTTTCCCTTTGTTGCAGCCGCATAAAAGGCGCGTGCCACATCGGTCACATAGACAAAATCTCGACGTTGAGAGCCATCTCCAACGACCGTAAACGGTTTCCCGGCAATTTTTTGAGCGAGAAAGACCCCAAAGACAGCCCCATAGGCTCCTGAGGTTCTGGAACGGGTTCCATAAGCATTAAAAATACGCACCGCATTCACAGGGAGTTTGTAGACCTCTCCCCAATGGAAGACCGCTTGTTCTCCTTGATATTTACTTAAAGCGTAAGGGTAATGAGGTTGAATCGGTGCCGATTCCTTTGTCGGAACATCGGCTAATCCGTAACAAGAAGAGGAGGCAGCATAAACGAACTTCTCAATTCCTGAAAAGCGCGCCGCCTCTAACACTCTCACCGTCCCCATCGCGTTCGTTTCCATGTACTCGATCGGTTTTTCGATCGAAGGCACAATGTCTCCGATCCCCGCGAAATGAAACACGTATTTGGCTCCCTTAAAAAGAGAGTCTTCTGGAGTCACTCCACGAATATCCCGTGTCTCAACGACAACCTCAGAATTTTTAGCATGTTGAGCTAAGTTTTCGAGGCGACCGCCATAGAGATTATCGATGACATGAACCCGGTAGCCCTCATTGACGAGGAGATCAACGGTATGACTTCCGATAAATCCGGCCCCGCCGGTAACGACTGCAATAGGTTTAGAATTCATAGAGGAAAGGAGGGATTACCCGCCAAAAGGATCGTAAAAACGATTTAAATTTTATAAGTGACGATTAGTGAAGATAAGCGGTTAAATTGTATTTATTTATTTGACGTTTTCCTGCCCCGTACTCCTTGTCGGGCTTGTCTTTAACTTGGCGGTTAAGACTCTTTTTTATTTCAAGTTAAGGGCTTTGACCGATTTCACATTGAAATAATGTTCGTCCGTCATGCTGTTCGGGATTTTTCCCTCGCGGAAGGCTTTGCAAAGATCACGAACGGCATCTTCAATGTTATGCTTCGGCTTCCATCCTAATTTTTCAGTAATCTTACGGGAAGTTACATGGTAGGAACGCTTATCATCGGAGCTTGTTGTCACAATCTCAATCGGCGCTTTTTCAGGGAACTCCTCCTCAACCACTTTTTTCACAAATTCCGCAAGTTGAGAAACGGTGAAGTTTTCATATCCTGCATTGAATGTTTCGCCAGCGATTTTCTCGGCCGGCATTTCAAGAAGTTCGACGTAGAGATCGGTCACATCTTCGATATGAATATTCGGACGCTTTTGATCGCCCCCGAAAACAGTGATTTTCTTATTATTATAAGCATGATTAGTGAGAATATTAACGGTGAGATCCATTCTCAATCGAGGAGAATAACCACAGACAGTTGCTGGGCGAATGGTGACACAAACAAATTCTGGACTTTGATGTTTCCAAAGAAGCGGCTCACACATTCCTTTAAATTTATTATAATCAGTCAACGGAATCAACGGATGCTCTTCAGTGACCTCGGGAGCCTCGCTGACGCCGTAGACGGAGCTACTGGAAACATTCACAAATCGTTTGACCCCAGCAGCCTTGCTGGCGAGAACAAGAGGCTCAAAACAGTCGTAGTTCATCGTCTTGCTGAGATTTGAATCGAGCTCGAAACTCGGATCGTTGGAGATACAGGCCATGTGAATCACTGAATCACATCCTTTAACCGCTTCTGCATATTTTGCGGTATCACGAATATCCGCTTCGATGATCGTCAACCCCTTTTGAGGAACAAGCCCATGACTTCCAAAAAGCATGAGGTCATAGACCACGACTTCATATCCCTTTTTCAAAAGCTTCGGAACTAAAATTGCTCCTTTATACCCCGCTCCTCCTGTTACCAACACTTTCTTTGCCATACTCATGATCCTTTCGATTTCTTTTTTACTTGTTTATTAAATTAATGGATTAATGGATTAAAAACGGGTAATGACTCAAATCTTATACCCGGCACTTGTCGCATCATTATAAAACATTTTCACCGTATCCAAGGAATATTCCTCTAGGTCTTTACCTACTAATGAAAGCTTTTTCAAAATATCGGTCGTTGCCGTGATAATATGACATCCCACCGACTCTGCGTGAAAGACATTGAGAAGCTCCCGAGGGCTTGCCCAGATGAGCTCGCACTTCGGATTTGATTTCACTGCAGCCATGACTTCACGCATGAGCGGAAGCGGATCGATTCCTGTATCCGCAATTCTGCCGGCAAAAATCGAGATATTGCTCCTGACTTCTGGATTTAAACAAGTGAGAATCCGCTCCGTTTGTTCCATCGTCATCATCGCCGTGACATTGACCTGAATCCCGGAGCCTGCCAATCTCTTGACTAAATCGCCGCAAAACTCTCCCTTGGTATTCGTAATCGGAATTTTGACAAAAACGTTTTTCCCCCATGATGCGATCTCTTTCGCTTGAATCTCCATTTCCGAAAAGTCATCTGAAAAAACTTCCAGAGAAAGCGGATAATCGGGGATCATTTCGATAACCTTCTTTGAAAATCCGACATAATCCTCAAGGCCGGCTTTACGCATTAGGGTCGGATTCGTGGTAAATCCTTTAATTAACGGATTTTTTGCCATTTCTCGAATGACCTCGATCTCTGCCCCATCGGCAAAAAGTTTGATTTTTAAGTTTTTGATTTTTTCGTTCATCGATGCTCCATTTTAATTCAATGAGGGATTAACCTCCAAGTTAAAGCAAAATTTGCCAAGAAAAGAAATACAATTTAACCGCTTATCCGTCAGCTGACGGATCACTAATCTTCGCTTATAAAATTCAAATCGTTTTACGAACCTTTTGTGGTTCCTCGTTTTTATTAGCGTATTTTGTCTTTAATTTGGCGGTTAACCCCTCCCCAAAATAAGATCAGCAGCTTCTTGCATCGACTTCACTGTAAAGTCTGGATTTTCAGGACTCTTTTCCTGATATCCACAATCGATCCAAATTGTTTTACAGCCGGCATTTTTACCGGCTCCGATATCCCGCCATCGATCCCCGATCATCCATGAGATCGAAAGGTCGACTCCCAATTCCTGAGCCGCTTCAAGTAACATCCCGGGATTTGGTTTTTTATGAGAACTCGTTTCCTCTAAATCGGTACATACCTTAATCGCATTAAAGGGGATCTGCTTTAAAAGTTCCGCATGAATTTGATGGACTGCTTTCCAAGTCGTCAGTTTGGTTGTGATATCCGGTTGATTCGTCACGACGACCAAGAGATATCCGGCTTTTTTAAAGCTTAAACAAAGTTCGATGACTCCTGGAATCCACTCAAATTCTTTAAACTCCCGAGGGGGATACGGTTTTCCCTCTCGAACAATCGATTTGTTGAGAACTCCATCTCGGTCGAGAAAGATGCAAGGGCGAGAAGGCATGAGGAGTGATTAACCGCCAAGTGAAAGGCAACCCCGACAAGGAGTACGGGGCAGGAAAACGCCAAAGAAATTCAATTTAAACCACGCATCTTCTCTGATTTTCACTTATCGAAATATAATTTTTTTTAGGTTTCTGATCTTCAAATTTAAAATGGTTTTAACTAAACGACGTCTGTCGTTATCATCTTTAAAATTCTTATTTTAAAGATTCCCATTTATTCTCTTGGATCATGACTTTGGGGTGACAGACCAATCCGTGCCAGATGTTCGCTTGAAATGATTCGGCATGAGGGGTAATCGTCGAAGGGTCGACCGTAGGAACAACAATCACAATATCGCCGACTTGTTTTGTATAGCCTCCATCACGACCAACGATTCCAAAAATTTTCACTCCCCGCTTCTTTGCCTCTTCAAGGGCTCTGACTAGATTCGGGCTAACATTCTTCTCTAAATTTCCGCCGCCGACGGAAAGAATAAAAACCGCATCCTTTTCATTTGCACGGCTCGTTCTGAGCCACGCAGCAAAGACGGTCTCCCATCCTTCATCATTCGTTCTTGCGGTCAATTCAGCAACGTTATCGGTCGGGGCATAGGTTTCAATTCCTGCCAATTTACGGAAATCGTTCACGGCATGGCCGCAGTTTGCAGCACTTCCTCCGACTCCTAGAAAAAAGAGTCGCCCATTCCGTTCCCGTAATGCGACGAGCTCTAAGGCGAGATTCTCCATCGCCTCGGCATCAATTTTTCCTGCAATTTCTGAAACTTGTTTAAGATAGGTTTGTGAATGTGTCATATTTCCATTGGTTGTTTTTAAATAATATCGGCAAAGGTTTTTTCTGTGGAGCGAAAGTATCTTATTCCCGTCCATAATATCAATAGAACAAAAACCATTGAAAGGCAAAACCCCGGCCAATAGATCGGCGTTGCTTTTCCAAGAATTGCCCATCGAAATCCATCAATCACTCCTACCATCGGATTTAAGGAGTAAAGGAGTCTCCACTTTTCAGGCACGGATTCAGAGGGATAGCCGACCGGTGAAACATAAAGTCCCATTTGAACAATAAAGGGAACGATAATCCGGAAATCTCGATAGCGAACGGTCAAGGCCGCGACCCAAATCCCTGCTCCTAGTGCTAAAAAAAGGGCGGCTAAAATAAATAGAGGAAGTAACAAAATGTAAACCGAGGGCATCCACTGGTACCAAACCATGAGCCCGAGAAGAATCGAAAATGAAATCGCTAAATCAACGAGCCCAACAACCGCGGAGCTCATCGGAATCGTGAGTCGTGGAAAATAAACTTTTGAGATCATTCCGGCATTTCCGATCAAACTCGTACTTGAATCCATGAAGGTATTGGCAAAAAATTGCCAAGGGAGTAGCGCGGCATAGATCACCAGAGGATAAGGGACCCCCTCTTTCGAAAAACCGGCTATTTTCCCGAAAACGATCGAAAAAATAACCATACTTAAAAAAGGTCTCAAAAGCGCCCAAATGACACCGATCGCTGTCTGTTTATAACGAACTAAAATATCTCGCCAGGCCAAAAATAGGAAAAGTTCGCGATATCTCCATAGATCCTTCCAATAGGTCTTTTCGATCTTTCCCGCCTCTAAAATGAGTTCCTCTTTCATTCCTTCGGTCTCAATATTTTTGAAATTCAAAAACAGCAGGCTGCCGCACTTGGTCTAAAATCGATACGATCTCTGACCTACTAGCGAATTGGCTCTTAGATTGATGAACCACTAGATGTAGTGTGGTTGCGGACATAACCACGGCTCTATGATTTCAAAACTTCTTAACAAAGCAATCCAAATACTCTTTAACTCGTTCAAAAATAACGCTTAACACAAATAACCAAGTTGGGTTTTATAATTATTTTTCGGCCATTCTCCGATTTTCAGACTCCTTGATAGGCCTTGATGACTTGGTTATGATTTTGCCCCTTTTTTGGATTAGGTATTTTAAACCGATCCCTCAGATAAATCCTTATTTTTAAGTAAAAAGACTTGAATTTAAAGAGGACCAACGCTATCTTTTGGTATGACCTTAAGGATGGGGTCAAATAAAGCTCAACTTTATAAGGTTTCGAACCGATAACATGCACAGGAGGTGTTGAAATGAGTGTTAGTCTAGGTGGATTTTTTTCAGGGCTCGATTCTTCGAGTCTCATTCAGCAATTAACTCAGTTGAGTTTGCAGCCAGCTGCCAATCTCGAAAACAGTAAAGCCAAACTGACCGAACAATCCGGGGCCTTTAATTTTGTCCAAACCAGTCTCGCCTCCTTAAAGACAAAGCTCACGACGTTAAACGATTCTGCGATTTACAGCGGCAAGGCGGCAAAAAGCTCCGACGGCGATATTGCAGCAGTCTCTGTCGATTATACCGCCCCGACAAGTGCGACGGTGATTAATATCACCCAAGTCGCCTCAAATTCAATTATCAAAGGGGGGGCGATCTCTGGCTCCTATGTTGATACTAAGCTCTCCTCTGTTCCCGCCGTTGGGGCTGATATCTCCAAAGTTCTCGGGACAACTGATTACACCGGGGAAACGTTTACCATTAACAATAGCACCGTCACTCTCAGTGCTGGAGAAACCATCAGTTCCCTCCTCACGAAAATGAATGCGGTCTCTGGAGTGACTGCGGCTTACGACGCTTCTACAGGTAAGTTTTCTCTTTCTTCTGGCTCAACGATTCTTTTAGGAAGCGGAGCGGATACCAGTGATTTTCTTCAACAGGCACAACTTTTTAATAATGGGACAGGGGCCGTCACCTCCTCCAGTGGCGTTGGTCGACTTACCTCCACCACCGCATTTACCTCCAGTGATTTGCGCAGTGGGACAGCGTTGAGCTCTGGTACTTTTTCAGTCAATGGGATCTCCGTCAGCTATAGTACCTCCGATTCGCTCTCCACCGTTTTAAGTAACATTACCAATAGCTCTGCAGGGGTAATCGCCACTTACGACAACTATACCGATCGCGTAGTCCTCACGAGTAAGAATCGCGGCTCGCAAAATATTACGGTTTCGGATGGAACAAGTAATATTGCAACGGCACTGCGCATCAAAAGTACGGACAGTTCCATTACCCTTGGAAATTCGACGAAATTTACAGTCGGCGATGACGCCACGGTACGACAAAGCGAAGACCAAACCCTCACGGCTTCGGAGTTGGGAATCACTGGCCTCACTGTCACTGCGATCGCAACGGGAACGGTTACGATTGATGTCGCTCCTGATACGGCTACCATCAAGAAAGCAATTGATGATTTTGTAAATCAATACAACTCCGCGCAAAATTTGATTAAGAGTTATGTAAAGATTAATACGAGTGATTTAACTCAAAATGGTCTTTTGGCCAATGACTCGACGGTGACCTTTCTCCCAACGACCCTTCGAAATTCTACCACCACTCAAATCCGCAGTACGGGAACCATTCGAATGCTTGAAGATTTAGGAATTGTAGGAAATGCTTCGGATAATACCTTAACTCTTTCCGATTCGAGTAAACTGCTTGCGGCTCTCCAAGACCATTCAGACGAAGTCATCGATCTGTTTACGAACGCCAGCACTGGGTTGGCTTATCGTCTCGGCGGAATTGTTGATTCGTACGCTGACGCTGGGACAGGGGCTCTTGCAGTTCGTCAAAATTCAATTACAGAAGAGAAAAAGCGGATGGATGACGAAATCGAACGTATTAAAATCCGCGTTGCTGCAGAAGAGGTCTACCTCAAAAATCAATTTGCCGGTCTCGATAGTGCCTCCGCAAAGAGTCAGCAAACCTCAAGTTTCTTTAGCTAATAATCTCATAAATCGGTCAAAGACCGAAACCAAGGATTTATCTCTAATGAAACCATTTTGCGAAGAATTCAAACAGTGAGGGACTATTTCAGTTCGCCCAAAGTGGTTTTTCGCTCTCGAAGGAGACTCTTCTCTTCGTCATCGGATGGGTAAAGGCGATTTTCCAAGAGTGAAGACAGAGGGGGGCATCGGCGATGGCATTGGTTTGGGTGGTTCCGAGCTTTCTTCCTGATAAATAAACCGGGTCACCAAAAACAGGCATTCCCATTTCCCAAAGATGGACTCGAATTTGATTCGTTCGACCGGTTAACGGTTTTGCGATGAGAAGCGTCGTTCCGTCAGACTTCCTCTCAATGACTTCGAACTCCGTTCGGGCCGGCAATCCATTTTCAAGATCGGCCTCCCGGGTTCCGACTTCACCCGGTTCAACGGAGATCGGAAGATCGATCACAAATCGATCCTCTTGAGGACTCCCTTGAACTTTGACGAGATAACTTTTTTCGACCTCCCCCCGTGCAAATTGCGGCTGGAGAACCGCAGCGAATCGACGGGCTTTCGTCATGACCATGATCCCTGTGGTGTTCGCATCGATCCGATGTGCGGCACGAATTTTTCGCAACGGATAGATGAGGCTGATCATGTAATCGAGAGTATTACGATTATAGCGTCCACAGGCATGGACTGGAAGAGGGGCCGGTTTCAAAAGAACGAGGATCGCCTCATCTTCATAGATAAATTGAACTGCGGCATTCACGGGAGGTTCGACAAGATTGGGCTGGAGATGATAGAGGCGTTTCTTTGCTTTGACTTGATCAGTCGCGGCGACCGGTTTTCCCTCTTCATCAAGAATACGACCGGCTTCGCAAAGGGCCTGCCATTCTTCACGGGTTTGATGTTTTAAGATTCCGTAAAGAAAATCGGCGACCTCCGCTCCATCGAATTTCTCCGGAACTTGCATCGGCCTGCGGTTTTCGTAAGGGATGGAGCCGGGCAAGGGAGTCGTTGCTTTGAGAAGTTTGCTCTGCAATTCGGCGAGGCGTTCTCCTAAGATCACCTCAGGGGCTTTGTAACAATAGGGGCAACTGTGCGGATAGACGTAACGGGGATCCTCTTGCTCCTCTTTTGTTAAAGGGGTCTGACAGGCATAGCATTGAGTCGTCTCCGATTCGTTGAGAGCCGGATCGACTCCGACACGTTGATCGAAGACAAAACATTCTCCGTCATAATGCTCTCCCCCGACCTCTTCAAAATATTTTAGAATACCGCCGTCGAGTTGGAAGATCTGTTTAAATCCCTCCCTCTCCATAAAGGGCCCCGCTTTTTCACAGCGGATTCCACCGGTGCAAAACATCACGATCGGAGCCTCCTTCATTTCGGGAGGAAGTTTACGAACCGCATCAGGAAATTGACGAAAATGACCAATCCCTGCCGGGAGTGCCCCTTTGAAAGTGCCCAGTTTAATTTCGTAATCATTGCGAGTATCGAGCAAGGTCACGGGCTTGCCCTCATCCAGCCACTGTTTCAACTCTTTTGCAGAAAGCTTAGGAGAAGTTCGATTGGCTGGATTGATCCCCTCAACACCAAAGGAGATAATCTCTTTTTTGATACGCACGAGCATTCGATTAAAAGGTTGATGCTCACTCTCGCTATATTTGGGGGCCAGCTTCTCTAAACCGGGAACCGCTCGAATCAGGGCAACCACAGCATCGACATCGGCACGCGCTCCCGCGATGAAAAGATTAATTCCCTCGGTGCTTAATAAGATCGACCCTTTGAGCTGTCGCTCTTTGCATTCAGAAATGAGCCGACTCCGGAGCTCTTTAAGATCGGTCAGATTCGCAAAGAGGTAGGAGGAGATGTTCGAGAAAGTCGCCATCTGCTTATTAAATCAAATCCAACCTCCTCGTAAAAGAAAAAGATCGATCATAAATCGGTTAAAGACCAAAACCAAGGAGATCTCCTCAATGAAAATATTTTCTACTCATATTGACATCGCATTGAATTCCGATTTATGCATTTTTAGAATACAGTTTCTTTTGTTTTCGGGCGATGAACCAGAGATTATGGACAAAGACTCCACAAGTAACGAGCAGTTCACGATTATAAACCTAAAAAAGCAGTTGGAACCACAAAAGGTTCGTGAAACGAACAAGTGAAACCACCGGAGGTGCCAGTAATTTTGGTACAGAGGAAGTTGGGGGTACAAATAAACGCGGATCACGCGGATTTTCAATTGTTTAGGAAAAACTACCCTTTGACTTTGTGGGTGAAGGAAAAAACAGAGATTCATTTTCATAAACTCCTCCATTCGTGGTATCTGTGTTATCCGTGGTTAAATGGATTGCCGGTTTTAGGATAAAGCAGCTTTCTTGCAAATCGTCGCATGGCGATTATCTTTGTGAAAATGGGAAAGGTTATATTATTTTTAAGTCTGTTGATCACTTTTTCGATGCCCGTCGAAAAAGTTCAGACGAATTCCCCTGTGGCGGTCGCTCCTGATAAAGTCATTCGACAGCGGTTGAATCGACCCTTACTCATGGATCGTCAAACAATTTTGAAAACCGAGACAACGGATGCCTCCTTGAATATGAATCTCGGTCAAAATAAAGGGCGGCTTCCCGGATCAGGATTTCAAGCCAGCCAAAAACTATTTCCCCATCTTAAAGCGTTTTACGAAAACAATCTTCTCCTTCCCTATTGGGCAGAGACCGTTTCGAGCGATCGCTACTTGCATCAAAATAAAATCAGTATGGAGTGGAATCTTCTCTCGACGACTTCACTTCAAACCAGCTATAGCGCTCAAACTGAGCATGCGATTGCTCAAGAGAAGAATCTTCTTTCCGAGAGTCGTCAAAAGGATTTTGGAGTAAAAGGAAAGCTCCTCAAGAACAGTCTTTGGGAAACCGGTTATCGTCAGATGGAGGTCGAACGGAATCTATCGATACATGAAACAAATCTTTGGTATGCTACATGGAATCAACCGATTAGCTCATCGTTGGGGCTTCTCTTTCAAAGCGAGTATCAAGAAAGTGGCGATCCGAGCCTAGATCTGATGAATCAGGATAAACGACTTCATCTCGGGAGTGGAGCGCACTATCAGATCAATGAGACTTTTTCGGCTCAATTTCGTTTCGATCTCAAAATGCAAGAGGGGCTTCGTAACGCAAACCGGGAATGGGCTCCTGAGGAGAAACGGATCTCCTTCTCCATTAAAGGGGCTTTTTAGTTGCCTCGTTAACTCTCTCCCCCTGGAGGGGTGAGCTCCCGCGAATCCCTCATATTCCATCATCTTTCAATCGCTTTAAGTTACCTCGTTAACTCTCTCCCCTGGAGGGGCAAAGACAAAGAAAAAAACCTATTAAAAAACAAGCATTACTATCGATTTTCAAAAACGAAAATTTCCCCTTTAAACGGCCAATCTCTTGAATTTTCAACATACCCATGACGAACCGGATTATTCTCTACATACCTCCATTTAGAAGTATACGAATCCGCTCGTCTCAACTGTGTATCCCAAAAGTCTCTTTGCCAAAAAGGTTTGGAAACAGAATTCGAGTGAGAATAAACAAAACGACTTCTCCAATAATACACCCAGTCCTTCAATGGCATCGATGATTTTCCTGAAGCCTTCGTAAATAAGTGAATATGATCCGGTAATATGACATATTTTCCGACGATCCAATGATTCGAGTCCATCCAAAGCTGGAGCAGTGTTTGGTGAAATACTTCGTTCTGAAGTATCTTTTTCCTCTGATGAGTACAGATCGTCAAAAAATGAATTCCGCTGGTGACTCGATAGTATTGTGAATGATGCGGTGATTTTCGAATCTGAATCGGTCTCATTATTTTCCTGTAGAAGAGTGAGCTTAAGACGACAAGCCCTTAAACTTTACCCATTCCTTCTCTCTCCCCTGGAGGGGTGAGCTCCTGCGAATCCAGGGGGTTGGAAAATCCGAGGCCGACAAATGTGGGATTCGCGGGAGCTCACCCCTCCAGGGGGGGATGCGAGGACTTAAATTTACGCTTGTCGCTAGTTTATTGTGGGGGAGCGAATTCGATGGTCTTGGGGGCTTTTGTTTTACTCTTTCCCGGCCCGTAGTCTTGGACATCGAAAAAACTGACGTAGGCCATGAAGGACATCAAGAGAATCGCACAACCGGTTTGAATCGACCCAATCACTTTGCCTGAAATCTCTTTTCCACGAATTCGTTCAATGAGTGCAATCGTGATATGCCCCCCATCCAAGACCGGCATCGGCAAAAGATTCATCAGGGCGAGATTCACATTGAGGACAACACTGAACCAGAGGGCATATTTCCAGCCATGTTCCGACTCGAAAAGGGTGTAGTACAAACGCATAATCCCCAAGGGACCACTCATATGTTGTAGCCCAATATCAGATTTCGATGAAAAAAGAGCCGAAAACATATTTCCCATCGTCTCGATACTCACTGCGACTTGATCCCACGGAGTTAAATGAACGATGGAGGTGATGGGATCCCATTGAACCCCCAGCATCGCTTGGTCCATTCCGATCGGTTTCGCTAAGGCAATGGTTTTTTCAAATTCGGCCCCATTTCTCAAGACCGTTAATACCAAAGGGATCTCCGGAAAATCTTTGATTTCTTGAAAGATCGGGATTGAGGAATAAATCTTTTCCCCTTTTAATTTTGTAAAAATATCGCCGGCCTCAATCCCTGCAAGTGCCGCTGGGCTATTCGGAAGCACCTTTCCGACACGGGCGGTTTCAATCGGTGCAATCTTGATCTGGCGAAGCCCTTTACGCTCCCAGAATTTGCCTGTTTCGATTTCCGGTTGAACGTTCAAGGTAAGCCGCTCCCCTGCGCGCTCCACTTCAATCGGAATCAAATCACTTTCACTGCTGACAATTCTCCACATCACACTGGCAGAACCTTTTGAAAAGCTGGTGACCGAATGTCCCTCAATCGACAAGATTTTATCCCCTGCCAAGAGACCTGCTTTGGAGGCAGGAGAATCATTCTTCACGTAACCGATCTTTGTCGATCCCTCTCCCTCCGCCATTGGCCTCCCGACTCCCCAAACGATAAAGGCGAAAACGAAAGCGAGCGTCATGCTAAAAAGGGGCCCTGCAAAGGCAACGATGATTTTATCGAGCGTCGAAATCGGAGGTAAATTTTTACGGTCTAATTGAGAGTCCCCCTCCATCGCCTCCATAGGAGCCATCTGAGGAAGAGCGACGAACCCCCCGGCAGGGATCGATCCGAGACTGTACTCGACACCATCGATGGTCTTTTTCCAGATCGGTTTTCCGAACCAGATTCCGAATTTTTCCACCACCAATCCGCGCCAACGGGCGGCAAGAAAATGGCCGACTTCATGAACCACAATCATGAGATTGAAAAGCAGAATGACTTCAAGACAGATGAAGAGAAAATGGAGAATCGAGTAAATAGTATTCATGTGAGGGGATTAACTGAGCCTAAAAAACGATTTCTGTCAAAGAGGAGTATTCTCTTTCAGCAATTCCGAAAACTAAAGTTTTCGGAAGTCCCCATCCCTAGAGGGATGGATTGAATGCATAGGGGAGCGCATCGAATCCTTTAGGATTCGAAATGCGCTGGGGATCGGGGGGAGTCAATGGAGGGGTAATCTAACGAATCGTGT
>CAMCSM010000011.1 GCA_945877805.1 Methylacidiphilum caldifontis | reverse complement strand
TGTGACCGCAGATGGAGAGGATATCGCATCGATTTTAAGTTCGGTTGAGAAAGAGGCACCTGCCGTTGCGGCAATCGCTTCAGAAGGAGAAACCGATATTGAGGCGTTGCTTAAGCAGGTTGCAGCAGAGGAGCCCAAAGTAGAAGCGGTTGTTGAGGCAAAGCCCGAAGAGAAAGCGGCAGTCGAAAGTGTCACCGCCGTCGGAGAGGATATCGCATCGATTTTAAGCTCGGTTGAGAAAGAGGTTCCAGCAGTTGCGGCGACAGCTTCAGAGGGAGAGACCGATATCGAGGCGTTGCTTAAGCAGGTTGCAGCAGAGGAGCCCAAAGTAGAAGCGGTTGTCGAGACAAAGCCCGAAGAGAAAGCGGTGGTCGAAAAGGCAACAAGTGGAGAGGTTGCTTCCACAAATACTTCTAAGGAGGAGGAAGCAGGTAAGACAGTTTATCCTATTGCTGGTTCGGAGCAGAGTTCGTTAGTAAAAAATGAGGAGCAGAGTTCGATTGTTCAGTCGATCAGTACAAAGGAATTTGATATCTCTACGGATCCGGATGTTATTGAGATGAGGGCTCGAATGAAGGAAAAGGTTCAAGAGATTCTCAAGACTTACGTTAATTTTAAGACCTTCAGTCTCTCCTTTATTCTTCAAATGCCGAAGGTTTTTGGGCGGCGTCGAAAGGTAAAGCAGGGATTAAGAACCTTTTCAGATTGGATTGAGACAGAGATAAATAGAATTCAGGCGATTGAAGATCCGATTAAAAAAGCGGTTTTAGTAAAGTCATCAATTGTTTTTGATCAGGAGCTACTCCATGTTAGGAAAAAGGGAGTTTCCTGGATTCGCCAAGGATGGAGGAAAAGTTTTTTAGTGGGAGCATGGGCTATTTCGTTGATTGTCGGGCTTTCATTTGGAATTCCCTCCGTCATCCGAATTTATTTTCCGACCCCTTTACGTCCAGCGGTTTCCAAGGAAATTGCTTTGCCGGAAGTGATTTTGCCTGAGGCTCCGAAAAAGGAGTTAGGGGCGAGGAGTTATCTTTTACTTAGCTGTGAAGAAAGTGAGATGGGAAAGCTTGGTAAAATTCGAGTTTATGATCGAGAGGGAAAAGCGGTTGCGGTTTTTCCAGCGAATGTGAACACGATGAAAAAGAAGGTATTAACCGAGGTTCCCTCGGGAGAATTAGGAGTGATTATTGAAACAGAGGAATTTCCTATTTTAGGAACGGTGGAGTTATCTCCGAATCAGAGGCGTTTTATTGATCTTTCAAAGTGGACCGATGTCGGGGCACGGGCATTGGCGCGTATCGAAAGTACCCCCGAGGGAATTCCCATTGCCTGTAACGGGGCTTGGGTCGGAAAAGGGTATGCCACGGTTTATTTGATTGCAGGGGTTCATAAGATTTGGGCTGCTCTCCCCAATTTTCCAGCTCAGGAACAACAAATTATGGTCATTGATGATCGAGATTTAGAGTTAATGGTGACTGTTAATATGGGACGATTAATTTTTAATGTATCAGATCAAATTAAAAAAATGCACCCGCAGTTAAAAATTCAGGTGAACGGTTCTCCGATATTAAACTGGGGCTCCTATTCTCTCTTGTTTGGCTATTACACGATTAAAATTACCGATTCCGGGAGAACTGTTTTACAGCAGGATCTGAATTTAGCTGCTGCCGATGAAGTGGTTTTTAAAATTCAAGCCTTAGAAGGGAATCAACTGAGTGCCTCTGTCATCTCAAAACGAAATTTATTGAAGGGGGATTAAGGTTTCAGTCTGAGAGGAAAGCGTTTTTTTGAGCCCTTCAATGAGTTCTTTTTTTTCAATTTCAGAAAGGCGGGCTTCGGGGTGTAGAAGGGTGTAACTCCAGAGAGGCATCTCCCCTTTATGGATCTGATGTTCAATTTCATCCGGTTCTGCATGATCCGGAATCGAGATGTTCATTGATTCACGCCCTTCATTGACGTGATTTTTGGTAAACCAGGAGATGGGGGCGATATGACTGTACCATGGCCATTGCGTTTGATGGCTATGGCAGTCGGCGCAAGTTCGGGTAAAAAGCGCTTGAGTATGTGGGCTATCCCAAGAGAGGACGGTTTGTTCAGGGGGATTTGTCAGATCAAAGGGGATGCATTGAATTCCGATCAACACAAAGATTAGGAAGGCCGAAAACTTCAAGAACTTATTTTTCATTTAAGAGATATCGTTGGTTTCGGTCTTTGACTGATTTGAGATGCAAATCGATTCCTAAAGAGGAATCTGGGATTAAGGACGCTCAGCGCGGTATTCTTGATGTCCCTCTTTTTGATGCTGTTTAAGGAGGGCAATCAGTTTTTGAGCCTCGGACCAATTTGAGGCTTGAATCGCTTGGATGAGCGAATCCAATGTCGCAACGCTTTGATTGACCGCTTTTTGGTAGCCTTCAATAAAGGCGGCCCGTTGATCTGCGGGAATCATCTCTGTTTTTTCAGGGGATAGCTTTCCTGACTCTTTCATGAGATCTCGTATCTGTTCCGCAAGTTTTTGATAGTTGTTTTTATTGCCTTCGACCGGATTTTTGAGAGATTTGGAGAGCTCTTTATAAGCTTTATTCATTTGATCCATTTTCTTTTCTAAAGGGGTATCTGCTTGTATGAGCATTGAAAACGAGAAGAGACAGAGAAGGAGTGAGAAAATTGAAAGAGAATTGTTTTTCATAGTTAACGATTGAATATGGGGGGATTTAGCAAGATTTCAAATTATTTTCAAAAAATGAGTTTCAGTTTTTGATCTCAGTTGCATTTTTTCGTTGAGAGGCTATTGATGAAGAATGCGACGATTTATTCTTGTTCTAGCCTGTTTTTTTCTCTCTTTGGAGGCACGTGAGTGGATTATTTTAAGTGGCGGGCCTGCGATTCGCTTTTATGAGGCCGGTAAAGAACGATCTCATGACAAACATTGGGGAAATTTTATCGACTCGGCGGTCGTTCGAATTAAGGAGCTTAGGCCGCAGCTCGCAGAGGGGGATCAGATCACTTGGTTGGTCTATCGTCCGGGCTATCAATCTCGAGGGGAGGAAATCAATGGGGATTTGTTAACGAATATTTTAAAACGAGCGAATCAAGAAGGGGTCGCCTTGTTTTGGTTTGATACTCAAGATCAACTGATTAACTACCTGAATAATGGCAAGGATCGTTCAACGAATAAGATTCATCATTTTGATTATTTTGGCCACTCCAATAAGGCCTGCTTGCTTTTTGATTACAGTAATGTGATGGATTCGATGTCGAAGAATTACCTTCACACGATGAATTTTAAAAAGATTAAAAAAGATATTTTTACCCCAGATGCCGTTTGTCAAAGTTGGGGTTGTCATTCGGGGGAGTATTATAGCGGTAAATGGAAGACTCATTTTGGCGTTCCGATGATCGGAGCGATCGGAAAGACCGATTACTCCCGACTTCATTCCCTGCCTTTTCTTTCAAGTGATAAAGGACAATGGGCACAATAAAAATAGGTTTATATGATGTTAAGAATGATTTGTTTTGCACTGTTTTTTGCGCTTCTTCCGTTGAATGCCGTCGACTCTCTTCCGAGAATTAGTGACACCCCGAAATCAGAGGATCAACCGGTGTTGACCCATGATCCTGCCTGCCCCGTTTTGAAAGCCTCGGAGCCAGGGAGTGAGACAAAGCCCATGGAGATTCCTGTTGTTCAAACTGAAAAAAAAGAGGTTCTCCCTGAAGTGGCTGCCCCTGCGAGTGCCAAAGTGGAATCGGATCCTGTAACTCCAAAAGTCGGTCTGGAATCGGTGGTGATTCCTGAAGAAACTCCGCATTTTGTAGGGGCTCGGTATTACGAAAAGAAATCAGGAGGATGGGGCTGGATTAAAAAACCGGAAGAGAGCTGGAAGCAGGCACGATGGGTCGCTGTTCAAGAGAGTCCGCGTAAATTTCATGTTCCTCACCGACAACTTAAAAACGCGGAGCAGGATCATGAATTTCAGTACAAACTTTTAGGTTCCTTTGCCGATTATCAGATTTACGATCCTGTCCGAGATGAGCTTCTCGATGTCTTTGTCATTGCGGGCTACGAATCGCTCGGAGCTCAAAAATCGATTGAGCGTAAGCCAGGCCCCCCTGGTCGTTTTACCTCAAAAAAGAGCGGCGCCTATACTCGCCGCAATAGCGTCCAGTTCGAAGAGGATGGATTTTAAACTAAATTTTTTCGGTTTCTTCCCGATTCCAGTGGAAACGGGAAGGAACCATTTTTTCCATGACGAATTGATCCCCCTTGATGTGTCGCACGGCGTCAACTTAAGAAGTAAGAGTCTACAAAATCCTCGGGACAAAATACAGAAATCTCGCTTAGAGGCCTTTGGCGATCCTTCGGTGTGCTTGCGGAAGAGGGAGTGCGTCGATCTCTTTTAAGCTCATCCATTTCCCCGGAACGGTCGCTTTTTCTTTGAAGAGGCATTCTCCATAATTCATTGTAATCCGGTATTTCGTGAACCCGTAGTTGAGCGTTCCCATCGTTTTATTCCAGTTCATCAATTGAGGATTGAATAAAGGAAAAAGCCAAAATCCCCGCTGCCTTTTGGTTCCTTGAATGAGCCTGAATTTATTTTTATTTTTCACGATAGCGATTTTTTCCTCCCGCTTTTCTGATCTCGCTTTCTCTTTATACGGATAACGCTCAGGAGATTTTTTTCCGATGCAGATCGATTGAAGTGGACAGATCGAGCATTGCGGTTTTTTTGGAGTGCAGAGGAGCGCCCCGAGCTCCATGAGGGATTCGTTGTAAATTCCAAAATCGCGCTGAGGAAGAAGGGCTTCGGCGAGATGCCAAAATTCGGCGATGACTTTGGGTTGAGCGACGTTTTGAGCGCAGGCAAAGATTCGACTAAAGAGGCGAATCACATTGCCGTCGACTAACGGAGCTTTTTGATTGAAGGCTAAACTCGCAATCGCTCCTGCGGTATAACGACCGATCCCCGGAAGTTTTTGGAGTTCCGCGAGGGAAGAGGGGACCTCGCCCTTTAAATTATGAACGATCGTTTTTGCGAGCCGGTGAAGATTTCGGGCTCGGCTGTAGTACCCAAGGCCCTCCCATGATTTAAGAACCGATTGCTCAGTGGCTTGGGCGAGTCGATCCCAGTCGGGATAACTCAACCGCCAACGATTAAAATAGGGGATGACTGTTTTGACCTGGGTCTGTTGGAGCATAAACTCCGAAACAATGACCGCGTAGGGGGTCCGAGGATCACGCCAAGGGAGTTCACGACGGTGTGTGAGAAACCATTTTTTGAGTGAGCGATGAAATGCGGCCTTTATTTTGAGGTCGATTTTCCAAAAGCGGACAGTAGTTTGTGGAGTTCTAATCATGATTGACTCTTCTACCTATACGTTTCAACTCGATCCGACGCAAATTCAAAAGCTGAAAGAGGTCTTAGAAGGTTTGGGGTATGAGTTTCGAACGATTCCCTACGCCCACTTTGGGGCCTCAAAAGGGAGGGTTTCGTTGGCAATGTATCAATCCGGTAAATTAGTCCTCCAAGGAAAAGATTCAAAATTATTTATCGAGTTCACGTTAGAGCCTGAGGTGACGGGGGTGATTCCCCAAACAGCCGTTCATTCGAATGAATCCCCTGAACAATATGAGCCCCACATCGGAATTGATGAGAGTGGAAAAGGGGATTTCTTTGGGCCTCTCGTGATCGCCGCGGTCTATGTGGATAAAGGAATCGTTCAGCAGCTGGTCGCCAAGGGAGTTCGAGACAGTAAACTGATTAAGAGCGATCAAAAAGCGAGGGGACTGGCAGAGGAGATTAAGCGAATCGTGGGAGGAAGATGGAGTGTGATCTCATTAGGGCCGGAAAAGTATAATGAATTATATTTTAAGTTTAAGAATTTAAATCGGCTTTTAGCGTGGGGGCATGCCACAGTTTTGGAGAATGTATTGGAGAGAGTCCCTGATTGCCCTCGAGCCCTTTCGGATCAATTTGCGGATGAACGGTTGATTTTAAATCAGCTCAAAGAACGTGGAAAAAAAATAAAGATGGTGCAACGGACCAAGGCCGAGTCCGATTTGGCCGTCGCCGCCGCTTCGATCCTTGCGCGTGCCGCCTTTTTGGAGGGATTAGAGAAATTGGGAGCACAGATCGGAGTGGAGCTCTTAAAAGGGGCTTCGGGAGCCGTTAAGAAACGGGGGGAGGAGATTGCGGCGAAACATGGGGAGGCGGGATTGCGTACGGTTTCCAAAGCTCATTTTAAAACCTTTCAAGAATGTTTAAGTCCCGGGCTCGGTTTATGATGAGAAGATTGTTAAAATCATTTTTAAACCACTTATCTCCGCTCATTTAGGATAGCTGAATAGCCGGATAGCCGGATAGCCGGATAGCTCAATAGCCCATTAGCCAGATAGCCCATTAGCCAGATAGCCCATTAGCCAGATAGCTTAAATTGGTTTTCCCCTGTTTCGAATGCCTTCCGCAGGTCTGCTGTAGTCCTTGGACGAAAGAAGATAAAATCCGTGTCCAACCGTGGTTAACAATGACTTTAAAACTTGGCGAATTTTTCAAACCTACGAAGCCCCTTCTCACCCCCGCTTCTGGTTGCCTACCCTCGGCTCTCCAAATGGTTTCCGTTTTTAATTGCGTTATCACGCAGGGAGTGGCGGTTAAAAATCTCTTTCTCCTTAAGTTGAGACCCATGGCACAGCGGTCGAGGTTACCCCGTGGTGAATCCTGTATTTTTTCTTAAGTTGAGGCAGATCCTTGTCCTCTCGGGCTTTGTCTCCCAAGGGAAAAGAATGAAAAAGAATCAATTAGGATTGGAATCGGTATCAAAAAAGGGTTGGAATTGGCGAATGGCGGCTCCTTGGGATCCCACGTCAGTCTTTGAATTTTGTTATCTTGAAGAGGAGATGAAGAGGTCCCTTCCGATCGTTTTAGAGGCAGAGTTTCGAGAGAGACTTCAACGCTATTTTGCTCATTTAATTCATCTTGTTGATTTTTGTGGATTGCAAAATACTTGGGCTCGACTCGCGCACGAGTGGAATCAAGAGGGAATTCCTATCAATCGAGCATGGATGGGGGCCGCTTTGGGAGGCGAGCTTGCGATGGCGGGAATTCATGAGGTCGCGGTCGAACTATTTTCGATGAAGGCAGGGGAAACGCTACGCTTGACCCCGCTTCATTTATGGGTCATTGCGGAATCTTGTCGGTGGATGAGGTTAGATTTAATCCCCCAATGTGAAGCAAGCGGAGGGCTTAGTTTTTCGACTCCTCAAGAACTGGAAAAAGATTTGCAGATCATCGCAGAACGTTTTTCGGAGATCGATCAGGTACTAGAAGGAGAGTTTGATCCTTATGCAAGAATTCGACTGGTAAAAAACAATTAACCCCGATGCGAGGAATCTCACCGCCGTCTAAAATCGGAACAGATGAAAGGGAGGTTGAGGAGTGGTAAGGTGGTTATTACTGGCATAAAATGCATCTCACACTAAGACACTAAAACACAAAGTTTGATTTAATCCCAAATTCATTGATCTCTTTGTCAGGCTTCATTGGTCATTGATGCTGGGATGGCTTATTGAATTTCTTCGTGTTTTCGTGGCTTGGTGAGAGAATGCTTTTAAAACAAATATCCCCCCCTTGGAGAAATCTCCAAGGGGGGGTTGTTTATCGGAAGGCTTATTGATTAGAAGCTATAGACAACTTGTGCTGCGGCTAAATGAGCGACTGTTTCATCCCCATTTCGAGAGGCAGAAGTGACGGCACTATCATTGATGTGGGTAAAGTCGGCACGGTATTCAAAGCGGAGAAGCATATTTTCCCAGAGGTTAAATCCTGCCGTGGTCGTAAAACCGAGGGCTTCCGAATTTTTTCCATTTAAGTTTGTTGGGGTCAGTGCTGAACCGACAGTTCCAAATTTAGCTCCATCATTCGATTGGATGTATTCGACACGTTGAGCTAAAGAGAAGACAGAGTTAAAGAGGTACTTCGCATATCCTGCAACTCCCCAATAACTCTCGTTGTATTCACGAGGAGCTACACCTACTGGGGCATTGGCGTAGTTGTCGTAAAAACCAAATGCCGCATTGTATCCCAAAAGGAGTTTGTCTTTACAACATAAAGGAGACCAAAAGGTATTGTGATTGAAAAGAAGGGATTCCCCTTCATTTGCCACTTGATTTCCTGCTCCAGCGACTGTTGGAGAGGTTAGGATTCCGTTGCCTCCATTCGGATTATGGACATAAACCCATTTTGTCGTGAGATTTTTTGTGTTATTTTGGTATTCAAGTGATCCAGTGGTAAGAATGGCGCTATTTCCTTTGTTCGTTCCTGTGACGAATTCCGTTCCATCTCCGTTGGTGGTCCATGCAGGATTAGCGATGACTCCGTTGACCGTCCAGTTTTCGGAGAGTGAGTAGGTTCCCATGAGTCCGACATGTTCCCCTGGAAGAAGAGAGGCGACGAGTCCTCCCGTAATATTAAGATTAGCGGGTCTTTCTGGAGATTCGACCCCCGTTAATTCTCCAAAGCGCCCTACTTTAACTTCTAAGCCTCTTCCCATTGGAAGATTAAAATTAACGTAAGCCTGCTGAATTTGAAGGGCACTTAAGCCGTCATTCGCATTCGAACCGACTCTGAGTGCCGCATCTTCTCCGATGTTTAAATCGACACGGAAACCAGCCGATAAACTGTTATCCTCGGGAAGCGGCTTTTCGAGAACGAGTTTAAAATTATTAAGATTGAAATCTCCTCCATTCTCGGAGGCATTCGCTCCATCATTACCGCTTCTCAACGGTTGAACTGCATTACGGCTTGTAAAATTATAACTATATCCTGCATCGACATAACCACTGAGCTTAATCCCCGGTTTTGAGGTCTCAACGTAAATTCCTTGTTCTTCGAGTACTTTTTTTAGATCTTTATTTTCAGCTTGCGCTTCCCCTGCTGCTATAAATACAGTCAGAGTGAGAAGGGTTATTGAACGGAGTGCTGTTTTCTTCATCTTTCCTTTTCGTTATTATTTTTGACCTGAAGCCTCAGATCAAAATTGATTTAAAATTTCTATCGTTTATCTGAGACCTGTCAATTAAAATGCAAGTTATTTGCGTAAATGTTATCGTTGGAGTCGATGAATTTCTATCTTAATTAATTATTTAGATTGATAAGCGACAAAGATTTTTCAGGTTGTGAGGATATGAGTACGGATGAACGATTGGAATTAAATCTTAAAATCAACGAGATTTTTTACAGTATCCAAGGGGAGAGCACTTATGCAGGACTCCCTTGTCTTTTTATTCGGCTCATGGGTTGCGATCTGCGCTGTAGTTATTGCGACACGGAATATGCTTTTTTTGAAGGAAAATCAAAATCTCTCTCTGAAATCCTATCCGTAGCCAAGCAACAGGGATCGCCACTCATTGAGGTCACCGGCGGAGAGCCCCTCCTTCAACGAAATGTACATCCGTTGATGTCCCTCTTGTGTGATGAGGGATATGAGGTTCTCATTGAGACGAGTGGCGCTCATGATATTTCGAAGATCGACCCTCGGGTCAAAGTGATCATGGATTTAAAATGTCCCTCGAGCGGTGAATCGGAGCGTAATCGGATGGAGAATATTCCCTATCTTCAAAAGAAGGATCAACTGAAATTTGTGATGGGGAGCCGTGAAGATTACGAGTGGCTTAAGGGGATGATCGAAACGCATCAATTAAATGAACGGGTAGGAGCGATTTTAGTTTCTCCGGTCTTTGGAAAGATCGACTTACAATCGATGGCAAAATGGATCTTAGAGGATCATCTCCCGGTGCGTTTTCAGGTGCAATTGCATAAGATCATTTGGGAGCCGATGACGAGAGGGGTGTAGAAAAGATCCTCCAGAATAAGTTTATTCGTTATCAAAACGACACGCACGTCAAATGAGCCTTGTTTCCAGGGCTCGTCCGGTTTATTATTGGATTTTTTTATGAATGGGAGTATTGTCTTCTTATGAGGCTTCCTATCGTGATCGGCATTGGCATTGGAATTAGTTTTTCCGTTAGCTCCTTGATCGCCTCTAATTCCTCTCCCTCGGTTAACTCCAAAGAAGTTACGATGATATCGCCCAAAGAGGCTCCACAGTCCAGTGCGGTCGTGAGTAAAAACATGGCTCGTTATCATATGGGGACTATTCTTGAGAAATTTGATCCCGAAACTCGCTATTACCTTCCTGATTTGAGTGCGGTCGCTTGGTTAGATGAGGATGATACCACCCTTTGCACGATTCCGACAGGGAAGCAGTGGTATTTAATTTCTTTAGACTCCCCGACACTAATTCAAAACTTTTCGATTGCGGCTGAGAGTTTAACAGGAAAAATAACGCTTTATGCGAGCGATCAAAAGGCAGTGCCAGGTGCAAAAACCTGGGTTCCTCTTTTACGCGCCGCTTCCGCTCAAGATCTTAAGGAAAAGCAGTCTCAAAAACCGCTTTATTCCTTTACCCGTTACGTGCTCTTAGAGGCCGATCTTTTACAGCCTGCAGAGGTTTCCAGTCTTTATCTGTTTACGGATAGCGATGCCTCTACTTTTCGTCTTGTAAAGCGTCCCGAGTCGAGTCGTTTTACAGATAAAGCAGGCCCTTTTTATAAAGATCCCAAAGGACAGGTTAATTTTGCTGGAAAATACGCACGAAATACGGATGGAAGCGAGAATGACAATCTCGCAAAAATGACTGATGAAAGTCCTGAATCGGCCGGATCTCTCGATCAAAAGCCGATGGTGATCGATCTTAAGGAGACTCGCCAGCTCGAGCGTTTTTCTGTTTTTGCAGAGAAAAAGAAGGGGATGATGAGCATTTCGCTTGAAGAAGATCGGGCGGTTCCGGCTCCTATATCGACATCCTTCATTCCAGAGGGGGTTCGGATGCTGCTTGGGGTTGGTTGGCAAAAGTGGGGAGGAATGCTCGTGCAGTCGATCGGGGGTGAGACCAAAATATCGACAGCCATGAATCGCTCGATCCCATTTGATGGGAGTACCGATCGGTTTTCAATACAAGTTCCTGTGACTCCATGTCGTTATTTGACGATGACATGGGCTTCAGGTGAGAATCCCCCCGCACCGATTCAAATTAAAAATTTTTCTGCGATGGGGTATGTTTCTTTGAATGAGTTTCAAGTAAATCGAACCGTTGGAGCTCTAGTGGGTAATTCAAAAGGGGTTGCGGTCGATGCTGCTAGTTCTAGTAACTCAAGTACGACAGAGACTTCTGGGTCAACGAGTGGATCAACAAGTCTTGGAAATCTTACGATTCAGACAGAAGAAAGTTTGGATCTTCCTCCCGTTGTACCCGTTAGTAATTGACGTTTCTCAGATAATTCTTTATTTTTTCACCATGTTTGAGTCCATTAAGAATGTTTTTCAAAAAGAGGTAAAACGCTTTCTCATTGTTGATGATCAAATTCAAATTACTGAGTTTCTCTGTGTGTATCTCAAAAAATTTGGACATCAAGGGGTCTCACTTACCGATGCGACTCACGTGCTTGGCTGGCTTCAATCGAATCCCTGTGATGCCGTTATTTTGGATTTGAATCTGGGTTTAGAAAATTGCGATGGCATTCAGATATTGCAAGAAATTCGAAAAGAATTTGCATCATTGCCGATTGTTATTTTTACAGGGGAGGGCTATGACGAGGCTCGTCTTCAGGCGGCCATCGAAGCGGGCGCAAGTGGTTATGTGAGTAAATCGGTACGTCCCTCCGATATGTATGCGGCCTTAATGAGAGCCTTAAATCTCCCTACATAATCTCTTTATGGGATTAGTAGATACCTCTTTTCTTGATCAAATTCAGGTTACTTTTTATTCAGAGATTGATCAGCAGATTTATCCCTTATCTGTGAATTGGGCTGCTGTATTATTTAAGGATATTGTTTTGGGGAGTGATGAAAAGGCCGGAATTCAGCTTCGCGCCCCTCTTATTCCCTTGCGCTGGCTCTCGATTCAGATTAATGGGGCTGATTTCCTTGTCGATTTTTCAGTGCTTTCTGGGCCTCCGATGACATTGCAGAATGGTGATAAGATTCAAGAGGGCTCTTTTTATATGCCTCAAACCTTATCTTTTGTCGGCTTGGGAGAGTTAAGATTCAAAAAAAACAAATTATTGACTGCGAGCTTGCCCCTCCCTGATTCCTCGGTTGCGACTCCCAAAGGATTGATTAAAGAGCGCTATCGAATCTTGCGAATCCTTGGAGAGGGAGGGTTTAGTCACGTCGCTCTTGCTCTCGATGAAGTTTCAGGAAAAGAGGTGGCGATTAAGGTGATTCATCACAAGGTCGCGGAGGATCTTGAGTTAAAGGCAAAAATTATCGATCGTTTTTTTCAAGAAATGACGATTTTAATTCAATTGAATCACCCGAATGTGACCCGAATTTTAGACTACGGGTTTGATGAGGGGACCTGGTTTCCATTTTATGTGATGGAGTATGTTAACGGAAAGTCATTGGTCGAGGTGAGCTCTCAGTTTACCGGAAATGATCAATGGGATGTTGCCGATCTATTGCTTCATCAATTTCTCAAGGGGTTAAGCTATCTTCATCAACAAGGAGTGATCCATCGCGATTTAAAACCGGAAAACATTTTAGTCTCTGGAGTCTACCCTGATTTTCAGATAAAAATTTTGGATTTGGGTTTAGCTAAAATGCTCAACCTTAAATCTTACGAGCATCTCATTACGGATACCCAAGAGCTTGAGACCTTTGGAACCCCTCCTTATATGAGTCCAGAGCAGTGTTTAAATGCAAAAATAGTAACGGCGGCTTCTGATGTTTATTCGGCCGGAATTTTGAGCTGTATCTTGTATAGCAATCAATATCCCTACGAAATTGGTGAAAATCAATCCTACGAACGGATTCATTTACAGGAGATCCCCTCATTTAAAAGGATCAAAAAATTAGTTCCTGAGTCGATATTTAAAATGATTGAAAAATCATTAGAAAAGAGGCCGGAGGATCGGTTTCAAAATGCCCATGAAATGTTTGTATTTTGGCAAAGCATGGAGTCAAAGCGTTTTCAGAAAAAGTGGAAGCTGCAGATCAAATCACTTCAGGAAATTTGGATTAAATATTTTTTCCTTGTGCTTGTCGCATTACTTGTTTTCGTGCTCCTATGGATCTATTTCTTTCGATCTATTCTCCATCATTGAACCCCAGGGCTAATTCACCATAGAATGTAAGTTCCTCATAAGAAAAATGATATGTTTACCGCTTTTCGGAAAATCCAAAATTGATTCAAAGAAATCAAGTGTAACTGAAATATAAAATAATGATTCATCTCGCTTTACCTACAGGGACTAATTATGGATGGGGCCTTTGTGGTGCTTATTTGAGGAAAGAACTTTCAAAAATAACCGCTTTATCCGATCCCACCTCTTGGGCTCCTTCGGAATGGGATAAAAAAGTGGAGGGAGTCTGTTTCCATGCATTAGAGGGAGTTAATCTTAAGCAATGGATGCCGCTCCGAGGAGATAAAAATCTCGGTTATGTTTTTTTTGAAAACGAACTGCATCCCTCTTCGATTGCGAACGCCTCCGCGCTCGACCTAGTGCTTGCGGGGTCGACTTGGTGTCAAACGCAAATGAGCGCAAAAGGAATTCTCAATACCGATGTTCTTATTCAAGGAATTGATCCAGAGTTTTTTTATCCCCTCGAGCCTAAGAGTGAGGAGAAGGAGTTTGTTCTTTTTTCTGGTGGAAAGTTTGAATATCGAAAAGGACAAGATCTTGTTTTGGCTGCCTTCCGGATTCTAAGTCAAAAATATTCGAATATGAGGCTGATCACTTCTTGGGAGAATCAGTGGATTGACTCGATGCGAACGATGACTCTCTCCCCTCATGTCGACTATATCGAAATGGGAGATAGTTGGGCCGAAAAAATGCATGCTTTTTATATTCGAAATGGGGTCGATCCTCAAAAAATTCAAACCTGCCCCTTACTTCCGAATCGAAAAATGAGATCGATTTATCGGAAAACCGATCTTGGCGTTTTTCCGAACCGTTGCGAGGGGGGGACAAACCTCGTTTTAATGGAATATATGGCCTGCGGAAAACCGGTGGTAGCGAGCTTTTCCTCCGGTCATCAGGATATTCTTACCCCTGAAAATTCTTTTTTAGTCAAGTCGATGAATTCATTAGAGATTAAAGATTCTAACGGAAATGTATCGGCCCATTGGGATGATCCTAGCCTCGAAGAGCTCATTTCTCAGATTGAACTGGCCTATCATCAAAAAGAACGGCGAGAACAGATCGGAGAGAATGCGGCAAAGAGTTTAAAGACCGTCACTTGGAGCGCTATGGCCGAGCGCGTCTTAAAGATTTCGCAGCGATAGGCTTCGTTTTGAGCTCAGGAAGATCTTAAAAGGTAATATAAGATGTTGATTATTAAGTTGATCTGGAGATTGTTACATCTGACGATTTACATTGACCTTTGTAGTAAATACAATTATGAATAGTTTATGAAAAAACATCTGTTTCTTTTTGAAACTCATCGATTTGTTTATTTATCCTTTTGTTCGGCCATTTTTCTACTCGGGTTTCTATTTGCACAAGACAAGACTGAGGAGGGGACAACGGATTTAAGCAAATCGTTAAACGTGGTGATTTCAGATATTCATAAGCCCAAATTCCAAAAAACCCCTGCTGGGTCAGGCGGTTCTGTGGATGAATCTGAGATGACTTACAAATACTATGATTCCAACGATGAATGGATGGAGGTTTCTTTTCGCTATACCCTCGATGATTGGGTCGATGAGGGGGGGGCCAAGCTTTCAAATGAGGAGCGGAAACTAAACCCGAATGTTCCTGAAGTGGGTTTTAAAATTTATATTGAGGGAACGATAAAAGGGACAGGGAAACAGGATTCTCTTTCAACGCTTTTGACGGGTGAAGTGACCTATCTGAATGTGAAAAAAACAGGCTCCAATGCGAAGTTTCGATATGGGATTTTTTTTGTGACCCCAGAACTCGTAGAGTTGTATGGACTCAAAGAGCTTTATTCCTCCTCTAAAGGGAATATTCGTGTTGAGGCTTATGTTGGAGACAAAAAGGCGCTCAATGGAAAGAATGCGGATGAGTCCTATAAAGATTTGAAGGAAAAAGATGAAGAGTGGGAGAAAGTATTTAAGTCTTTGGCACAGGTGAAGAACGGGGCAATTACAAAAGATATGACCCCATGGGCCAATTATTCGATGGATCGCTTTCCCATGATCAAAGCAAAATCAGCGGACAAGAAATAGGGTAGGGCATGGCACGAGCAACAAAAACAATTGCTATTGATATTGGTTCGTTTTCTCTGAAAATGGCAGAGTTTACGACCACCAAGTCGGGACAGATCACTCTGAATCGCTATGGAATTTCTGAAATGGGGATTGATCCCAATAAAGAGGAGAATGCCCTCCCGTTTATTGCGAATGCGATTAAAAAATTATCTAAAGAAACAGGGATCAAAGGGGGAGATGCTCACCTCTCTTTTTCCTCTCACACCTCATTTTTAAAATTTATTAAGATCCCTCCTGTCGAGCAGGCTCAGTTAGAGGACATTTTAAAGTTTGAAGCACAGCAAAATGTTCCCTTTCCGTTGGACGAAGTGGTCTGGGATTTTCAACTGTTAATGGGAAAAAAGACAGATGGGGATATTGATACTGTTTTAGCCGCGATCAAAAATGATCAAATTGAGGCTCACACAGCGAATTTAAGAAAGTTGGACTTTAAGCCAACGAGTGTTGATCTTTCCCCTCTCTCTCTCTATAATGCATTTCGATATAACTATCCGGAATCTTCCGATTGTGTTCTTCTTTTAGATATTGGAGCACGAGGGACAAATCTTCTTTTTATTGAGAAGAGCAATTTTTTTACTCGTAGTATCCCTCTCGCAGGAAGCGCAATCACCCAGAGTATTTGCAATGATCTCCAAGAACCGTATGAAGTGGTTGAGCAGCTCAAAAAGAGGAAGGCCTACGTCTCACTTGGTTCAGAATATGCGGAGAGTCCTGAGGAGAGTGTTGCGCGAACTTCAAAGATCGTGCGAACAACAATGGGGAAATTAGCTCAGGAAGTCAGTCGTTCGATTACCTTTTATCGGACTCAGCAAAAGGGTTCCTCTCCGAAGATGATTTATTTAACGGGGGGATCTTCATTGCTCCCTTACATGGATTTATTTTTAAAAGAAAAACTCACCATTCCTATTGAGTATTTTAATCCGCTTAAAAATGTAATCATCGGGAAGTCGATACAGACTGCAAAGCTCTCTAAAGAGGCTTTGTTAATGGGTGAGCTGATTGGTGGGGGACTAACTCTTCTATCGGAAAGGCCGATTGAGATTAATCTTTCTCCTGTTTCGATCCGAAAAGAGGCAGAACAAAATCGCTTAAAGCCGATGCTTATTATTGGATTATTGGCTTGGACTCTTCTCTTTGGTGCCATTAATTTAGGGGCCTATCAGCAGCTTTCTGTTTTAAGTAAGGAGCTTGATCGTCGGTCAAAAAGTGTTCAAAAACTGAAATTAGAAGAGCAAAAGATCGTTAAATTAGAACAGGAAAATGAGCGTTATCAAAGAGTCCTGGATGCGATTGAAAAAATTACCCGAGATCGGGACTCCTGGAAAAATGTACTCTCTGATTTAAATGCGAAAATTCCTGAAGGGGTATGGATTACTCAACTGACGCCTATGTTTAATGATGGAAAAGGGATTCATGAATTAAACGAGGAGTTTTTGATTGAGATCAAAGAGGGGGCTTCTAAGGCTAAAAAGCCGAAAGGAAAAGCAAAAGGAGAAGTTTCGGCTCCAAAAGTCTCTTTTCCGCCTGAAATCAATCAACTCGTGATCAAGGGGCTTTACAAGTCCGATACGCCATCCCGAGCGATTAATGAGTTTGTCTCTGAACTTGCCTCTTCTCCATATTTTGATATCGATAATACTCGACTTTCAGATGCGATCGTTTCTGTCGAAAACGTTTCCGAGAACAATCAATCCTTAGCATTGAATTTCAGCCTTAACTTAAAACTCAAGATTCCGATTGAGGTGAAGCCTTGAAAACGAAACTCAATACTTTTGAATGGATAATCGTCTCCTTGATGGGAGTTATTTTCGTTGCGGGAATTACTGGAGCGGTATTGATTACCGGCGAGGTGCAAGAGAAAAAAACCGAGCTTGATAATCATCAAAGAACCTTGATCACCATTTCAGGACGGGCTCACTACCCAAGTGAGGAAAATATGAATATTTTAACTGAAAGCTCCAAGAGGCTCGAAGGTTTTTTAATTTCATTGAAGCCGATATTACTTCCCTCTGGAAATCGAACGGCAGAGATCAAAGAGATCGAGTCGGTTGAATTTAAGGAGCAACTTTCGAAATCAGTTGACGATCTGAGGGCACTCGCAAAAGCAAAAAGCGTTTCGATTCCAGCGGAGTTCTATTTCGGATTTTCACGGTATCAAAAACAAAACCCTAAGAAGAAAGATACCCTTGTATTAGGGAAACAGCTTTTAGGAGTTGAAAAGTTAGTCGCGCTCTTAATTGCCTGTGCTCCTCAAAAAATTGAATCGATCGGACGCTCCTTTGAAGAGGAGGGTGAGCTTAAAAAGGCTGGATCTCTTGAGCCGGAACAAATAAAGTTTTCCTCATTTCATCATTCGGAACAAATTTACACAACCTACCCTTTAGAAGTCGAATTTATTGGGGTTACGGCGACGCTTCAGCAGTTTTTAAATGAAATGAATAAACTTCCCTATCTTTATGTGGTTCGTTCCTGTTATGCCACAAGCTTAAAGCCGGTTCCTTCTCGTTTAGATGAGTTACAGCGCCAATTTGTAACGACTGGGACAGCAGCAGCACAGGCGACAAAAGCCCCTCCTTTAGTCCCTGTTCTTGGGGAGGAAAAAATAAAATTTAAAGTCAGGGTTGATTTCATTGAATGGCATGGGGTTAGCGAGATCACGACACCTGCGGAGAAAAAAAAGTGAAAAAAACCTGGCATTTTTATTTCCAGATCAGTGTGCTCATTTTATCGGGACTGCTCCTTGCCGCTTATTCTTTTTTATTTACGGGAGAAGGAGTCTTTGGGGTGAGTCCTAAAAATAGTGGCAAGAATGCAGTCGCTTTGGATCCCAATGTGTTAGAGAAAATGAAAAAAGAGATTTTAACTCCCAAAGAATGGATTTCTAAAACGAAACATCGTTTGTTTCTTTCAGAAAAATATCTTTATTTTCCTGATAAAAATGAGATTAAAAAGGAAGATGAGAAGGTGATGGTCGGGCCATTTCCCTTGGGTTGGTTGCAGAAATATGATCTTCCGATCTTGGATTTAACTGTCGTGACGCAAGATCCTGATGGTGACGGATTTACGAATATAATGGAATATCACTCCGAAAAACCTGAAGAGGGGACAAACCCTATCGACCCCCAAAGTCACCCTGCTTATATTTCTGCATTGAGAGTGAAAGAGGTTAAAGCAACAAAGATTGAATACAAATTTACAGGGACTCAAAAATTAGAGGAGAAGGATGTTTATTCCGTACTTGTTGAAAAAGGGGAGGATCGAAACTCTTTTATGAAAAAACAGGGAGAGAAAGTGGATGGGTTTGAGATTGTGGGATATAGTCTTAAAAAAGTGGTGAAGAAAAGTGCCTCGACAGGGGCTGAAGAGGAAGTCGATGTCTCTGAGTTAGAAGTGGAGAATAAGGAACTTGAGATGAAGACGATATTTGTCCAAGGAGAAGCCAAAAATATCCCTGAAATTCATGCGACCTTTGTTTTGGCTCTTGCCAATAAAATCGATCAACCTTTTGCTGCAGAACGGGGGAGATCCTTTGATTTAATGGGTGAAAAATATCGAATTATCGATGCCACTGGGACCGGTGTTAAAGTGAAGAAGGTAGATTCAAACGAGGAATACCTGATTCCAAGCCTCTCTGCTGACGACTTGAGGCAACTGCCATCAAAAGTTGAAAAAAAATAAAGTAAACTCTTTTGCTGTAAAAGGTTGACATTTTACTTTTTTAAAGATAAAAACAAAATAAGGTAAACTATGAAGCATTCTAATTTTTCTTTGATGTTAACGATGGGATTACTATTATTTGCTGTTCAAGAGATCTTTTCTCAGGCTGAGGGAACCCCAGTTCCCGTGATTGAAACGAATCAAGTCAATCCATCAGATCCCTCAGTGGTTAAAGCAGATGAAGAGGCAGGAAAACGTCAAGACCGTGATTTCCAATACAATGAAGCCCTCCATGAGGCAGAGCGACTTGCCGAGGCTCGGGAGTTTAATAAGGCTTTAGAAAAATATGAATTTATCGTGCGTAATGTTCCTACTTATCGTCCTCAATTTGAAAGCGCCCGGTTGGGGATCTCTCAGATTAAGGTGATGCAGGCCGATGATGCATTAAGTGCGAAAGAATATGAAAAAGCCAAAGGGCTTATTCAAGAGGCTCGAAAATTATCTCCCGATAATCGTGGAATTTATAATTCTGAAAAAGAATTTAATCGGGTTTACAGTAAACTTGGTGATCAGAAAAAGAGAGTGGATGGAATCGAGGGAAATCCTGCGATTACCCCAATATTTAAAGAGAATATTCTTCAAGTCGAAAAGCTCGTTTATGAAGCCGATCGTCTTCGTGAAACAGGACAATACGATGCGGCAAGAAATCGATACGAGAGAGTGCTTGCAGTCGATAAATATAACAAACTTGCCAGAACCCGTTTGATGGAACTTCAGAAAAAGCAGATGGAGTTTGCAAAACTTTCTCGTGAAAGTTCCCGAAAAGAGGCAATGAATCAAGTAAACGAGCGTTGGAGCGAACCGGTTTTACTAGAGAATCTCCTTTCCTCACGTCCGGTTGATTTGAATTCAGCGGTCTCCAATGTTGCGAAGATGCGAAAGAAATTAGAGGAGATCATGATTAAAGAGATCTCCTTTAATGAGGCTCCGATTGAGGATGTGGTGACTTTTTTAACGGTTAAAAGTCGTGAATCTGATCCGACTGGCGAAGGGGTGAATTTTGTTTTGAAACAAGGCGGCATTGTTGCCCCGACATTAGCGGTCGCAGGGACAAAGCCTGCTGCTGCAGCAGCTCCCGCAAAGCCGAACAAAATCCCTCCGGTCACCATTACCCTGAGTAATCTTCCTTTAAGCGAGGTTCTCCGATTTATTAATACAACCACAGGTTTAAAAACACAGATTGATGATTATGCGATTGTTTTGTTACCCCAAAGCGATGATGCCACAACTCTTTCAACAAGAACTTATTCGGTTCCTGCGAATTTTCTCACCTCGACAGCGAACTCCAAAGGGGGGGCGATTGATGTGAAGAAAGATTTAACCGATAAAGGGGTCTCCTTTACCTCAGAACAATCGAAAGCGATTTTCTTAGCGACTCAAAGTAAAATGGTGGTTAAGAATACGCAAGATCAACTCGATGTCATTCAAGGTTTGATTGATGCGGTGGCTCTGAAAGAGGAAGCGCAAGTCGAGCTCGAGGTTCGAATGGTTGAATTTACTGATGATGCCTTAAAGGAACTGAGTTTTAATTACATTGTTGGCGTCAGTAATTCTCGTTTAAATCTATTGAGAAATGGGGGTGCTGCCTTTAATACGGGAGCTGGAAATGTTTCCTCACAATCATTATTAGGAAGCACTGGTCTTCGCGATGGAAAAAGCAACTCCTCGACAGGTCAGTTTCCGACAGCGCAAAGTACCGTCTATGGAGGATTAAGCCAGAATCAATTAGATTCTCTATTGAGCGTCTACCCCTTTACTTCCTCGACTGCAGGGGTGATTTATCCGCAGACCCCTAATGTTTTGAGTGCTGCTTTTAATTTGGATGGACATGCCGTTGGAATGCTTTTGAGAGCCATTGATCAGGTCACAGGAGTAGATACTCTCCTCTCTCCGAAAATAGTCACCCGGAATCGTACTGCCGCAAAGATTGAGGTCGGAAGAGAGATGAAATATCCGAGTGCCTACGAAAGCCCGGAAGTTTCGACAACGGCATATAGATATAATACTACAACCGTGACCGTTCCGATTCCAGCAACGCCGAGTGATTTTAAGACCGAAAATATTGGGGTGAATCTCTCGGTAACCCCCACCACTTATCCTGACCAACGAATCGATATTAAGCTCGATCAGGAGGTTAAAGATTTTGAAGGTTTTATCAACTACGGATCGCCTATTCGTCAGGGCTCATCCGAAAGTAGAGCTATTGGAAGTTTAACGAGTGGAATTCTGAATCAGCCTGTCTTTAATACCCGCAAACTAACGACCGATACAACGGTGATGAATGGCCAAACGGTTGTGATGGGGGGGTTTATTCGTGAGGATAGACAGAAGGTGAACGACAAGATCCCCCTTTTAGGCGATCTCCCTTATTTGGGACGACTATTCCGAAGTGAAGTGGATAAGAGTGTGAAGAAGAATCTGATGCTTTTTTTAACCGCACGGCTCGTGAATTCAAAGGGCAAACCTTTTTATGAAATCGCTGATGATTCCGTAGAGATGACCAGCAACAATGCAACGAGGTAATTGATTTATGAAAAACAAAAATTTCTTCTCACTATTATTTCTTCTCTCGCTTTCCTTTAGCGTTGCCCACGAGGATACTCCAGTCGTCACGGCAGTAGTCCCACCGTCGGCAGATGAACGGGCTCAAGCGGTAGAGGTTGTTCGTCGTCAGGAACTCGTTTTTCGTTCACAAAAAGCAATTGAAGAGGGGGAGAAGGCGGAGGCTTTAGGGGACTATTCAACGGCTCAAGAGCGTTTTCGTTTTGCTTATTCGAATTTACAGAAATCACAGGAAACGGAATCGGTTGTTGCAGTAGCAGGGGAGGGTCTTTCCCGAGTGAATTATGAATTATCAAAGCTCGCCCTTAATGCGCAAAAGTGGGAGGAGGCTCAGAAACTTCTTGAAGAGGCCGAATCGGCCTCCCCTGGAAACGATTCGGTTGAAAAACTGTTGAAAAAGGTGAAACTTGCTGCAAATAATCCGGGGATTGCAGGGGACATAGTGAATCCTGCGTTAACTCCAAAGTTTTTAGAAAGTTTGAAAACAGTCGAAGATCTCTTGCAAGTTTCTGAGCAATACCAAAGAACTGGACAATATGATGAAGCGTTGACTGTTTTAAAGAAAGCATTAACCGTTGATCCTTATAATAAGAGCGCTTTGGGACAGATCGACAAAGTAAATGAAGAAAAAGAAAAGTATTTTCTGGTGGCTCGGGAACAGACTCGGGAAAAACGGCTATTAGAGACAGAAGAGAAATGGGCCGCTAAGCCAAAGAAGAAGATCGAAGGGAAAACAGAGGAGATGGGGCAAGTCGTGCTCGTCAAATCAAATAAATTTGGAATCAATGAAAAATTAAAAACCATCATGGTACCAGATCTTAATTTTAAAGGGGCTTCGATTATCGATGCCACAAATTTCTTGTCTTCGAAGAGCAAAGAGCTTGATAAAAAGGATAAAAAAGGAATTCAGATTATTGTTCAAGAGGAGGCAAAGAAATCGGCAAAACTGGTCGATCTTTCCCTCAAAAATATCCCATTGGGAGAGGCACTTCGATATGTCTGTCGGGTCTCCTCCGTAAAATTCAAAGTGGAGGAATTTGCGATTGTCATTATTCCGCTCTCTGCTCCAGAAACGGTCTTGATTACCCGGATCTTCAATATCTCTCCAACCTTTATTAATACCACCACCTCTGCCGGCGCTGACGATAAGGCGGGGGGAGGTGCTGCCCCAAGACGAGTTTCGACAACCACGACGGTTGCTGAAGGGGGAGGGAATGCGGAGGCGATGAATCAGCTTCGGGAAAAAGGGGTTGATTTTCCTCCCGGTTCGACTGCCGTTTATTCTCCAACACAAGGAACCTTAACGATTACCAATACTCAAGATCAGATCGATTTGATTGAGGAGCTCGTTAATGCTGATAGTGGACAGTCTTTAGTCGTTGATGTCTCGGTGAAAGTGGTTGAGATCGGCCAAACTGATTTGGATGAAATTTCAAATAACATTAACTTCAAGCTCAAAGATGTGGCACTTGCCCAGCGGATCGCCTCCTTGGCGAGCATCGGGGAACAGCAAAACTCAACTCTTCAGACCTTTGGCCGTACCCCAGCGATCAATACCGGTTTAAGAGGGTCGCAAGGCTTTAGAATTAATGGATTAGACAATATCATTACCGGAGGATCGACAGGATTGGCGACCCCGAATGCCTTTAAATTGGGAGTTTCTGGTTTAACGGGAAGTGAGCTACAGAGTATATTGACGGCGATTGCTCAGAAGAAGAGTTCCGATTTCTTAGCCTCCCCATCCATACGAGTAAAAGCAGGATCTAAGGCCATAATTAATAATTCGAGGAGAATGTTCTATCCTACCGGATTTGATAAGCCGAAGGCAACTGCCGTTTCAGCAGTAACGCAGGGAAATGTCGTTATTGTTCCTCCGGCAGTCTTTGTTCCTGCATTTCCAAATGCCTTTGAGGCGAAGGATGTCGGGGTTAAACTTGAAGTTCAACCGCAAGTCCCTGCGGATAAAACCTCGATTGAGCTAGCACTTTCCCCGGATATCGTTGATTTTGAAGGATTTGTAAACTATGGCGAGGCGGTTAATCTTGTCGATGGGACTGGAAATACGGCCTTGTTTAGTGACAATACGATTAATCAACCGGTGTTTAATAATCGAAGGATTAACACTCGCGTGACGGTGCAGGACAAATATACCTTCGTTTTGGGTGGATTAACACGAGATGAGGTTCAAAAGGTCGAAGATAAAATCCCGTTCCTTGGAGATCTTCCGGTGATTGGCGCCGCGTTTCGATCAAAGGCGGTGAAGACGACGAAGAAGAATTTATTGATCTTCGTGACTCCTCGCATTCTTCTTCCCGATGGAACCCCTTTGAGGCCAGATATTATTCCTCTCGTTTCTCAATAATTAAATTCCTTTCTCGGGGCTTTCAATTTAAACTTACCTTAAGGTGTTGAGGTAAGTGAAACCGGAATTAAAACCGCCTACGACTGGTATTTGAAAAATCGATTTTTAAGTTAGAGTCTGTCCCGACAGCATCCCCGCCGTCGATATTTAATGATATAACTATAAGCATTTTATTGCATAATAATTTGCTTTATTATCAATTAAATGCAATATATTACCCATTATGCAAGCAGGATCAGCACTTCAGACACTCGGGTCTCGAATTAGAACGGAACGCTTAAATTTGAATTTGACCCAGCAAAATTTAGCAGAATGTTGCAATGTCAGTCTGCGAACCTATCAAACGTTTGAGCAAACGGGATTCGGAAGCACAAGGACTCTTGTGAATGCTTTGATCGCTTTAGGGCAAGGATCAGTACTCTTTCAAATTCTTGAAAAAAAATCGGATTATCGTTCGGTTGAAGAGTTTAAACGAGCAAAACAACCGGTTCGGAAAAGAGCTTCATAATGAAAGGGATTAGAAGCATTGAAGTTTACTATCACGATTTGCTTGTCGGGGAGATTTTCGACGGGATAAATGAAACCCTTTTTCATTACAATGCGGATTTTCTTCGAACAAAAATTGATCTTTCCCCGCTGTCGATGGTCAAAAGAGAATCTCCCTATCTTTTTGATGATCCTGATTTTTCTCTCGTAGCACCTCTTTTTTCTGACTCGCTCCCGGATGGGTATGGGTCCGTCGTCATGAATCGATGGTTTGAAAGAGAAAATGGTCCTCTTTATCGTCCAACAGCTATCGATAAACTTACTTACGTCGGAGAAACGGGATTGGGTGCTTTGATTTATCGACCCGGACAATCCTATCCTGTGGAAAAACTTCAACAATTCGATCTTCGTGAGCAAGAACGATTAGCCTCCTCAAACATCGCCCAAACGGCGGAAGAATGGATTCATCGTTTAAGAAGGGCGGCAAGAACTGCGGGAGGGAGATTTCCTAAGGCATTATTAGCTATAGATTGGGCAACTGGATTATTTTATGAAGATCATCCCTCAGTCGGACTAGAAAAAGAGCGATGGGTTCTTAAATTCGGCTCACTTTCTGAACAGAGAAAAAGCTTAAACAACTACCCCAACATCGAATATGCCTATCATCAAATGGCAAAAGCCTCGGGAATTCGAGTTCCGGAAGCACGACTCATCCCATCGACTCATTCGTCTGAAGTAATCTCCCACTTTGCATCAAGACGCTTTGATCTTAAGTGTGGAAAAAGAATTCACTTGGCGACCTTGTCGGCATTAACCGGGATCACTCCTGGATCAGAAAATCTGACCTATCGAAACTTATTTGAGGTAGCTCACCAACTCTCCGGGAGCCTACAAGAGGTTAAAGAAGTTTTTCGAAGGATGGTCTTTAATGTTCTTAGTTGTAATGCGGACGATCATGGGAAAAATCACTCCTTTCTCTTCGATGGAAGGAAATGGGAACTTTCTCCTGCTTATGACCTTACTTTTTCTGACGAAGGAGGATTAAACCATCTTCCTCAACACTCCATGTCGATTGCGGGAGTGATCAAAAATATTTCTGCAAAAAACCTCCTCCAAGAAGGGACTCTCGCCGGACTAACAAACGTTCAATGCAAAGTTCTTTACGAGGAAGTTGCTGAGCCTCTTTCACGTTCGCGGGATTATCTTCATGCCGCCCATCTACCCGAAAAAACGGTCGAATGGGTCGCTCGAAAAATCGATTTTGCGATGAAAGAATCTCATTTTTCTCACTAAGATCTGATTATGGGCTATTTCTGCTTCAGAGTTTAAAAATGGGCATGCCTTACCCACTTTAATTTATAAGTTACATGCGGTGAAGGTGAGTGGTTTAGATCCTTTGGGATTCGACGAAGCCCGATGGAACGTCCCGAAAAATCAAGATGCAATGGCAAATAAGGATTGCACCTGAGGGCTGAGGAGGTTAATTCATACTCAGTTATGGATTCCAATCAGACTGACTCAATTGAACCGAGTGATCTCTCCTTGGTTAAAAGAGCCCAGTCAGGGGAGTCGAGGGCTTTTGATCTCTTAGTCATTCGTTATCAAAAAAGATTGTATAGTGTCATTTTTCAGATTATTCGGCATCATCACGATACGGAAGATGTTCTTTATCAGACACTTATAAAGGCGCATGATAACCTCTCCGGTTTTAAAGGGGATTCCGGTTTTCATACCTGGCTTTATCGAATTGCGGTGAATCGATCGTTGAATTTCATTCGTTTACGGAAGAGTAATCGTGAAATGAGTATCCATGCGAATGAGGAGGGGGATTTTGATATTATCGATGAGGGGGTGGTGAATGAGGTTGAGCTCCAAGAAAATCGCTCTGAATTGCAAAATAAATTGAACGTCTCCCTTTCTAAGTTGTCTGAAGATCATAGAACAGTCGTCAACTTGTTTGATATCCAAGGGTTGAGTCACGCTGAGATTGCTAAGATTTTAGGGTGCTCGGATGGAACGGTGAGATCCCGTTTACATTATGCCCACAAACAGTTAAAAAATTACTTGTTCGATGTGAAAAAGGGAGATAGATCATGAGTATGGAGAATATCGATAAGGTTCAAAAAGCTCTTGCGGGACTTCGTGACGAAGTTCCTTCCGATTCTTATTTTTCAGGGGTCTTGTCTGAGTTCCACTCACGACAACGCAATCAGCAGCTTGTCTCTAAGAGTTTAGCGTTCCGTCTCACGGAGTCATTAAAAGATCTTTGGTTTTTTAATCCTGCTCGTTTAGTTCAAGCCTCTGCTTTTTCTTTGGTACTTTTATTTTTTACATTGAATGGATTGAATCAGTCTTGGAATTCAAATTCTACTTCTTTGGTCAACTGGTATCGTGGGGAGGGGGCTCAACTGAATTCCTCTTTGTTTCCGGAGCAATATTTAACTTCCAATGGGATCGACTCTCTTGGAGCGGGTTCCTTGGCACGTCCTGTTGAACTTGCCGCTTTGTCTTTAGCCGAGATCGGTTCAGAACGAACACAGTATGTGATGAACACAACTCCTGCGGCCTACGATTCGGTTGTCGCGTTCTAAGCATGATCGATTTATTTAAAACTCGTTTATTGTTCTTCCTCGCTTTTGTTTTCTGTGCGAATGGAACGATGAATGCACAAGGGGTTTTTGATTCGATTGGAAAAGAGGTTAACGATGTTTTTGAACGGGTTAAGGAATCCGTCGTTAAGGTAAAATCAGATAACGGGGTCATGATGTTGACCGGTTCTGGATTTTTTATTGATCAAGAGGGGACCCTTTTAACGAGTTCTTTAATCGTTGTCGATGATACGGCAACGACGGTAGAGAGTGAGGATAAGCAATGGGAGGCTCGGGTTTTGGGGAAGGATTTAAGGAGTGGTTTGGCTTTATTAAAGGTTTATGGGATGAAATCAAAGCCGTTGGTTTTTGCCTCTGCGAATCATTTAAAGGCGGCCTCAGCGGTGGTGGGGGTGGGGTATCCGTATAATCTTCCTGTGGCGCCGAGTTTTGGATTGGTGGCCGGATTTGATTTTCAGTATTTAAATAAGTTTTTTCCGACGACCCATATTCGAGCGAATCTTCCGATCAGTCCCGGTCAGGTGGGAGGTCCTTTAATTAATTCAAAAGGGGAGGTTGTGGGAGTATTGTCGATGTCGGCGGATAATGGGCGTGCCTGTTATGCGATTCCCTCGGCAGCCGTTCAGCGTATTTATCAAGAGTTGATGCAATCGGGGAAGGCGCTTCATGGATGGGTGGGGGTAGGGGTTTCTGAGAAGGAGACCTCAGCAACGACAAAAGGGGTGATCGTCTCGAATTTATTTGAAAACACCCCGGCCTTAACGAGTGGCATCAAGGTTGGGGATTTGGTTTTAAAGATTGGGAGTCGGGAGATTCGTCGCCCTTCGGATGTGATCGATCTCTCTTTTTTTAGTCGAGTGGGTGAAGATCTTCCTGTAGTGGTGATGCGTGAGGGGAAAACGATGACTTTTAAGATTCTTGTTCAGGAGCGTCCGACATTGCTTCCTGCCGTTTATCAAAAGAATACGGTCGCTCCTTCTGATTCAGTGATTCAGGTGAATCAGAAATAAGGAACTTAGTTCTCTCATTTCTTGTGTTAGAAATATAGTGGAAGCGATCCTGCACGTACGCATGAGCGTCAACTTAAGGACATCAACCAAATACAATTTTTACCACAGAGTAAACAGAGGGTAACGGAGGAAAACTTGGTTCTTTTTTCAAAATAAAACTAATTCCAATTTCTCGTTCCTTATAAAAACCAGTATTTCCTCCGTTGTCCTCCGTTTACTCCGCGGTGAAAAAACTGTCTTTTTTTGTCTTAGGTTGACGCCTCTGCGATCAGTTCTGAGATGAATTCCCAGCGGCGATTCTTTTCTTCGAGTTCTGATTCTAAATTTGTGAGCTCTCGATTAAGGTCAACCGCTTGACCTCCTTGTTTGTAGGTCTCGTGGGATTCGAGTTGGGCACAAACCGCTTTTTTGCGGCGTTCTAAATCGGCGATATCGGCTTCTACTTGGATGAGATCGGTTTTTGCGCTCTTTTTAGCAGTTGATCGGGCTTGGCGTTCCTCGGCCTCTTTGCGTTTTTGCTCTTTGGTTTTGAAGGTGGAAGGGGCTTTTACTTTTTCGACGATCGTTTCTTGAGGTCGGCTATCGGTCAGTTTGTCTCCTGCGACGAGGGCATGTTTGGCAGAGACGGCGTTTGATTTTTCTAAGTAGTAATCGTAGTCCCCGGAATAGGCGGTGAGTTTTCCGCCACTGATGTGGAGGACGTTTTGGGCGAGGGCTCGGATGAAGTAGACATCGTGACTAATAAAAACGATCGTTCCTTCATATTGTTTGAGTGCTTGGATGAGGGCATCGATACTCGCCATATCTAAATGGGTCGTTGGCTCATCCATCAGGAGCAGATTCGGAGGATCGAGGAGGAGTTTGACGAGGGAGAGTCGAGATTTTTCTCCTCCCGAGAGAACGGCGGTTTTTTTGTAGGCATCATCTCCGGAAAAGAGGAAGGAGCCGAGGACGGTACGGGCGGCGACTTCAGGGACCGGTTTGGAGATGCTCATGACCTCTTGGAGGACGGTACGATTGGGATTGAGCATCTCGACACGATTTTGGGAGAAGTAGCCGACGAGGGCGTTGTGTCCGAGGATTCGTTTTCCTTGTTGGATTTCAAGGGCTCCTCCGAGAAGTTTGAGGAGAGTTGATTTTCCGGCGCCGTTGGGGCCGACCAGAACGGTACGGTTGCCTCGTTCGGCTTCAAAATTGATCCCTTGGTAGACCGAAAGGTCGCCGTAGGCGTGGTGAACCTCCTCAAGGGCAATGACCCGTTGTCCGCTGCGTGGCGGCTGAGGAAAGCGGATATTGATTTTTTTATCCGTGGTTTCAGGGGCTTCGAGCTTCTCCATTCGATCGATCTGTTTGAGCTTACTTTGGGCTTGCGAGGCTTTACTGGCTTTGGCACGGAAACGATCGGCGAACTCTTGGAGTCGTTGAATCTCTTTTTGTTGGTTCTGAAAGGCGGAAAGTTGGCGGGCTTCACGTTCGGCGCGCTCGAGAACGTAGTCGTCGTAGTTCCCTCGGTAGATATGAAGCGTTTGATTGCGCAGTTCGAGAATTTGATCAACGAGGGCATTGAGGAAGGAGCGATCGTGGGAGATCATGAGAATCGCTCCGGGATAGGACTGAAGATAGGTTTCGAACCATTGGAGGGATTCGAGATCGAGGTGATTGGTCGGCTCATCGAGCATGAGCAGATCGGGCTCCATGACGAGGAGTCGGGCAAGGTGGGCGCGCATGACCCAGCCTCCGCTCATTGTTTTCGCTTTGCGGTCGAAATCAGTTTCACGAAATGCGAGGCCTTTGAGGATTCGTTTGGCTTTTGGTTCGAGTTGGTAGGCACCGAGTTCTGCGAATTTTCCTTGGGCCTCGTGATATTCCTCAGTGTCGGTGGCGCCGGTGCGATCCCCCTCGGAGAGGATGCTGCGAAGGCGTTCATGTTCGGGGGAGATATTGGTCGCGAGTTCGAGGACGGTTTCATCTCCGATGACGGTGGTTTCTTGGGGGAGGTAACCGAGAGTGGTATAGCGATCGAGATTAACGCTTCCTTCATCGGGAGGGAGGGTTTTAAGAATGATCGAAAAGAGGGTTGATTTGCCGGCTCCATTGGCTCCGACAAGAGCCATGCGATCCCCGGTATTCACTTGGAGGGAGATCTCCTCGAAGAGAGTTTTATGGGCATAGGCTTTACTGACTTTAGAGAGCGTGAGCATAGGAGGGCGCAGGGTACTGATAGAATGGAAAGAGGCAAGTTATTGCTGAGATCGATGTGCTGTTTTTTGAAGGAGGGCAGCGAGCTCTGGAGAAAGGGATTCGGAGGGGATCGGAATCGCTTCGCAGAGATCGCGCCAGCCAGGGAATTTCCAAAGGTTGGGAAAGCCACTGCATTGCGCCGGTTTGACGGAGTTAATTTTACAGCTATTTTTACCTTCGAGGAAAATACATTCGTGGGTCGGTCGGGAGATAATTCCCAAGCCACCACGGTCGGGGAGGATTTCGCAGTAGTCTTGAATGAAGTCGAGGGGATCAATTTTTAGGAAATCGGCGATCGGTTCGATTTCATTTTCTTTGAGTTTAATCACTCCAGGCCAACGACAGCAATTTCCACAGCGTTGGCATTCGTAGGAAATGGAGTCGGGGGAAGGGGTGGGGATTGAGGTATTCAAAATAAACTAGAGCGGGAGGAGGGGGTCGCCGAGGAATTCGGACATCGTGGCAAAGGTGTAATCTCTTTCGAGGAGGCCGTCGAGAATTGCTGGAACGGCTTCGGCGGTTTGTTTGTGGATATCGTGGAGAAGGATGACACTTCCGGGATTGGATTGAGCGAGGACCCGTTGAGCAACGACGGAGGAGCCGGGTCTTTTCCAATCGAAAGGATCGAGGGACCAGAGGGCAACACTGAGGTGAAAATCAGAGGAGATCTGTTGTTGTTTTTGGGAGAAGGAGCCGTAAGGGGGGCGAAACCAGACCGGTTTAATGCCACTGGCTTTTTCGATCGATTCTTGGCAGCGGGCGATTTCGGCCCGGACCTTTTCCTCCGCCATATTTTTGAGGGGAGGATGAGTGTAGCTGTGGTTGGCGAGTTCATGGCCTTCATCACGGATTTTTTTTACGGAGTCGGGGAAGGCATCGACATTTTTTCCGACGAGGAAAAAGGTGGCTTTAATATCGCGTTTTTTGAGTTCCTCGAGAACCATGTTTGTTGTGGAGGGATTGGGGCCATCATCAAAGGTGATGCTTAAGCGACGACCAAAACCGGGGCCTGCGGTGGTAAAGGCTCGATTCGTTTCGTATTGAATGACTTTCGGAGGAGAAAAGGGGTCGACCTCCTCCCCCGAGAGTTGGGGGATGAAGAGTGAGGCGGTGGAGGCCGTCAAAAGTTTTAAGAAGTCACTACGTTTCATGGAAGAATCAGGAGATCATAAAAACCCCCAATTCTACAAACAGGAATTAACAGGTTAGTAAAATTGGGGAGGTAATATTGATATTGAACTATTCGGAGAGTTTATCAGGAATCGGCATTTCGATCTTACCGTTGAGGGTTCCGCCATCACGGACAAGGAAGCGAGGGGAGATGATATCACCGATGACGACTCCACCGGCGAGAATTTCAACTTTTTCCAAGGCATTGACCGATCCCGTGATCGTTCCTGCGACGGTGACGCTACGGGCATTGATTTTTGCACGGAGGTTACCGGTTGGATTGATTTGAAGATCTTTTTGGATCGTAATTTCACCGTCGACAGCGCCATCGATCACGAGGCTTTCGTCGCCAGAGATTTGGCCTTGGATTCTGATCGTTTTCCCGATTGTTGTGATAGTCTCTTCTTTCATAGGGAAAAGGTGACAGAAGATTTTGAGTTGGCAACTCTCAAAAGCGATCCGCCTATTTTTAATTATTTTGAGAGAGCGACTTCCATGAGCTCGTGCATGCGTTGGATGAGGATGCGGGGGTCTTCACTCATTCCGGCCGTGATCTTCGCTGTATCGAGCAGTTGGCGGGCTACTTTTTCAGCAATTTCCGGTTGCAGTTCTTTTTGTTGAGAGAGCTTTTGGATGAGCGGATGGCTGGGGTTGATTTCCAGACGGTATTTTTCCGTGGGCATTGCCGTCGGGTTATCCCGTTGCATCGCTTTCATCATCCGACGCATGGAGGTGCTGGTGTAGGGATCTTCATCAACGACCACTGCGGGGCTGTTAATCAGTCGGCGTGAGGATTGAATATTCGAGATTTCGGTGGAGAGAAAGGTTTTCATCCAATCCGTCAGCGAGAGGGCTTGTTCGTCGGTAAGTCCCGAGGCTTGGGAGTCGAGCGAGAGATCGCTTTTTTCACAGGATTTGATCGATTTACTGTCGAATTGGCGGAGGTTTTCCATGACGAATTCATCGCGGGGATCAAAAAGGAAAAGAACCTCGATATTTTTAGCTTTAAAGACCTCGTAGTAAGGGCTGTTTTCGGCACTTTCACGGTTTGGGGCGGAGAGATAGTAGATCTCTTTTTGTGATTCCGGCATCCGAGCCGCGTAGTCGGTAAGGCCGATCGTTTTTCCTTTTTCGGTGAGTGAAGATTCAAAGCGGAGGAGTTTCGAGAGGGGCTCTCGGTGGAGGAAGTCATTGGCCGTTCCCTCTTTGAGACAGCCGCCGAATTCTTGGTAGAAGTGGGCATATTGCTCGGGATTGGATTTTGATTCTTCATCGAGCATTTTGAGGATTCGACCGGTGAGGACCTTGTTGAGTTTTTGCATCAAGGCACTGTCTTGCATCGTTTCACGGGAGATATTGAGAGGAAGATCTTCGCTATCGACGACTCCTTTGAGGAAGCGGAGCCATTCCGGAAAAAGCCCTTTTGCTTCGGATTGGATGAGAACCTTTTTACAGTAGAGATGAACTCCGGATTCGAGGCGGGTGAATCCGAGTTTTTCGATATTTGATTTGGGAACGAAAAGCAGTGAGTTGATGTTAAGAGGGGCATCGGCGGAAAAGTGAAGTCGATAGTGAGGGGTATCGGATTCATGGGAGATGAATTGATAGAATTCCTGATATTCCTCCTCTTTGACCTCCGATTTGCTACGGGTCCAGATTGCTTGGACGGTATTGACTGCTTTGCCATTAAGTTCGAGAGGGAAGGAGACAAAGGAGGAGTAGCGTTTGAGGATTGTTTCGATGCGATGGGCGTTGGAGAAGTCGTGATCATCGGCCTTTAAGTGGGCGACGATTTTCGTTCCTCGCTCGAGTCCTTCTGCCGGCTCGATTTCAAAGGAGCCCGTTCCTGTGGAGGTCCAGATCCATCCTTGTTCTCCTGTTTTCCAAGAGCGGGTGGAGACGACGACTTTTTCAGCTGCCATGAAGGTCGAGTAAAATCCGACGCCGAATTGACCAATGAGTTCGAGGCTTTTTTCTTTTTGTTGGACCATTTGTTGAAGGAAGGCTTTGGAGCCAGAGCGGGCGATGGTGCCGAGATTTTGAACCAGTTCCTCTTTGGTCATTCCGAGGCCGGTATCAGAGAAAGTGACCGTGTGGGCTTGATCGTCCGTCGTGAGGGAGATTTTGAGGGGGAGCGATTCGTCTTGGATTTTTTCGCCGGATGATTGAATGAAGCGAAGCTTTTCCATGGCATCGGCGGCGTTGGAGACGAGCTCACGAACAAAAATCTCTTTGTCTGTATAGAGAGAGTGAATGACGATTTCGAGGAGTTGTTGGATTTCTGCTTGGAACGTATGTTTTTCGGGAGTGCTCATGCAGAGATGGAATAATCAAGAATGGATGATTCGACAATCAAAAAGTAATCACAAAAAAAGAAGGGATTCTCAGGAAAGCATGAAGGCATGAAAAATTCTTATTTTCGGTCTTTGACCGATTTATGGGAAAAAGGGGATTTGAAGAGCCGATTGAATGTCGGTTGAGATTTGAGATTGGAGCGAGGGGAGATCGGTGAATTTTTTTTCTTCTCGGAGCCAATGCCATTGATTTAAGAGGATTTCTTTGTCGTAGATATCACCGGTGAATCCGATGAGATGGACTTCGAGTTGAGGGGATTTTTTTTGGAAAGTGGGACGAAGTCCGTAGTTAAGAACCGAGCGATAGGAGGCTCCCTCGACAGTGGCGAGGCAGGCATAAGTGCCAAAGGGAGGAAGGAGTTGGCGATGGGGGGTTAAGTTGGCGGTGGGAAATCCAAGAGAGCTTCCTTTGCCATCTCCGTGAACGACAGTTCCACTGACTTCGAAGGGGTGTCCAAGGAGCTGATCGGCAAGTAAAAAGTTTTTTTGGAGGACCGCTTCTCGGATACGGGTGCTGCTTGCCGGTTCATTCTCGATGGTGAGGGGGGGGACGATATGAGTGGCGAAGTTGAGTTGGCTTCCGAGATCGACGAGAGTCAGGGTACTGCCAAGGCCGTTGAATCCGAATCGCCAATTAAATCCGACGGTCAGACTTTGAAGATTGGGAAGATGGCGTTTGAGCCAGAGAATGAATTCGTGGGGGCTGAAATGGCGGAGTTTTTCGTCGAAGGAGATGGCGATGAGATGGGGGATTCCGTAGTGCTGGATCCAATACTCCATGCGATCGGGGGAGGTTAATCGAAGCGGGGCTTTATCGGGAGCGATGATCTCGAGCGGGTGAGGATGAAAGGTCAGGATCGCGGTTTCTTGGGGAGAGTGAGACTGTTGAAGGACCGTGGAGATAATCTCTTGATGTCCACGATGGACTCCATCAAAAACGCCGATACCGACATGTTTGATGGCGAGAGAGGAGCTTTTGAGGAGAGGGATCATTGCCGACGCATTTGCGAGACCTCGGGAAGGGAGAGGATACTACTTCGGAGGTCATCGACGGTTCGGAGCGCTTGGAGGTTATCCCAAGTGAGGGCGCGATTTAAGGCGAAGTTCCCCGACTTTAATCGTGCGAGTTGAGTGAGATGGGCTCCGCAACCGATTTTTTGACCGATATCGTAGCAATAGGTGCGAACATAAAATCCCTTGCTACAGACAATTTCAAAGGAGATATGAGGAAGATTCCACTGGGTGATTTTATGGTGAAAAATATGAACCAAACGGGGTTCGCGAGGAATTTCTTTGCCTGCTCGAGCGAGTTTATAAAGAGGGACTCCATCTATTTTTACCGCAGAATACATCGGAGGAGTTTGATAGAAGTCTCCTGAGAACTCTTGCATGATTTTTACAAATCCCTCTTGCGTGAGAGGAGGGACGGGATGTTCTTCCGTGATTTGTCCATCGGCATCTTGGGAGTCGGTGTTTTGTCCCAGTTTCATCGTGCCTGAGTAGACCTTCTCTTCGTTCATGAGGAGATCTTGGATTTTCGTGGCTTTTCCGAGGACAAGAATGAGCAGGCCTGTGGCCATGGGATCAAGAGTGCCGCAGTGGCCTACTTTTTTGAAGTTGAATTTACGACGCACAAAATCGACGAGATCGTGTGAAGTTTTACCCTGAGGTTTGTCGATGAGAAGCACGCCATCTATTTCCATATAAGAGACCCTTTATTTTGAACCGGATGCGGATTGAAGGGAAAAAATGATTTTTTCCAAGAGTTTTTCTTTGAGAAGGGGGAGGGGGAGTTTACTGCGTATTCCTGCGGCAAGGGTGTGACCTCCTCCGCCCAATTCAGAGGCGATTTTTTGAACATCGATTTTCCCTCGGGAGCGAAGGCTCGCTCGCGTGGTTGTTTCGTCCACTTTTTCGATCACGAAAGCGACTTCTACGGTACGTACCGCTTGGAGAGATTCTACGAGGCCCTCGGTTTCTTCAGAGGAGGCGCCACTGATTTGAAACATCTCTGGGGTAAGGCAAAAGTAAGCGATTTGATTATGGTGATCGAACTTTACTGTATTGAGGGCCTCTTTTTGGAGGAGAAGTCGAGAGGCGGAGTAGTTTTGGTAGCAGGATTGAGAGAGCTCAGAGGGGTTTGCTCCGGCTCTAATTAAGGCGGCGGCGATTTCGAGTGTTTTGGCAGTTGTTTGTCGATAACGAAAGCTGCCGGTATCGGTGATTATTCCGACATAGAGACATTGAGCGACTTCTGCGGTGATAGGAAGCTGGAGTTGTTGGAGGAGCTCGAAGAGGGTTTGCGCGCTGGCAGGGGACTCGGAATCGATCCAATTTATTTTTCCGTAGAGAGTATTACTGATATGGTGATCGAGATTTAAATCGGGCTGAATTTTCCAAGAAAGAAAAGTGGAGCCAAGTCGATCTTGAGTTGCGGTATCGACGGCGATGAAGGTGGTTTCAAGAGGGGGAGTCTGGGGAGGGGGGGTGATCAAATGCGATTGAGGAAGAAAAGAGTAGAGAGAAGAGAGGCCGTCTTCATTATAGACGGCGACCTCTTTTCCAGCGGCGCGAAGCGATAGGGCAAAGGCGAGGCTGGTTCCATAGGCATCTCCGTCTGGTCGAAGGTGCGAAAATAGGGCGATTTTTTTGCTGTTTGCAATGAGCGATTGGAGATTGTTTAAGGAGTTCATGTGGGGTTTTGGAAATTATTTATTTAGGTAAGCGTACAGATCGATTCTCCCGTCAAAATCTTCGAAAGCCAGAAGTTGTAAAAAATCGGAGAGCGAGGGCTTTCCCTGTGACGGGAGGGGGAATAGAAAGTCCTTATTCTGTTGCATCAAGGATCTATTTATGCGAAATTCCGTAAATATACAACCTTTACTGGAGATAAATCATGTCTGGCTTTTTAGGAATGTTTGGGAAAAAGAGTGAGATTCCAACTCCTCCTTCAGGAATGAAACCTCCCGCTCCACGCCCCCCTGGGATTGGAGCTCCTCCTCCGATTGCTGATTTTCCCTCTTCGATCATGGGATTAAAGGCACCGAAACCGCTTGGAAATAAAGTGGCTAAATCGACCCAAAGAATTGTTTTACCTGCTCAAAAAACAGGGCCATTGCTCCCCCCCTCCTTACGTCCGGCTCCGCCGGGGTCTCAAAATGCAATAGAACCGACGATGCGGATTATGATTCCTGGGAAAATTGAAGGAGCAACTGCGAAGTTGCAAGAGGGCTTCAATACAAAGAGTCAGTCGCAGGATAAGGTTCTCCTTCCGATGAGTATCGCTTATCGATCTCTTCCTCCGGCTGTTTTATCGGATCAAGCCCAGGAGATTGCAGGCGCCTCTGAAGAATTTTCGATACCGATGGACTTAGTGGTTCCTCAACTTTCTGTCGGGAAAATTGAATTTACAGTGAGACAGATGATCGAATTCCTGCCCTCGACGCTTTTTAAATCTCCCGAGGAAATTTCCTCTCTCATGGAGGTGAAAGTCGTTTTGCCGATGATGGAGGTTTTTACGCGTCTTTCTACGCAAAAAAATAAACTGAAGGAGGCTATTTCAGCTCCGATTATTCAAACTCCGATCATTCCAGATAAGGGCAAGACGCGTATTCTTGATTTGCCGGTGCCCACTCCTTCTGCTCCTTTAATTCCAGAGGCGATTCCTCCAACCGCTCCGATGGGTGAAAATAACTTAGAAAGCCTATTAGCGGCAGCACAATGTGCGTTGGGGGATGAGGAAACGGGTGAAAAAACATTTGAAAATCCCCCTTCTGTCGATTTGATCATTGAAGAGTCGCCTCGTGTTGTTGAGGTAATTCCTCCTCCTCCGTTCGTGGCGCAGATCGCACCCTCTGTTTCTCAATCTCCTTCCGTTCCATTGGAGGAACTATTAGAAGCGGCTCAAGAGGCGCTTAAGGATCTTCCTGTGGGAGAGCAGACGTTGGTCGTTCCTGAACTCCAAGAGGATAAGATAGATATTCAAGAGCCGATTTCAGAGAAAATCGAGAGTTCAACGCCGATCGAAGCGGTGTCGACACCTCCTCTGATCCCCTCTGTGACTGTTCCGGTTCCTGTGCCGGCAGTAAAATCAGAGGCTCAAGTGCTTACTCCTGAGGTTTCGTCAGAGGTTGAGTTAGATTTAAATCGATGTGATGAGGCGCTGTTGATGAAGTCGATTCATTGCTCTCAAGAGATGGCGAGATCGATTATTTCCTATCGTTTGCAATCAGGTGGTTTTTCTAAAGTGGAGTCGTTGCTTCTCGTTCCTGGGATGACCGATCGCGTCTATCGCTCGATTACAGGAAGTCATGCTTCGATAGGAACTTTAGTCGGAATTCATGAGCTTTTGAATATAACATCCGAATTAAAGTGGACGATCGAACAGGTTGTTGCGCGAGTGGCCCTTTGGCCTGGTTTACGCGGATGTGTTGTCAAACAAGAGAAAACCGTCACCGGTTCTCTTGTGGGAGTAAGTCATTTGGAGGAGTTTATTGCCCAAGCAGAGGCCTGTCTTTCTACTGCAAATGGGTTGACTGCCTCTGAGGGGTTAATGCATCAATTTATCTTGAAAGATAAGGCTGGTTTTTGGATTTTTATGAAGCGAGGAACAACTCTGCTGGTGAGCGGTTTTCAGGGAGGAATGATTCCTGATTCGATGAGATTCGTTTTAGAAAAATTGATCATCGAGTTACACGAACCGACCTAACTGGTCAGTATAGCCCTTTGAGGGAAAAGGGGTTATCAATTATATTTCTTTTTTATCGCATGATTCTTGCTTGTATAAGCGATAAATTATGGCCTTATCGCATTGGGAAAAAGTATTAAGTCATGCCGAGCGGCAATTGGAAAGTGATTCCTTGGGGAAGCCGCGTGATTTGTTGGATGTTTATCGAAAGTTTCTTAAAATTGAAGAGCATCGACTGAAGCTCAACCATATCAGCGGGGGGGGCGGACGAGAGATTGTTCAAAAGAGATCTTACTTAATCTCCCTTGTTTTAAAACATATTTGGCGTGGGGCGGTGGCAAATGCAAAGCGCGCGCATCTCCAGAAGAGTCTTCCTGTTTCATTGATCGCAGTGGGGGGATTTGGACGAGGGGAGCTCAATCCCCAGAGCGATATCGATCTCCTCTTTCTATATGATAAAGGGGGGGAGTCTTCTGCGCTTGTGAAGGATATTGTCGAAGAGGTACTTTATATGCTTTGGGATGTTGGCTTCGATGTTGGTCACGCGACTCGATCTCATGAGGAGGTCATTGAGCAAGTAAAAGAGGATTTTCAAACACGAACGGCGATGTTGGAATCCCGTTTTTTATGTGGCAAAGAGGAGATTTGGGAGAAGTTTGAGGCGACCATTCAAAGAACTTGCTACGAAGATAATGTCAATGGCTATGTGGAGTGGCGGCTTGAAGATCAGCGGCAAAGGCATTTAAAAAATAATAATACCCCCTTTGTTCAAGAGCCGAATATCAAAGGGGGATGTGGGGGGCTAAGAGATTATCATAGTTTGCTTTGGTTGGCACAGGTGAAGCGGAAGATTCATACGACCCAGGAGTTAGTCGAGGCGAAGTTCATTACTCCGAGCGAACGGAAGTCGATGGAATCGGCTTATGATTTTATTTTAAGACTGAGAACGGAGCTCCATTTTCAGCAAAAACGCAAAGGGGATATTTTAACCTTGCAGCTTCAAGGGAAGATTGCGAATCGCTTTGACTATCCGCAAAAAACGATTTTACGGCGAATTGAAACATTGATGCGCGATTATTATCAACATGCTCAATTATTGTATCAACTGACCAATCATTTATCTGAACGTATTGCGGGAGTCAAAACCTCTCGAAGTGCCCCCCGGTCGATGCTCATTCCTCAGAAGGTTCAGCGAGCTAAAAATGTTGATGGATTTGTTGTGCAGTCAGGAATGATTGAGGCTTCCGATTCCTCAATTTTCACAGAAGATCCGAAGCGAATTTTGCGGGTTTTTGTGCATGCTCAAAATTACTCTTTGATATTAGGCTCGGAGATTCGCTTTAAGCTGAGAAGACGTTGGAAGTTAGTCGATCGGAGTTTTATCTATCATCAATCGGTACGTGCGATGTTGATTGGTATTTTCTCTAAAAAAGGGAGAGTGGGTGGGATTCTCAGGCAGATGCATGAAGTCGGGCTTTTAGGCCGATTCTTTCCTGAGTTTGAGCCGTTGACCTGTCTTGTGCAGCATGAATTTTTCCATCGTTACACGGCGGATGAGCACACCTTAGTTTGTCTTGAGATGATGGATAAAATCATCGACGCAACGGAGTCGCCGTTTTTGCCGTATAAGCCATTGATGGAGCGAGTCGATAAACCGCATTTACTCTATTTAGCGATGCTTCTTCATGATACTGGGAAAAGTGAGGGAGGGCGACATCATGCCGAACAAAGTGCTTTAAATGCGATGAAAGTGGGGCGCCGGTTTAAATTAAAGGGAACCGATCTTTCGACCCTTATTTTTCTAACCGATCATCATATGACCATGTCCGATGTCGCTCGGACAAAGAATTTAGATGAGCATGAGGCGATTTTGGCTTTTGCACGGATTGTTCAGAATCAAGAACGTTTAGAGATGTTGATGTTGATCACCCTTGCTGATGGAATGGGCACAGGGGGAGACAAAAAGTGGTTGGATTGGCGTGAGATGTTGTTGTGGAGGCTCTATCATTTAACGCGACAGGCGCTTTCGGGCGAAGAGGAGTTTTTATTGGAAGCGAAGCGGTCAATCATCGAGCTCAAGTTACAGGTCATTGAAAAGCGTCCGAAATTGATCACACAGGAAGAGGTGGAGGCACATTTTTTTGGTTTACCTGAGCGGTATTTTAATACCTTAAGGGAGCCTCTTATAATTCACCATTTAACGCTTATCCATGAGTTTTTGGGGCGACTTTCCGATCCGGCTTTTGCCCTTTCTCCAGTGGTGGGGTGGATTGACCATCCTGAGCAATCTCATACCGAGGTGACGTTTGTGACGTGGGATCGGGAAAAGGTTTTTTCCAAAATTGCCGGAGTTTTGGCGCTTTCCGGATTTTCAATTTTAAGTGCCGAGATCTTTACTCGCGCCGATAATATAGTCGTCGATACGTTTCGGATCTCGAACGAGATGTCTGCTGCGGTGACGCATCCGAGAGATCAGAAAAAAGTACGAGATTTAATGGAGAAAGTTTTTTCAAATCCGGATTTTGATTTTAATGCCGTGCTTCCAGCTAAAAAGGGAATTATGCGACTGGGGTTAGAGGGATTAGATTTTCCGACAAAAATCACCTTTGATACACGAAGTTCCTTGCAATCGACTCTTTTGAATATTACCACCCCTGATCGTCCTGGGTTACTGTATCAGATTACGAACACCTTATCGGAGTGTAATGCGAATATTGTTTTTGCTCGTGTGACGACAGAAAAGGGAGCGGCTTTGGATAGTTTTTATCTAACGGATCGAGAGAATCAAAAGATTATTGATCCTGCTTGGATCGATCACATGACCACGGAGTTACGAAAAGTACTTGAGGCGACCTAGTGTAGTCCATTTAGCTTTTACGGGAGAGGAGGAGGGTCTTAAGCTTGAGGACCGTCTCAGGGCTTAAGTGGTGCTCAATCCCCTCAATATCTTTTTGAGCCACTTTTGTACTGACTCCGAGGAAGTTGAAAAATTGAGTGAGAACCTCGTGTCGCTGGCGGATGGTTTTAGCGACTTTGATGCCTTTCGCAGTTAAGGTAAAGCCTCGATAGCGTTGATTGTTGACTAATCCCTGTTTTGCAAGTCGGAGAATCATACTGGAGACACTGGCTTTTCCGAGATGAAGCTCCTCGGCAAGATCGGAGACACGAGCAAAGCCTTGACGATCGGTCAGCTCTTGAATGCGTTCTAAATAGTCTTCCGCTTTTTCGGATAAAATGACACCAAGGCGTCTGGGCATTTTAAGAGAATAAAGGAAATAATAAAGATAGTCAATGCTCTAATAAAATGTTTGTATATACAAACATTATATTGACAGTTAAATATTTTAAATTCATGATGATGAGCAAGATGAAATTTATTTTATGGTTATTTTGGCTATGCCTATTGATCGGGGTATCGACGGCAGCTCCCGTGAAGCCTAAAAGGGTATTAACGACCTTTACCATTATTCAAGATATGGCGCAAAATATTGCAGGGAGTGCTGCGATCGTCGAATCGATCACCAAGCCGGGGGCAGAAATTCATGAGTATGACCCTACTCCCTTAGATATTGTTAAAGCGCAATCGGCGGATTTGGTTCTTTGGAATGGAATGGGACTGGAGCGATGGTTCGAGCGTTTTTTTAAGAATGTGAAAGGAGTTCCCCAGGTGGTGATTTCTGAGGGAATTGAGCCGATGGGGATTGCCGTTGGACCTTATCAAGGAAAGCCGAACCCACACTCTTGGATGTCGCCGAGCAATGCTTTGATTTATGTCGAAAATATCAGAAAAGCACTTGTTGCACTCGATCCCGTCAATGAGCCGATTTATAATGCTAATGCGGAGGCCTATCGCCGTAAGATTCAATTGGTGGGGGAACCTGTTGCTCAAAAACTGGCGAAAATTCCGTTGAATCGGCGTTGGCTGGTGAGTAGTGAAGGGGCTTTTTCCTATTTGATTCGAACTTATCAAATGAAAGAGCTTTATTTATGGCCAGTGAATGCCGATGAGGAGGGGACTCCCCAACAAATCCGTAAAGTCATCGATACGATTCGGCTTCATCAGATTCCTGTTGTTTTTTCTGAAAGTACGATCAGTGATAAGCCGATGAAGCAGGTGGCGAAAGAGACCGGGGTTCGCTACGGGGGGGTTCTTTATGTTGATTCATTGACTGATCAAAATGGTCCCGTTCCGACTTATTTGAAACTTTTAGAATACAATGCCGATCAAATCCTCAAAGGGTTTGAAATTTTCAACTAAATTTAATGATCGAAAGGTAACGCCGATGACTTCTCTCTCTCCGGAAAAATTAACGATAACCGTTCGCGGGGTGACCGTTACTTACTCGAACGGGCATCGGGCAATTGAAGAGGCCTCTTTTCATTTAGAGGCAGGCTGTATTTGTGCTCTCGTAGGAGTGAACGGGAGCGGTAAATCGACTCTCTTCAAGGCGCTCATGGGATTTGTGAAGCCGACCGATGGGGATGTGTTGATTTCTGAAAGGCCTGTTCTGGAGGCCCAGAAAAGAAATTGGATTGCTTATGTTCCTCAGGCGGAGGAGGTCGATTGGACTTTTCCTGTGAGCGTTTGGGATGTGGTGTTAATGGGACGATACGGGTATATGAACTTTCTTCGTATGGCCTCCTCGAACGATAAAAAGATTGCGGAGGAAAGTTTGCAGAAGGTTCAAATGTGGGATTTTCGAGATCGTCAAATAGGAGAGTTAAGTGGAGGTCAGAAAAAGAGAGTCTTTTTAGCACGTGCGCTGGCGCAACAAAGCCGTGTGATCTTACTGGATGAACCATTTACAGGGGTAGATGTGAAGACTGAAAATGCGATTATCGATTTGATGCGAGAGTTGCGTGCCGAGGGGAAAATTATTTTAGTATCAACTCATAATTTAGGATCAGTCCCCGATTTTTGTGATCATGCTGTTTTGATTAATCGGCGTGTTTTAGCATGGGGTCCTTTAAATGAAGTATTTACCGAAGAGAACCTCACGAAGGCCTTTGGCGGTGTCTTACGTCATTTCCATTTTGATAAATCGACGATCGACGATAACGATGGACGCTCTGTGACCTTAATTACCGATGATGAAAGGCCTTTAGTTTTAGGAAAGGGAGGGCATTTAGAGCATCGAAATTTAACTAATTCCAAAGAGGGGAATGAGCCGTGATGATTTCTGATTTACTCATGCCCTTTCAATATGAGTATATGCAAAAAGCAATTTTTGTCAGTGCGTTAGTGGGGGCGGTTTGTGGGTTGCTTTCTTGCTTTTTGACCTTGAAGGGGTGGTCGCTGATGGGGGATGCCCTTTCTCATGCGATTATTCCTGGGGTTGTCGTCGCCTATGGATTAGGGATACCGATTGCATTAGGCGCATTTGTTGCGGGGACCCTTGCGACGGGGGCGATCGGTTGGATTAAGGAAATGGTTGCGATTCGAGATGATGCGATCATTGGGGTGGTCTTTAGTACCTTTTTTGCGATTGGATTATTATTAATTTCTCTTTATCCAAGTCCGATTAATTTAAAAATGATTGTCTTTGGAAATATTCTCGGGATTTCTGATCAAGATATCGTTCAGCTTTTAGCGATCTCTGCCCTTTGTCTCGCAACAATTTTTATTTTTTGGAAAGATTTATTCCTTTGGTGTTTTGATCCGATTCAGGCGCAGGTATTGGGGTTTCCGGTGCGACTCCTTAAATTTATGTTGTTAACCCTGCTGACGTTGACAGCGGTGGCGGCGCTTCAAACCGTTGGGGTTTGTTTAGTCGTCGCGATGTTAATTACTCCGGGAGCGACTGCCTATCTTTTGTCCGATCGATTTGGAACGATGATGATCATCGCCTTATTTTTAGGATCGCTCACCTCATTTTGTGGTGCCTATCTGAGTTATTTCTTTGATGGTTCAGTAGGGGGATCGATCGTGGTTTTGCAAACATCGCTGTTTTTAATCGCTTGGATATTTGCTCCTAAACATGGGATTTTAGCGATGAAGGGATTCAAGATGAAATCATTGCGTCTGGAGTTCAAGTAGAGATGAATGCTTGGCAATTATTATTAAGTGATCCGTGGGCTCCCTTTCAATTTTCATTTATGAGAGATGCTTGGCTCGTGGGATCGCTTGTGGGAATTGTCTGTTCCGTACTTTCTTGTTATTTGATTTTAAAAGGTTGGTCCTTGATGGGGGATGCGATCTCGCACGCCATTTTTCCAGGAGTGGTCCTTGCTTATATGATCGGAATTCCTCTTTCGTTAGGGGCATTTGCCGCCGGTTTTTTTTGTGCTATTTCTACCGGGTTTATTAAGGTCAGAAGTCGTATTAAAGAGGATACGGTAATGGGGGTTGTCTTTACAGGAATGTTTGCTTTCGGCTTAGTTTTGTATTCGAAGATCGAATCGGATATCCATTTAAATCATATTCTTTTTGGAAGTTTGTTAGGGATATCAAAATCACAGATGCTTGAGACACTCTTCTTTGGCTCGATTGCCCTCGGATTTACTCTTCTTTTTCGGCGGGATTTACTTCTCTTTTGTTTTGATCCGAGTCACGCGCGCAGCATCGGTTTAAATGTTCTCTTTCTTTACTATCTGCTTCTGGC